>QHZQ01000214.1 GCA_003224725.1 Acidobacteriota bacterium | reverse complement strand
AATCTCAAGTTTCAAGAGCTTGATTTCTGAAGGGAAATTTGTTCCTGGATGTAAGTTGCCACCTGAGCGCGAACTGGCAAAGCGGTTTCAGGTAAACCGGTCCTCATTGCGGCAGGCGTTGAAGGTATTGCAACTCATGGGGGTCCTATCGCAACGAGTGGGTGATGGAACTTATCTCAATACCGATGCTGCTAAGATTCTTCACGAGCCGATTGAGTTCCTGATCATCATGGGCGACCTTTCCCATGAAGAACTTTTCGAAGCACGGTTGATCGTAGAGTCTGAATTAGCCGCGCGCGCAGCCGAACGGGCTACCAGTCACGATCTGGCTGATCTTCGCCGAGCTATTACCGACTTGGAAAACAGTCATTCTGACCAATCCAGAATCGACGCAGACTTAGCCTTCCACGAAGCCATCTTTCGAGCCTCAGGTAATAGAGTTTGCCACATGATCTTCACGGTAATCCATCGGGCCATCTTAGTCAGCATTACTCCGCTATCTATCATCGAAAGCCAGACGAGGCCCGCCGTAAGATGACGGAACACCTGATCGATGCGAAATCGTTGTTGTTAAGTGTTTCCGCGACAAGAAACCGGAAGACAGCGACGGAAGCACATCACTCCCACCCTCAAAAGTCTTTGAATAGAAAAACTTGCTGAGCCTTATGAACGCTATAGGATCTGTTTAAGATCCATAACACCGAGGGTGCATCTATATAGGCCCAATGAAACGACAACGACGGCATCCAACCCATATCGGAGATGCACTGCTTTATGAGGCAGCAGCATCAATTGATGGAGTCTTTCCCCTACGGCAACAAGTCAAAGGAAAGACGCTGGGGTAGCGATAAATTTTTTTGCCAAAAAATTGGGAGCCAAGCTGGGAGCCAAAACTCTGAACTTTTTAATAAGCCATTGGTCTATATGGCGTCCCGTAGGGGATTCGAACCCCTGTTGCCGCCGTGAAAGGGCGGTGTCCTAGGCCGGGCTAGACGAACGGGACCGATGGAAGGGATAGGACTGGGGAGAGATTGCAAACCAAGAGGTTAGAACCCGCTGTGACNTTGGGTGGAGGCAACGATGTTCACTTTGGTGAGCCGTGCTGGACTCGAACCAGCGACCCTCTCCTTAAAAGGGAGATGCTCTACCACCTGAGCTAACGGCCCAAAAGCCCTGCTATCTTAATGACAGTTTGCAGGCCTGTCAAGACCATTTGACCAGCCCATCTTGACCAGCAACAGGCAACACCGGTCAAGGCTTCGACGGGTTATCAGCAACGAACTCAGCCTCTGTGCTATCTCAACAGTCGTCTCTTCGCTCTCGGCTCTCTCGACTGAAGCGTTAGCCCGCCTGGTCTTAAACAGAGTAAGAGCCGCTGAACAGATTCTGCTGAATTTGACACAGACTGGGAGAGTGATACACTGTGAGCCTTGCTATTCCTGAAGAATCTTATTGAAAGTTCAGCCAAGGAGAGTATGATTAACTTACGTGCAAAAAACTCAGGCGGCCTCCTCCCTGATTAATTTCTCCGGCATCATATTCATTTTGCCCTTTGTCAGGAAATGGGGTGATGAGCATGGCACAATCGGTTAGCCCGGAACGAGACGGGTTCCAGGTCACCCAAAGACATTTTAAGGCTCCACCGAACACTACCTTCCTGGATCCAGTCGCCAAGCGGAAAGTCACGATCTGTAACCTTTTTTCCAATCATGGGTTATCCATGCGAGACATCGTTCGGGTGCTGGACGAAAGCTACGGTCGCGTAGTAAACACACTTATCGAACAGGGCTTGGTTTATGAGCGCCGCAAGGGTCGAGCTGAAACGCAACCCAAGGTAGACCGAAGACACTCATTCTTCAATAAGCTTTGAGCGAGGCGCAGGAGTTGATGTAGCGGGCGTTTCCAAAGATTGCCTGCGCCCTTTAGCCAGGAGCCTTTCTCAAAGTTCCCACGCCTCTCCCAAAGAGCGAGGGGGAGAGTCAACCGAGGGCGCTGGCCTGACTACTGTCACTCCCATGAAAATCCCCTCTCGGGAGGGGGAAGAGGCTTCAGCCTTCAGGGGTGGTCCTTCCCGTCCGGAACAACCCACCCTTACACCCCTCCAGTGGAGGGGAATCAAGTGGATCCAAGGCCAGAGGTTCGCCGGCAGTGAGTGATTCCGTCCGTGTTCAGTTCAATTAAAGATACAGACTGAAGTCGACGCTACCTTGGCAATTGGCTCACCATTGAAGGCACATTTCGAGTGTTGTATTCCCTTTGATATCGCAAGTGAGCTGTGTCAGCCGGATATTTTTCAGTGGAGGGATATGGGTATCCGCTCATGGAATGAAAGGGCAGGGGAGTCACCCTATCGGGGGATGCTGAGTGGAGGTCCATGTCCTTGCCGAAACCATCTGCATAGAAAAAGAAGCTCCGCTCCCACCCGGCAGGGACAGGCGGGAGTTGTGAAGCACTGAAATCAATCTGAATTTCATCACCGTTTCGCATGATCACATACATATCTTCCTTGGACTTGAGTAAAGGGGTCACCTCGCCGAAGCCCGTATAATCGCCCGTGTGACTCTTCCACGGCGCCACGGGATCGATCCAATCGTAGTTGTAAAGCAAAGGCCGGTGCCCGTCAGGACTATATTCACGCGGGAAGCCACCAAAACGGAGCTCCGCCTTTTGTGGAGCCAGGCGAAACTGTTTGAGGGCAGGCTGAGTGGAGTAAGTGTTCACCAGAATTTGATCCCAATAAATCCTCATGCTGGTGACAATACGTGCCTGGTAATCTTGGGTGAGAAACTTTCCGGTCAAGTCCACAACCATGGTCTTAGGCAACCCGGCGGGAAATCCCATGCTGGGAATAACCGTCTGCCACTGGCCTTTGGCATTCT
This sequence comes from Acidobacteriota bacterium, assembly GCA_003224725.1. GTDB lineage: Bacteria > Acidobacteriota > Terriglobia > Versatilivoradales > Versatilivoraceae > QHZQ01. Next base: position 10,495 of record QHZQ01000214.1, on the reverse strand, counting down.
TCACCTGCAGGTAAGGTGGGACAAGCTGGGCGCCGACTTGGGGCGCCTTGAAATTGGCCGTTGAATCCGCATAGTCAATCCAGGCCGTCATCAGTAGGTTGATGTTGGAGGCTTTGGACAGATCCCCCAAATCCAGGATCAAATCATGTTCCTCAGCGTACCCCTTGTAAGGTAGGAGCTTGAAGTTGTCCGGATAAGTTCGATCGATTTTGGCAATCAAAGGCAAGACATCTTTGCCTTGACCATCCCAGGCGGCTTTGGGAGGACGCGCGTTCTTGGCAGTGTAGATTTTGAATGGAGGATAGGGGGGCTCGGGCATCAGGCGTTCATTGGGGAATAGGTCTACATCAGCCGGATGGTCGAGCACCAGAAGCTCGGTTTGATCGATATACAGCACTTCCTCGAGTTGATTATTGACCTTCAGAGAATAGCTGCCATCCTTGGCTTGAAGCTGCTTGCTCGAGATCTTGACGTATTCGTCGGTGTCGGGAGTGTTGTAATGTCCGGGTGACTCAAGATAGCCGATAGCGCAGCCTCCCAAGAAATCGGTGACAAACTGGTAACTGCTCCCGTTCCAGGTATAGAGCAGAGGACAGGACGTGCCTTTGCGATCGAGTTCATGAATCAGCTTCGTCTGGTTGATCGGAAGATTAATTTCAGATTGCAGCACTCCTCCTGGCCAGAGCAGGCGCACAACGTCCACCGACCGGTGATTTCCCAGCCCGAAAATCACTTCCGGCGGGCTCTGAGAGAGATAGCCTGTTCCTCCATTGATCTCGACCTTCTGCCAGAGCGTTCCCGACTTAACTTCAGCCTTGGTTCCAATACCTAATTTATTGCTATTAGTGCCTTGCAATCGGATCTTGATCCAATTGTTCTGGTTGCCACCGTCATTGCGGAGAAGCACTGGGCTGCCGCCGTTGACGGTCAAGAGGATATCGGTGTCGCCGTCATTGTCGAAGTCCCCAAAGGTTGCGCTGCGGTAGGCCTTGCCGCGAAAGGCTGCTAGACCGACTTTCTCGGTTACGTTAACAAATTTCCCACCCTGGTTTTCCCAAAGTTCCGGACCAGCGTTGTTGGAGTCCTTTGGACTGGCGCCCGCCAGCAGAAACAGATCAAGGTCTCCATCATTGTCATAATCGAAGAACTGGGAAAATGGGAGAAAATTCTCCTGAGCAAATTTCACCCCGCCCTGATTTTTAATCAAGATAGGTTCCCCGATCTGCGGGACCAAAGCAAAATCCATCCAGCCGTCTTTGTTATAATCTCCCACAGAGACACTCAGCGCCTTCAAACTGGCAATCGGCCCCAGAACCGAGTTCATGTCCCGAAATGTACCAACCCGTTGGTTGCTATAAAGATGATTCCCCTGGTTGAGGCTGACCGTCCAAAAGTCCACGTCGCGGCGGTTGTCGAAGTCGGTAAAAGCGACTGATGTAATCGCCTCGTGCGGGATCTTCACCTTGGCCTCGTCAGCCACATCCGTGAAGGTGCCGTTCCCGTTGTTGCGGAAAAGATGACAGCTTCCGCCAGTGGTCTTGTCCGTGGAATGACGAATAGGATTTCCCGCAAGCAGTCCCTTTACTTCCAAAAAATTCCCCACAAAAATATCTAGATCGCCATCATGGTCATAATCGGCGATAGCTGCCGATAAGTGCCAGTGCTGATCTCCGCCGACGCCTGCTTTGGCGGTCACATCTGTGAAAGTACCATCCCCGTTATTCTGATAAAGAACGTTGGGGCCGTAATTGGTCAAAAACAGATCGGGCTTGCTATCGTTGTTGAAGTCTCCCCAGTAGGCGCCCATTCCGAGACCCGTAAAGTGAATACCTGCTTTCTCTGTTACTTCTTGAAAATGTCCGCGCCCATCGTTGTGATAAAGGGCGCCATGAGACTTGGATGCATCTGCCGAGCTATTGGCCAGGTAGAGATCAAGGAAGCCATCATTGTCGTAATCGCAGAATGCCGCGCCAGATCCCATGAGGGACACATTGTCTTCATTGGAGGCTCCAGCCCCAACTTGTGCCCCATGCTGAAAGTGAAGGCCTGCAGCCTTGGTCGCATCTACGAACCGGATGGGTTTAGCGGGTGCTGGACTAGCACCGAGAGCCAGTGCCTTGATCTCTGCGTATTCACCGATGGCCATCATGTACTTGCCTTGCTCGCCGTATTGAGTCCCAGTGGAACTGATTCCGCCTTTTTCCCGCAACTGGGTAAAGTGTTCCATCACTTTTTGCCCCTCGGCCTGATTCCCTTTTCGGATGAGAGTGGTAGCCAGGTTGTAATAGGCAGCCACGTCATAAGGCGAAAGCTCCACCACCTTGCGCAGAAATGTTTCGGCCTGGTTGTAGTCCTGCTTCTTCAGATAAATCTGGCCTATTTGATAGAGGACCTGCGAGTCCTGCGGATCCGCTACCAAGATCTTTTTAAAGGAGTCCAGAGCCAGATCCATCTGGTTCTGGTTGCGGTAAATCATGCCCATAGCGAACAGAGCATTGGGCTGGTTTGGGTCAAGAGATAGAGCGCTTAATAAGAATTCCTGCGCCTTAGGGAATTCCTGAAGATAGAAGTGGGCCAGGCCAGTATTGACCAGGGAAGGTACAAATCGGGCGTTAGTCTTAAGACATTCGGAGAATTCAGCAATGGCTTCCCGAAAGCTGAACTGTTCCAGCAAAGCGATGCCGATGTTGTTGTGGTAGATCAGCTGTTCCTGGGGGGATCGAGGCGCAACGCCCTGGACGGCTGCCTGAGTGGCTCCGAAAGGGGTTCGCGCCCAACGATGCGGTAGAACAGCAGCACTGACCAGAAAAAAAGCAATCAAGGCAAGAAAGCACTGAAACGTTTGATTCCTATATTTGAACATAATTTCACCTATGAAGATCGAGTCCGAGACATAATCAAAGGATTATAAGGAAAAACTATTTCTATAAGATAGATCTTTTACCAATCGATACAAATACTCCGGTCCATCGCGAGGTTCCTGCGTCCCGATGGGTTCATCTTTCCCGGGCACGATGTCGTCCATCAAAGATCCGGCGGATAGCGTACGCGCAAGTTGCCTGATGGTTGCCAATCTCGACTCTTCGCAAGGCCAGTGGAGACGTCAATGTGAAGCTGCCCCCCAACCTGGACGCCGACATCGAAATGTCCAGCCAAAGCGGCAATCTCAGCACGGATTTCCCGATTGAGATCCGGAGTCCTGAATTCGGACCGAGCCATGGGCCCGGCCGGCCGGAACGGTTCTGAAAGCCTGCACCTGTCTTCGGCTTCAGGCAATGTAAGAATGTTGCGTTATTTAACAAGAGCTAGCAACCTCAGACCGCCGACATGACTACCGATTCGGTGTCCCATCCGGCCGACCGCAAATAAATAATGAAATCAGGCCTTCTGCTATCTTTCTGAAGCACAGACAAGAAATCCTGGTCACTGTTCAAACTGTGCAAGAACGCAGCCAAAGGGACGATGAGAGACTCGATGGCCATAATGAAAAACAATCTGGAGATCACATGCTGCACATTCCCACTAAATAGAAAAAGAATCAGAGCGGCGAGCCCGGCTAAGAAGATAGGGATCAATGCAAAGGATATGAAGAAGGCTTCGACCAGGAAATAAAATAACCAAACGGAAAGCATTGAGGCCAGGATGGCCATGAGGATCTTCATTGCCAAAGTTCTCCGGAACGGCCATGATCACCACACAGTTCGCAGTGGTCGTGGGCAGTTCGGTGCAACATGGGAAAAACCAACAACCAGCAGTAGCGAACAACCTCAGACCGTCGAGGAGTGCGGCTCTGTCAGCAACTGACCCGTCACCCGTCCTTCGGCCACCCTCTCCCAATGGGAGAGGCATGGGAGCTTTGAGAAAGCTCCCTGGGTGAGGGGACGGCAGGTTAACAAACTTGACCAAAGTTTGAACGTCTCGGGCACCAAGTAACCTAGCAAGACGGGCTGACCGTAGCGATCAACACAACGAGAACAAAATTCTCGTTGCAAGCTGCCAAAACGAGCTAACTTCGAGGGAGTAGGGATATGAGCTTTTCATAGATACTTTGGAGTGACGAGGACTTACAAGCCAAGAGTCCTTTTCGAATAAGAGACGCAGCGACGAATGTTGTCGTCTTCTACAGCCAGCATTTTGGTGCTGCTCATCCCACTAATCCGGGGCAAGGGCTTAGCTGAGGCCTGGCTGAGGATCTTCGATTTAAATCTGTCAATGCGGACGGCATCGCGTTTTTCATAGCTAGCCCAATATTTTTCGTCCAGATAGGGAACCCTTAACGGGTCCCGAGTGATCATTTCGAGGCAGAAGTGAATATCTGATCGGCTGCGTCGGAGGAGTTCCATTATCTTTGCCAGCGGTAAGATCCCTTGACCCAGGGGAACTTCCGACAAAAGAAATCCTTCTTCATATTCACTTACAGCCATGTCTTTCATATGGGTCGTCACAACGTAAGGGGCCAGCTTTTGGGCGACCTCTACTGAATCTTCAAGCAGCGCTAGATTGTTTCCGAAATCCACGCAAGCTCCGAAGTGAGGACTATTCAACCGGCCCAGCATCTCAGCCAGTTCGTCTGCCAGCCATTCCTTGTGATTTTCAATGCCGACCAAAAGACGGTGTTTCTTGAGTACGGGTTCAGCTTGCTGGAGGGCTTCCTGCCAGTGCGCCGCGAAATCTTTCCACTTTTTCAGCTCAAAAAACTCTTCATAGCGTCGGCCGTTGAGGGCTGTTCGCAGACGGGAAACCCCCAACTCCCGAGCCGTAGCGGCCACTTGAGCCAACGCGTCTGAGTTTTCCAAGGCTCTGGCATTTATCGACAGCTCGAGAAACATCCCCTTCTCCTCTAAAGCACTCCGGAGCCGTTTCAAATATGCTTCTTCAGTTGAAGCCAGCTGAGATATATCCATCTGGCAACCATCGCCTCCAAAAGACTTGCACAGGTCGATGAACTTTTCAGCCGGAATCATCGGATCTGCCCCCTCCTCCAGAGATTGACCTGACTGGCGAGTCCGGATGGGGAAAGAGGTGTAGGCAATCCCAAAAGCTCCCGGCGGAGCCGTTTCTTTTGTCTTGATAAATTGCGAGAGTATCAGAGTGGAGAATGAGTAGAGAAAATTCCTACGTGAGTCTGAAATCGGTTTCATCAATAATCACCTCGTGGAGTTCGCATTAAGATGGTTTGGGCAGGACCGACTTCAACTCCTGATCCCAGGGGGCCCGATACTTCTTGGTTAAAAGTTTGGAAGCTTCGGGATCGCCAATGATTTCCTCTTTTTCGACATTCCAATGGAGTGTTCGGCCCACTTTCATAGAAATATTAGCCAGATGACAGGAGGTAATGGTTCTATGTCCGCTCTCCAAATCTGAGACCGGTGGCCGGCGCGACTTGATACAGTCCAGGAAATTACGCACGTGAGGCTGAAACTGGTCTTTGATCTGCTCATAACCATGGCTCTTTAAAGCCATCGTACGGTATTGCAAAATGGATGCTGGCTTGTCACGTCGGGTGGTTGTGAATTGGGGAATCTGGTCTTCGGGAGAGATCAACGGATCTGGAAAGATTTCAAAACCGCTGCGGGTGATGGCCAACGTTCCCTTGGTGCCGGAAAATTCCAAATCAGCCCCAGCGTTGTTGCTATGGGCACAGAGCTCATGGCAGGACCAGTTTGTCAGGAATCCGGGATATTCGAAAATCGCCTCAAAAACGTCTGGCGTTTCCCCAATCCCTTTTAAAGAATACCTGCCTCCCACGGCCATGATGGTCCGAGGGGCCGAATCTGTAACCCACTGTACAATGTCCAGATCATGGGAAAGCAAATTGGTTGTCTGTCCCCCGGAGTAATCCCAAAACCAGCGAAAATGATAAAGACATCGGTTCCTATCAAAAGGAACGTAGGGGGCAGGTCCCAGCCACATGTTCCAATCCGCTTCGGCCAGAAGCTGCGCTCCCACGGCACTTGTGAAGCCTGGCACGACGTTCCTGAATGAAGTAATGCGAGCATTCCTCATCTCACCGATATGCCCGCTTCGAATTAGCTCAACGCATCTTTTATAGTGCTGGCCGGAACGCTGCTGGGTCCCAACCTGCACGACGCGGCCGTAATATTTTGCCGCCTCTATCATCCAGCGGCCTTCCTGAACTACGTGAGTGAGCGGTTTTTCCACGTAAGCATCTTTGCCTGCGGCACAAGCCATTATGGTTAAAAGGGCATGCCAGTGGTCAGGCGTTGAAACCACAACGGCATCGATATCTTTACGATCCAGCATTTTTCGAAAATCCTTGTAGCCCTCGGCTCGGCCACCGCTTATAGAGATGCCCTCTTGCAATCGGGGTTCATAGACTTCGCAGACGGCAGCGATTTCCACATCCGGCTGAGCCATGAAATCCAGTAAATGACGTTTGCCAATCAGGCCAATTCCAATCATACCCACCCGCACGCGTTCATTCGCCGCGCGCACGTTCTTGTGAGATGCAGCGCTCAACAACGCAGATCCTGCCGTGGTAGCCGTCGTTCTTAAGAATTGACGCCGGGAAACTCTGTTGCCGTCCATACAAGAAGTTCACTAGAAGAAAAGTGAGAACTGATAAGCGACTGAGACAGAGGAAATTTATCACTGCCGGCCGGGTTGGGCAAGAGGGAGAGCACGAGCTACATACCAGTTAAAAGCGGCTCTTTTTGATACTCAACGTAAAGTTGCTTCGAGAGGTCGATCAAGGTCTGTCGATTCTCGATCTTCTTTCTCCAATCCCTGGGAATCGCATTTACGCCCAAATACGCTCCACTGATAGCTCCTGCAATCGAAGCAATGGAGTCAGAATCCCCGCTACTATTAGCTCCCCGTTGGACTATCGCACGATAATCATTTGGAGTGATTAACACGCAGGCGAGGGCACAGGCTAAAGCCTGTTCGGCAACCCATCCTCCTCCCAATGTTTCGCAAACATCTGGGGCATTTGTAGAAAGCGCTGAAGGGATTTTGTCGAGCTCCCCCGCCACCTGATTCCAGCCGGCGTTTAAGTAATGCTGTGGGCTGGCGAACTGGCCACGCTTCCAACTTCCACCCAGAGGTTCGTCCCAAGCTTCGACAGAGCTGTTGCGCAAGCTTCTTATTCGATCCAGGTAATCCGCCGGTGGCATTCCTTGAACTGCCCAGGCCACGCAGAAAGCAGTCACTTCAGCCGCTATGAGCGCGGCGGGATGTGCGTGGGTAATCAACGCAGAGCATCGAGCTACCAACCTCAATTTCTCCGGAGAGTTCCAATAATAGAGACCAATAGGCGCCACTCGCATGTTGGCGCCACATCCCTTGGATTCGACTATCCCGGCTTCGTTCCACAACACTCCAGCTTCTAGCCTCTGGCAACCTTCAATGCAAGTGTTCCCTGGCGAGCGATCATTCTCGGGACTTCGAAGCCAGTTCAAGAATTCCTTAGAGAGTGCTTCCATCAGTTTATGGACGCTCGCGTGACCTGCTTTGATCAAAGCCAAGCTGACCGATATCGACATTTGAGTATCATCGGAATGTAAGGCCGGGTTTCCAAGCAAATCTTGAATCCCAGAAGGTCCGTAACGCTCTTGAATTTGACTGAGAGTCAAAAACTCGGTGGGATAACCTAAAGCATCCCCGATGGCAAGCCCTAACAGGCAACCTTGAAAACGATCCTCAAGAGAAGGGCCAGACTTCATATGGCCCATTATAGATGATTTCTTCATAAAATCTCGACTCGATTCTGTATATTAGACTGTGAGCTAATGCCTACTTGGAAACTGACCATCGAATATAAAGGAACTCGGTATCAGGGCTGGCAGGAACAGGCCAGTGGCCGAACTATCCAGGGGGAATTGAAAAGAGCGGCCAAGGATTATTTTGATGAAGCAATAGACTTAAGTGGGTCAGGACGCACAGATGCCGGGGTCCATGCACTGGCTCAGGTGGCCCATCTGCGGGCAGCAAAAAAGCGACCTCCGGACGAAATTCAACTGGCACTCAACGACCGTTTGCCGGCCGATATTCACGTTTTAAAAGTGGAACCGAGTTCCGAGCGATTCCATGCACGACATTCTGCCCTGTCGCGCTACTACCTCTATCAACTCTCGACGCGTCGAACCGCTTTTGCCAAAAACTATGTCTGGTGGGTTAAGCCAACCCTTCATCTGGAACTCATGTCAGCCTGCGGCCGGCTCTTTGAAGGAAGACATGATTTCAGGTCATTTACTGAAAGGCCTCAAGAGCAAGGATCGACCCTTGTGGTTGTCGAGCAGGTCCGGCTATTTCAAGTTGAAGACTTGATCTTGATTCGGCTGGGTGCTTCCCATTTTCTCTGGAAAATGGCAAGGCGATTGGTGGGGGTTCTTGTCCAGGTGGGAGCGGAAAAAATTAAGATAGATCGAGTCGAAGACTTCTTGAAGTCCCATTCCACCGAGGTAGGTCAATGGACGGCTCCAGCTTCGGGCTTGTTCTTGGAAAAGGTCGTTTATCCGGGAGATTTCCCACCAAAAGCGTTTAGGCCTGTTGTGGCGGTGTTTTCGACAAAGGAATAAATCCCGGGTTCAAGATGCCTTGAGGATCGTATTTGGATTTTAATTCTATCAAGCTTTCCCAATAGTCGCCGAAGTGGGCTTGCCACTTCGCAAGGTCAAAATTAATCCAACCCGATAGATAACGCTTTCCCCCAGCATTCTGGCTTAGATCACTCAAGAGACTTAATCGAGGCAGGGCCTCTGCCAGGAAGGGTTTGGGCACCCCAGGGAGGACACCAAATCCCATAACAAAATCTGATTCAGGCGTCTGAAAGAGAGGAACCTTAGTGATAGTGCCGCGACACGGCCAAAGCAGGATGTGCCCACCTCCGAGCGCATGAGGAGGGAATTGAGACAGCACCTGGTTAATAAAAGGTCCCGCACTCTGCCAGGGCAAAACCGTTTCGACCCAAGGGTGACTGGCATCCCAGTAGCCAGCACGTTTCCACAAAGCAAATAGATCTTCCAGGCGGTACAAGAAGTTCTGCAGTGGACCTTCTTCCCTATGGACTTTCTTGTAAAAAGCAAGTCCTGTCAATTTATCTTCAGACTGGGTGGCAGTAGTAGACTCAAACTCTTCGGTCAAATGTAATGGGAAAAACCAGGCAGCAAAGGGTTGACGGCCCATTCCAGTCTTGCGAAATCCCTGCGGACAAGGCACTGCCCAGGCCTCGATAAAATCAAAGCGTTCTCCTTCCATGACCAATCGAACATCTTTCATCAACTGGGAAAGGTCATCATAGAGCAAGAAATGGGTGCGATAGTGAGACCTGGCTTGGCGAAGACGCAATCGGGCTTTAACGATAATCCCAAATTGGCCTAGTCCGGCTCTGACGGCATTGAAGAGTTCGGCATTTTGTTCGCTGGAGCAGCCTAGGACTTCACCTGTCCCCGTCACGACTTCCAATTCGACACACTGGTCTGCCTGGGTCCCGTACCGATGAGAGGCCACTCCCAAGCCTGCGACCGATAGAGTTCCAGAGACGGTAACATTTAAATTGTTGGTCAACACCGGGGGCACAAGAGACTGGGGGAGCAGGGCGTTAACCAAATCACCCCACAGAATTCCGCCTTCAACCAGAACGGTTTGGCTTTGAAGGTCGAGGTCGATGATTCGATTCAAGGATTTTATGTCCAGAATCAAACCGTTTTCGTTCAAGGACTGGCCGCTCTGTGAATGTGCGCCTCCCCTCGTAGTTAAAGAAAGATTGTGCTCTAAGGCAAAGCGAACAGCCTGGACCACATCCTGGGAAGAACTTGGACGAACAATGGCCGCAGGCTTCTTCAATTGAATCTTCCCAAAATCCTGACTGGCATCTTGTAAATCGGGGTCCTGGTTGCTTACCAGGCCTTTAATTTCTCGCTGCAGCTCTGAGACTAAATTCATAGGCTCACCTCTTGATCTTTGCGAATGATAGTGACGCAGTCCCCCTCGGGCTGGGCGTAAGGCGGAACCTGTTACTCAATTACGCAGTCCTCAAGTAATTCCAGCCCACTAGAAGCAAGATAGCCAATGTTCAGGACGGCTTTCTCACAATCCCGCTAACTGTTCAACTAAAGTATAAATGACTGAATGGTCTTTTTGCCCTTTCCCCTGGGCACTACAGGCGGCAAAAAGCTCATGGATTAATCCAGTTGAAGGAAGGGCCACTCCTAAAGATTTTCCTGCCAACAAAGCGTTCTTTAAATCCTTAATATGAAGATCCATCTTAAATCCCGGTTCGAAATTGCGCTGAATGAGCGTGGGTATCTTCATGTCCAGAGTGCGCCCACCGGCCATGCCGCCTCTAATAGCCTCGTAGACGAGTTGAATGTCAACGCCGGCCTTTTGGGCCAAAACCAGGGCTTCCGAGATGGCCTGCAAAGCGGCCGCTACAATAATTTGATTGGAGAGTTTGGTAAAACCTCCCGCGCCGATGCGTCCAACCCGCACCACGCTCTTACCCATTTTTTCGAGGACTGGCTTTACCTCATTA
>QHZQ01000213.1 GCA_003224725.1 Acidobacteriota bacterium | reverse complement strand
TGGGCGATAGAGGAATAGGCCAACATGCGCTTGATATTGTTCTGAACGATGGCAACCACATTTCCCAGAGTCATGGTCAACACGGCTGAAACCCATATGGGGGTTACCCATTTCTCATAGGTAGTAGGGAGCGCCACCCAGAAGACCCGCATAAAAATGGCAAAGCCGGCGGCCTTAGGGCCGACAGACATAAATGCAGTAATCGGAGTGGGCGCACCTTCGTAGACATCAGGAGTCCATACATGAAAAGGGACGGTGGCTACCTTGAAGCCAAATCCCACGAACATCAACGCCATGGCCACATAAATCAACCGCATGTCGGCAGAGCCCGAAAGAATCCGCTTGGCAATGAACTCTAAGTTGGTCGTCTTCGTGGCCCCGTATGCCAGAGCGATTCCATAGAGCAGGAAAGCCGAGGAGAAGGAACCCAACAAAAAGTATTTAAGTGCCGATTCGTTGGATTTCGGGTCAGTGCGTTTCACACCCAGCAGGATATAGGAAGAGATGGAAAGGGTCTCGAGGCCAAGGAAAACCATGATCAGCTCGTTGGATGCTGCCATCAGATTCATTCCAACCGTCGCAAAGAGAATGAGGGAGTAGTATTCGCTTAGATTTAGATTCTGCCTCTTCAGGTAGTCCAGCGAAGACAAAATCGTCAGGCCGCTGATTAGAAGGAAGGTGAAACGAAAGAAGATGCTGAAATGATCAACAATGATCATTCCTGAAAAGTAGTTTCCATCGTTTCCAACCAGATTGGCAGTGGCGAGGGAAGCAGCGATGACACCCACCAGTCCGATGAGGCCAAGGGACGATTGCTTTGCCTTACTGACAAAAGGACCGGCCACCAATATGAAAATCCCAACGAGGGAAAGGATTATATCGGGTAAAATTTGCTGAATTTCAAAGGCAATGCTTTCAGGCACGGTTGTATCGGCTATCCTTCACCAGGGTATTTCCTTACTTCTTGAGAACTACAGCAGTGGATTGAAAACGACTTAAGAGTTGGCTTACTGAAGAATCCATCTTTCGTAAGAAAGTTTGCGAGTAAACTCCCATCCAGATAATTAGGAGGGTCATCGGGACTAAAATGAATTTTTCTCTTAGACTTAAATCAGGTAGTCCCTTGTTTCGTTCGTTCGTGACTTCTCCAAACACCACGCGTTGATACATCCAAAGCATGTAGACTGCGGACAGAATAATTCCGGAAGTTGCGAACACGGTGTACGTCACATTGGCTTTAAAAGCCCCCAGGAGGACAAGAAACTCTCCTACAAATCCATTCAGGAGTGGTAAGCCGATAGAAGACAAGGTGACGATCATGAAAAAAGTTGAAAAGACTGGCAGAGACGTGGCCAACCCCCCAAATTCCTGGATGAGACGAGTATGCCGGCGGTCATAAATCATCCCCACAATCAGGAATAGTGCTCCTGTCGAGATACCGTGGTTAAGCATCTGATAAATGGCGCCCTCCATTCCCTGCTGATTAACGGCAAAGATTCCAAGGACGACAAAGCCTAAATGGCTTACGGAAGAATAGGCCACCAGCCTTTTGATATCCGTTTGGACCATTGCCACCAAAGCACCGTAGATAATCCCGACAACTGCAAGTCCATTGATCCAAGGTGTCCACTCCAGAGTCGCCTCAGAAAACAAAGGGAGGCAGAACCTGACCATTCCATAAGTCCCCATTTTCAGAAGAACGCCTGCAAGAATTACAGATCCTGCCGTTGGCGCTTCCACGTGGGCGTCAGGAAGCCAGGTATGAAAAGGGAAGAGCGGAACCTTGATAGCGAAGGCGATGAAGAAGGCCAGGAATAGCCATGATTGTTCAGTGACGGTCAAGATTAGCTTACCCGTTTGCACGTTGGACAAGATGGTGAGGTAGTCAAATGTCGTTCCCCCATTGAAAAAATAAAGAGCGATGATGGCGACCAGCATCAGAACGGATCCTGTCATGGTGTAAAGGAAAAACTTGACGGCAGCATAAATTCTACGCTCCCCTCCCCAAACTCCAATCAGGAAATACATGGGAACTAACATGACTTCCCAGAACACGTAAAACAAGAAAAGGTCCAGAGCCACGAAGACGCCCAACATTCCAGTTTCCAGAAGAAGCAGGAAGATAAAGTATTCCTTCACTCGTCGATCAATGGAATTCCACGAAGACAGTATAGTGATTGGAGTGAGAAAAGTGGTCAGCAACACCAGAAAAAGGCTAATCCCGTCGATGCCAACGTGGTAGTTGACCCCTATACTAGGAATCCAAGTCACAAGCTGTTCGAACTGCATCCCAGGAGTCGAAGCCTCGAAATGAAAGAAGAGAGGCAAGGACAGGAGGAAGGTGGCGGTGGCGGTACTTAATGCCAGTAGGCGAATTGCTTTGAGATTATCCTTGCGAATGGCCAGGAGAAGGGTAGCGCCTGCTAGAGGAAGAAAGGTAACAATGGTTAAGAGGACATTTTCCACAAACTCTTAGCCCCACTTAAGGTGATCAGGAAAAGGAAATATAGACAACAATGACAACAGCCCCTAACAAAATCCAGCCAGCATAAGAACGCGTATAGCCAGATTGAACTCTTCTAAAGACGCCACCGCCACCGCGAATTAGGTGACCCGTACCATTTACAATTCCGTCAATGAGCATCACATCAAAAAACTTCCAAAGTAGGTAGGTCGAGATGGTTTTGACTGGCTTGACAATCAACCCGTCGTAAATCTCATCCACCCAATACTTGTTAAGCAGCGTGATATAGAGGCCTCGAAAACGCGTCTTCAGCCTTTCCGGTAAGGCCGGTTTCTGCAAGTAAAACGTCCGGGCCAGCAGCAACCCGACCAGTGCGATCCCCACCGAGACCAACATCACCGCCCACTCCGTTCCCTCTGCCGGAGGGAGCGCTGCCTCCTGGCCCGCTGTCTCTAGCACTGGTTCCAGAAACTGCTCAAAGGTGTTGGGAAGGTTCCCCAGGTATTGGCCCATAAGGTGGGGAATTCCCACCCAGCCGGCCAGCACCGACCCGATCGCCAGCACCATTAACGGCACCGTCATGCTTGGCGGCGATTCATGCACCTGAGGCGCCACCTCCGGCGCCACCCGCGACTCCCCGTAAAAAGTCAAAAACATCATCCGAAACATGTAAAACGATGTCATCCCCGCCGCCACGGCGCCTACCAGCCATAACAGCACATGTCCCCTGGAATAGGTCTGCCACAAAATCTCGTCCTTGCTGAAAAATCCCGCTAGTGGCGGAAAGCCCGCAATTGCTATTGTCCCTATCAGCATCGTCCACCACGTCCGACGAATCCTGTCTTTCAATCCCCCCATCTTGCGCATGTCCTGCTCCCCGCTTAAGGCATGGATCACACTGCCTGATGCCAGGAACAACAGCGCCTTGAAGAAGGCGTGCGTCATCAGGTGAAAGATCCCGGCCGCGAAGGCTCCCACCCCGCAGCCCAGGAACATATAGCCCAACTGGCTGACTGTGGAATAAGCCAGCACCCGTTTGATGTCGTTTTGTACCAGGCCAATAGAGGCGGCAAAAATCGCTGTGAGTGCCCCGACCACGGCCACTAGCAACATAGCTTTAGGGGCTAGCAGGAATAAGGCCTTGCAGCGCGCCACCATGTAGACTCCCGCCGTCACCATGGTGGCCGCGTGAATCAAAGCGCTGACCGGGGTAGGACCTTCCATGGCATCCGGCAGCCAGACATAGAGCGGTAACTGAGCTGATTTCCCTGTGGCGCCTATGAACAAGAGGATGCATATCGTTGTAAGGACGCCGCCGCTTGCGAATCCTTCGACAGAGAACGAAGCGGCACGGGCAAACACGATGCGAAAATCAATGCTGTGGAAAGTCCAGAATATGAGGATCACCGCTAAGGTAAAACCGAAATCTCCCACACGATTTACAATGAAGGCTTTTTTCCCTGCATCGCAGGCGCTCTTCTTCCAGAAGTAAAAACCAATCAGTAAGTATGAGCAAAGGCCGACCCCTTCCCACCCCACAAACATCAGCAGGAAGTTGTTGGCTAGTATTAGAATCAGCATTGAAAACATGAACAGGTTAAGATAGGCGAAGAACCTGTAATACCCACTTTCGTGGGCCATGTAACCGAGAGAGTAGATGTGAATAAGGAAGCCAACTCCACTGACAACCAAGAGCATTACACCGGTCAGTTGGTCCAACATGAACCCGAAGCTGGCCACAAAGTTATCGACCTGAATCCAGCGAAAATAGTTAAAACTCAGGTTGGGGATTTCTTCCAGAGGTGTGCGAAGTAATTTGCTGAAGACCACTAAGGCCAAGAGGAAGGAAAGTCCAGTCGTACCGCAAGCAGTTAAGCCAACCAGAGAATTGGGCAGTCTCTTGCCAAATAACCCATTAATAATGGCTCCCGCTAACGGAAGGACGACAATCGCCAGGAGTAGAGTGGAAAGTGAGAATGTCATCTGGGGAGACAGAGTCGGCGAATAGAATTACCACTTCATCAAGTCTGCTTCATCCACGTTTAAGGTCTGACGATTTCGAAACAAGGCCACAATGATTCCTAGCCCTACGGCTGCCTCTGCAGCAGCGACTGCCATGACAAAAAAAACAAAGACCTGTCCGTCAATAAGCGAATGATAACGAGCGAACGCTACGAAAGAGAGATTCACTGCATTGAGCATGAGTTCAATGCACATGAAAATGGTGACCATATTTCGTTTGATCATAGTTCCGAAAACACCTATGGAAAATAAAATGGCGCTGAGCAGCAGGTAATAGCTGATGGGAATCATGGGGAGTTACAATTCCTTTTTTGCCATGATGATGGCACCAACAATCCCTACCAGGAGCAAGATCGAAGTGACCTCAAAAGGTAAAGTATACTGAGTGTAGAGCAGCTTGCCTATGGACTGAGTGTTGCCGGTCAAGCCTGAAGTAGAGACGTCTGAAACGCGGAGGGTCTGACCGGAGAAGGATTGGAAAATGTTCAATCCCAACGCAGTCACTAGCAAGAGACTCAAAGGGATCCCAACATACCTCATACCAATCAGCTTGTTCGGCACCCTCTCTTCAGCCTTGACATTCAAGAGCATAATCACAAAAACAAACAAAACCATAATGGCCCCGGTATAGATCACAACCTGCATGACAGCAATAAACTCAGCCTGCATCTGGATGTAGATTCCAGCCAGGGACAGGAAGGTCAAAATTAAAGACAACGCAGAATAAATGGGATGCCGTTGAATCAAGATATTCAAGGCAGAAGCAATACCAATCATGGAGAGGATCAAGAAGATGGCGAGCTCCATAAATCGCAATTAACCTTGCTGTTTGAGTTGATCCAGAATCTTGTCCACTTTTTGGACGGATAGATCTTCGTGGTACTTATAATTAATCTGCATGGCTGGAGCGTTGCAGCATGCGCCCAGGCATTCCACTTCTACCAGAGAAAACAAATTATCTGGGGTTGTTTCGCCTTCTTTAATCCCCAGTCTCTTTGAAATGTGCTCGAAGATTTCTTCTCCGCCCAAGAGAAGGCAGGAAATGTTGGTGCAAACCTGGATATGGTACTTCCCCACGGGCGTTGTTCGCAGCATGCTGTAGAAGGTGATAACTTCGTAAACTTGGATTTCAGGAATTTTTAAATAGTCAGAAATAAACCGAACTGATTCCGGCGTGAGATAACCCATTTCTTCCTGAGTAGTAAGAAGGATAGGAATTAGAGCAGATCGTTTAGTGGGATATCTGGAAGTTAGATCGCGGTATTTCTCCAGCAAGGATTCTGAAAGCATGTGTTTCAGGTCAGGAGGAACCTTTAATGGAAGGACAGACCACTGACTTCGATGATGGCTGGCTTAAGAGCAAGAGAAAGATAACTTTTTCACAACCGGATCGAAAAACTTTTCTGGTTTGATTAAAAGATCTTTTGAATCGAAGTTGGAGAACCCATTATCAGCAATAAAGTTACCAGGAGCAAAGTCGAAAAGGTTATTGATTCATTGATGAAAGCAGATTAACCACGGAAACTCATGCTGCACACCGTAAAAGCTTGGCAAACATAACTAGCCTCAGGATCTTTGTCAAGATATTTTTCTTGCTCGAAGTTGCGCGTCTATACTAGTATTTTTTAACTAAGTTGAGGACATATTCCGGGTTCTGCGGCTCCTGATTTGTTTCTTTCTATGATCACTGGATTTAACACAGATGTTACATACGGCAAGACTGTTTATCACGTTCAAACAGAAGACAAAGGGATCCAAAACCCTTTGATAGAATCCTTAATTTACGTCAAGGGAGCTATACTCGATTCTCACCGATCTTACTACCAAAGCTTTTTGGAATCTCAAGCTTTCAGTGAGTCGAGGCTACAGAAGATCTTAGAATTTCAACACCGACAAATCGTCGCAGCCATCAAAAAAGGTCAATTTCGAAAGGGCATGAATTTGCGAGCTTATGTTGATGACAATTTTGTCTTCAATTTGGAGGCTCCAAAAGCTCAAAATTATTCTGAAAGTAACACTTTAAGTTCTGATACCAAGCTTGGCAACAAGAAAGACAGCTCGTCTAGAACGAGGCCCGAAACAGAGGAGTTCTCACAGACTAGACGAGTGGCGACCCCCAAGCCAAGTGCACTTCATGAAATCGGCCAAGGCTCTCCCCGGCACCAACCGCAGCTTGAACCGAACCCCAATCGAATTGAATTTGCGATTGATGCCAATGAGGTAGCAGAACTTTCCGTAGAGCAAGGGATCGAAATTTGCGTAGAAGGTTCAAAGGACTTTAGTGGAGGCTCTCATTACCTTTACGTTCAGAGCCGTCAGAATCGAGTACGACTTGAAAACGTACAGGTCATTGTGAAGATCATTGGGACTACTTTTTCGCCCAGACTCTATGCCGGCAAGACCGACAAGAATGGCTGCCTGCGCATGAATTTTAATCTGCCGGCCTATTCTGTGGGGAGCGCCGCTTTGATCATCCAGGCTTCGACTGGGCTAGGCAATGATGAAATCAAATATTTGATTAGAAGAAAGTAAATGTATCTTGGATATTGAGATTCTGTTGAATGGAGAAAAGAAAACAGTTCCTCACGGCTTCACCATTGCTGATTTGGTGAACTTCCTTGAATTGGTCCCGCAGCACCTTGCCATTGAATGCAATTTACAGATCCTAAAAAGGGAGAATTGGGACAAGAAAATCATCTCAGCGGGCGATAGGATAGAGATCGTTCATTTTGTAGGGGGCGGGGAACAACGGGTTAGTTGATTCCCTATGTCGCCGTATCCGCCTTCGGTTTCGTTGTTTGAAGCTGCGGATGCCTGGGCACGTTCGAATGGGTGAAGCGAGTTGGTCTGCCCAAAATTCTGCAGCCAGCCAGAGTGGCTCGTCACCTTATCCAAACTCTACTCCAAATTCAGCTCGTTCCAGAACATCACAGAGAACGGCATCCGCATTTGCAGAATCTCTGCCACAGCAAGACCTCGCCTGCAAGTTAAGGAAGCAACACAACTCCTTGAAAAATCGTGAAGCCAGTGCAGCCAAGGATGGCCGCACCACAATTCTCCGACAGGCTCCTAGCCCATGTTTGCGGTTAGTAGTGTTTGGGCTACATCTTTAATTCAGAACTTCTGATCTTGGTCAGATCTCGTTGAAATCATTTTAACCGTCTCTTAACCAAGTTGACAGCAGAGTCGAGCTCCGAGATTCGTAACAGTTTGCAGGCGAAAAACAGGATTATTAGACCAACTCCTATCGAAAGGAATAGAACCAAAGCTCTCCAGACAGTCGTGTCACTGGATGAAAGCAGATAAAACCACTGGTGGAAGTAAAAGCAGCCGATCCCCATGATCATTGAAGCCATCATAACCTTGAAGAAACTCGTAATCAAAAGATTGGGTCGTAGCGAGCCAATGTACTTTTGCAACCAGTAAAAGAGCAGGAGGAAATTTAGTATCGCCGTGAGGGCTGTTCCCAGGGCCAGACCCCGATAACCCATCGGTTTAATCAGGATGAGGTTGAGCGCAACATTCAAACTCACAGCTACAGCGCTGATGGCCACGGGGACTCGAGAGCGGCCCAAGGCATAGAACGCAGGAACCAATACTTTTACTGCTGAATAGGCGAATAAGCCGATGGAGTAAAATATCAGAGCATTAGCTGTAGAATTGGTATCTGATGCTTTAAATCGACCATGCTGATAAATCAAGGAGATAATCGGCGTGCTCAAGAAAACAAGTCCCAAAGAGGCAGGGACATTGACCATAAACACCATCCTCAAGGAAGAGGAAATGGTGTTTCTGAGCCCTTCAGTTTCGTTCCTGGAGACGTGGGTCGAAATCGTGGGTAATGCTGCTGTCGCAATGGCGACTCCAAAGATACCGATGGGGAATTGCATTAGCCGAAAAGCATAATTTAGCCAGGAAACAGCTCCTTCTTCCTGGCTCGTGGCCAGCCAGGTGTTTATAAAGATATTGATCTGGTTGGCAGCCAGTCCAAGCGTTCCAGGACCCAGTAAGAGTAGAATGCGTCGCACACCTGGATGTCTGAAGGCGAGTCTAGAAGAATATCTAAAGCCTTCCTTGAATATTGTGGGGAGTTGAATCAATAGCTGAAATAAGCCACCGACGAGAGTTCCGATGGCCATGCCCAGTATCGGATCCAGACCGTGTTTTAATAACCAGAAGTATAAGGCAATCGCCGCTAATAGGGATCCTATATTGAACATAGCCGGTGCCAAGGCGGGTATGAAAAACCGCCCATGAGAGTTTGAGATTCCCATGGCTACGGCCGCTAATGCAACCAGCGGAAGAAAGGGGAACATGATCTGGCTCATCAAAACAGTTAACTCAAATTTTCCAGGAACTGAGTGAAAATGTCCTGCAAACATATTAACGATCTGGGCTGAGCATAGAATGCCAACCAGAGTGATGAGGCTTAAGACCAAAACAAGCAGGTTCAGCACCGTTGATGCGAGGGTCCATGCTTCTTGACGATCTTTCTTGGTCAGATAATCGGTGAAGGTGGGAACAAAGGCCGAGCTCATTGCTCCTTCTGCAAAGAGGTCGCGCAAGAGATTTGGAATCCGAAATGCGACATAAAATGCATCGGTAGCCGTTCTGGAAAAAAGGTGAGCAATCAGTTGTTCGCGAACCAAGCCCAGCACGCGACTTAACAAGGTCGCAAGGCTTATGAGGCTCGCTGACTTGGCAAGCTGTCGGGTGTTTCGAGACATAGAAACCAGGAAATTAGTGCGACTAGAAAGGGTGGCCCGCTATGACCTGAATCAAGTCAATAGCTTGTCCACTTTTTGCTGAAGATCTTTTAAGGACTTACTGAATTCGGGAAGCTTAGAAAAAAGGACTGAGCACCTTAACCAAAGCTTATTCTCTATGGCCGGATAGCCAGAGACTATCTTCCCGGATTCGATATCGGAGGGAATCCCAGACTGGGCGGTAGCTACGACATTGTCCCCAATCTTGCAATGCCCGGCGACACCCACTTGACCGGTGAGAATGACGTTCTTGCCCACCTGAGTGCTTCCGGCTAAACCGACCTGGGAACACAATAGCGTGTTTTCGCCTACCCGTGATCCATGGCCCACCTGGACCAAATTGTCGATCTTGCTACCTCTGCATATCCTTGTTTCCCCGACTGCCGATCTATCAATGGTAGAATTGGCTTGTACTTCTACTTCGTCCTCAAGGACTACTCTTCCAGACTGCATAATTTTGTGGTAAGACAAATCGTCTCTCTTGGCAAATCCAAAACCATCGGCCCCAATGACAACTCCGTTCTGCAGAATCACATTGTTTCCGATTTCGCAATATTCACGGACGGAAACGTGACTGTGGGCCACAAATCCGCTCCCTATCTTGACGCCGCGATAGAGCACAACGTGGGGGAAGAGCGTGGCATTGTCTCCAATAACGACTTCATCATCAATAAAAACAAAGGCTCCAATTGATGAATTACTTCCAATTTGAGCAGAACTTGAAATAACAGCCGTAGGATGAATCCTTCTAATTGGCCTGGGCGGACTGTAGAACAATTCAATCGCCTTGGCAAAAGCCAGATAAGGGTTCAAGGTTCGCAAGGTGCTGATGCCCAAAGGGGGTGCCTGTGGGGAAATGATAATGGCTGAGGCTTTAGTTGATTTGAGCTTGGCCGAGTACTTGGGGTTGGACAGGAAAGTAAGATCGCCTGAACCGGCCTCTTCTATTCCGACGACTCGATTAATTTCAATGGATCCATCACCTCGTAGCTCGCAGTCCAACCGTTTTGCTATTTCAGAAAGTTTCATGGGCCAACCTGCTCCAGTTACGGCAACTTCAGAAATTCGACTCGACTGAATTTATCTTCCAGAAAACCAAGCCAGTTATGGTATCTTACGCACCCAAGGTCTGTCAACCTGTTGATCCAGAGCCAACTTTGGTGGGCCGATCGATTATTTTGTTCTTACCTCGGTTTGAGTAATGCAAAGTGAAAGATTACGTTATATAAACTATATAAAGCTTGAAAAAGGACTTGCTGATAACACAATTGTCTCCTATGGCAGCGATCTCCGCAAGCTTCAAACTCATTTAGAAAAACGGGGAATTCCCCTAAAGGAAACAAGCCATCAAGTGATCTTGGATTTTTTGGAATCTCTTTACACGGAAGGACTCGACAGTCGCTCCATTGCGAGGGTACTGGTCAGCGTGCGTGATTTCTTCCAGTTCCTGGTCTTTGAAAATCTCTTACTGGAAAATCCTTGTCAGAAAATCGAATCGCCTAAAGTCTGGAAGTCGTTACCCAAAGTCCTCAGCCTGGAAGAAGTGGATTTATTATTAGCTCGACCTGACACGGAGAAGGACCTCGGAATTCGTGACAAAGCCATGTTGGAGGTCCTTTATGCAACGGGGTTGCGGGTTTCGGAGCTCATTTCACTTACCCTCGAACATCTTTCCCTGGAAATGGGATACCTCAACTGCGTAGGCAAGGGAAGCAAGGTGCGTGTTGTGCCGCTTGGGCGATCAGCTTTACAGTCTCTGGAAGTCTATTTGAAATCGGCCCGCACACGTCTCCTCAGAAACAGGGTCTCAAGTGTTGTCTTCGTCAACCGAAAGGGTGAAAAGCTAACCAGGCAGGGATTCTGGAAGATTATTAGAGGTTATGGCCGCAAAGCCGGGATTCGGATTGAACTCAAACCTCATCTCCTGCGGCATTCCTTCGCCACTCATTTGCTTCAACGCGGAGCCGATTTGAGGTCTGTTCAGATGATGCTTGGGCATGCGGACATCTCAACCACTCAAATTTATACGCATATTCTGACAGAACGTTTGAAGGATATTTACCGGCAACACCATCCCCGGGCTTAAGCTGAACCCGAATGGGCTATAGATCGCTTTTCCCTTCGCGACTGGGCTAAGGGGATCTGGATAATAAACGTCGTTCCTTTGCCCTTTCCACTCTCGAGAGAAATTTTGCCTGAGTGGTCGTCAACAATCTTTCTCGTGATGGACATGCCCAGCCCAAAGCCACCCGACTTTCCGTGACTGAAAAAGGGTTCAAAAATTTTGGCTTGGAGGTTTTCGGGAATGCCGCCCCCATTGTCATAAAGTTCAATCAGGGCATGGGATTGATTCGAACGCGTGCTCAATTTGAAATCTCCTCTTCCTTTTAATGCCTCCTTGGCATTTGAAGCGATATTGAGAATGGCTCTTCGCAGTTTATCCCGATCGATCTTAACTGAGGAATTCCCTTTCAGATCCTGGGTGAAAGTTATCTGCGTATTTTTGAACAAAGCGTCGATTTCCACGGCGCATTCCCTGATGAATTCGTCCAGGTTTTGGTCCTCCAAAGCGAGAGGAGGCTTTTTGTCGGTGGCGAATTGCAAGATTTCTTCCAGCATCCGCTCCATTCGTTCCACTTCGAAGTTGATAAAATCCAAACATTCCCGGCTTTGTTCTGCCGAGACCTGAAAGTCTTTTAGTACCGACGCAAAACCTTTAATTACCGTGATAGGCGTGCGACAATCGTGGACAATGGTGTTTACCATGTACCCTACAGCTGCCATTTTCTCGGATTTAATTCGTTCTTCCTGGTGTTGCCTAATTTGGTCCATCATGTAATTAAAGTTGTGGGCCAACCCTCCCAGCTCATCGCCGGAGTTGACTTCGATATGATGGGACAAGTCGCCTTCGGCAGCCCGCAGAGAGCCCGCCATGAGTTTCGAAATGGGTGTGCTGATGCGATTGGCTAAGACCATAGCCCCTAGTACGCCAAAGACTAAAGCAATCAATCCAAGCTGGAGGATTTGCTTTCGAATCGCCCTTAAGGTTTGATTCATATTCTCTGGTGAAATACCCACACGAATGGTTCCCCATCTTCCTGGAGACTCTTTTGTATTGACGGGAATCGAGATATCAAAAACTTGGTCCTTGAGATCGGGGCTCTCTTTGAGGAGGTTGATTTCACGAAACAAAACAGCTTTTGCCTGAATAGATTCGAGAGCTTCTGGATCTGAGGCAGGCCGTAGAATCAGCGATTGATTCTCAGTATGAGCCGCGGTTAATCCTTCCTTATCATAGACGATGACATACTCCAACTCGCTTTCCTTCTTCGCAACCTGGGCATTCTGCTGGATACCCAGATAATAGTAAGACTTTAGATAATTAAGATTGGTGGCGCCAAAGAGCTGAGCGATCGCGACTCCCCGTTTCTGCGTTTCCGCCAAAATCGAGCGGCGCACATTGCGGCTCACGAGAGTAACGAGTAACAGAATGACCAAGGTAATTAATAGTCCGCTTAACATCATTAACTTAGTTCGTAATTTGAGTCGAGGCTTATAGGAAGCGTACATATCAGGATACGTTCACAGTCACTGGGGCAAAAGTGAAATCAGAGTAGAGATGACAACCTTAGAGAACTTAAACGGATTGTACCACAATCCCGGCGCCATAGGTCAAGGGAGATTGGAAAGATCTAGAGCCGCATCCCTTGGTCCCATCGAGTCGTCGCGTCGACATGGTCTCACCCCGGCCTTTATGCAGAGAATGTCTGATAATATCTAGACGTGATTAGATAAGTTTACATAATACCATCACTTATTAGATTATTTTATAGTATATAAACTATTGCAATATATTGTCATAATACAATTTATATGAAACTGGGTAGGCTTGCTTTGGAAGGTGAACTCGCAATCTTTTTTCACAAAAGAATTGCGCCCTCAAGGAATCCAGAAAGCCTTGACCGTCCTCCGCAGTGCACTCAATAACGAGTCGATTCCTCCATATTTTTAATCAATTAGTATGTACTTATTAAATGATTAGACTAGATTATAAGTTTAAGTAACTAATTATAAATATGTTGTCGTTAGACCAGAGGAAACTTAATCCATCGCTTGATACAGCCAAAGTCATCGTTAGACCCAGAAAAATCGGCTTGGCCTGCGAGGAGTACCGGATCATCCAAAGAGCCATTTGATTATCACTGAGATCTTGCTAGGCGGGACCGCGAACTCGCTCCGTAGGAGGATTTTGGGGAAGGAGTCAACGGAAGCTCTCAGACGCGTAATGCGTTAGAAGTTGGGAAGGAATGGCCCTCGCGGGCAACGGACGCTGCTCCATTCCTGGTTGTCAAGATGGGAACTCCTTGAGAGGTCTGAACACTGAAACTTCAGGGAACGCTGCGGCCAGCATTCCCGTGATCGTTTCACACCTTTTTAGGTTTAGGAGGTCTGGGTGTAGCACGGTGAGCGTAGCGGGCCGTGATTTCGAGGTACGGCACAAAATGCGCACGCCTCGCAGATAACGCTGAGCGTGGCTACCGCTGCAGGTCAAACCGGAAACTAATGCATTAC
>QHZQ01000179.1 GCA_003224725.1 Acidobacteriota bacterium | reverse complement strand
CTCGCGGGAACAACACCGTCTCCCGCGCGGATACCCAGAGCTTCAGCCTCTTCTTTCGACCGGGCTCCGACGTCGAGAAACACGTCCTCACGCGGGGTCACCCGGCTGCGGTCTTCTGATGGTGTGATGTGAACACTCCGCAACCCGCTGATCGCCATGACCGGTCCTCTTCGGGTCAGGATCGTCCATCGTTGGTCGATCAGGGCCTGGTCGAGCCAACCGCCCAGGAGCTGAAACTTGATCATACCCTCAGGCGTGACGTATTTCACCATGGCCCCGACCTCATCCATGTGCGCAGCCAGCATCACACGGGGACTCTCAGATGAACCATGGAGCACGCCAATCACGGAGCCTAGTCCATCAGTTGAGACCTCAAGACCAGCGGCACGCAGTTCGCGTGTGATGATCTCGCGCACCGGTCCCTCAAATCCGGATGGCCCCGGCGCATTTGAGAGCTCCTCAAGCAACCGAGCTATTCTGTCCTTTGGCTGAACCTGCGCCAGGAGCGCCAGAAACAAGCTCAAACAAAGACACGTCACCAAAGACAAAAGGAACTGGCACAAAGCTGGACGATCCACAGGTCATCTCCTTTGTATAAGAACCCAAGACCGACTTCGATTTACTATGAAGCGCATTGACCGCACATCGATATTACTTGGAACCGCGAGCTAATCCAATGCTGATTTCCTCAGGTTGAACTTTTTTCTTGGTCCGTTTTTAAGTAATATAACGGTGATGAGTGTACTACAGACGCCTTGATTGTTCCCCGTTGCACCATCCGAGAAAAGATATTGGCAAGAATTAGACAAGCGAATCTACTAGAAATCGTTATGCGAACTTTTTCTTTACCGGCCAAGGTGACGTTGTTGCTTTCTTTGGTTGTCGTAGTAGTCGTGTTTGTGGTTACTTTTGTCATTAATAAAATTTCAGCTGATATCATTGTTAACGACTTGAAGGAACGTTCAACCAAGGCAGCCAATGAAATCGCCAAGGAATTGGGCAAAGCCCCACAAATTCCTGCCGCCGACGGGGTGGAGAGTGATCTGCTGGATGCCGTCGAAATTAATCGCAGCATCAAAGAAATCTCGGTCTTTGGGTTGAAACAGAAAGAACCGGAATTTGTCGCAACCTCCTCCCCCACCAACAATATCCCTGTAACCGACGAAATCCGATGGGCTATTCGTGAAGGCAAGACCACGTACCATCTGCATGACAATGGCGACGAGCGTTTTTGGGATATTGTGGTTCCGATTTACCATCGGATTGCGAAGACCAATCAACAAAGAATTCTGGGGTGTGTGAGTGTTCTCACCTCGCTAAAGCAAGCGGACCGCATTACTCAACAGAATCTGCGTGTGGCCATTATTTTTGCTCCTGCTGCGATTTTGTTGCTCATTGTCCTCCTCAACGTGCTCTTTCGATTCACCATTCATAGGCCGGTGAAGAAAATTCAAGAGGCCATGGCCCAGGCAGAAGCAGGTGATCTCAAGGCCGAGGTCGTGCTCAATTCGTCGGACGAACTGGGAATGATTGCCGGCAGCTATAATCGAATGCTACGTCAAATCCGCGAAGCCACGACCGAACGCATCAGTTTGATTGAAAGAATCAACAACTTCAATGTGGAACTCAAATCGAAGGTGGAAAATGCCACAGCCGAGTTGACAAAACGTAACCGCGAATTGAGAGAACTCAACGAGAAGCTGCTCAAAATGCAGCTTGAGTTGGTTCGGTTAGAACGACTGGCGGTGGCCGGGCAATTGACGGCAACGTTTGCCCATGAGGTCGGTACTCCCTTGAATCTAATTTCCGGGCACGTGCAATTGCTCATTGAATCCTTTAGCGACAACGAGTTCCTGCTGAAGAAACTGATTCTGGTTCAGTCCCAGATCCGCCGCTTGAGCGAAATCGTCCGCCGCTTGCTCGATGCAACACGCCGTCCCAAATTGGAGTTAGCGGCGGTCAACTTGAATCAGCTGATCCAAGAGGTCAGCGCTCTGATCAGACCCACTTTGCAGCTCCGCAAGGTGGAATTTGACCATCGGCTTCAGGAAGACTTGCCCGTGATTCAAGCTGACCGAAAACAACTGGAACAAGTACTGCTCAACCTCATCAATAACAGTTTAGACGCTATGCCTGACGGCGGACATCTTCTTATCGAGACCGAGACACGCTCAGACCAATTCGTTGCCATCAAGATTGCCGATACGGGACAAGGGATTGAACGGGAAAATATCGAAAGACTTTTTCAGCCGATGTTTACTACCAAGGAGATCGGCCAGGGAACCGGATTGGGGTTGACAATCTGTAGAGCCATTATCAAAGAACACGGCGGCGCAATTGAGGTCAAAAGCACGGTTGGGGAAGGGACTACTTTTTCGGTCTTTCTGCCTGCCGAAGTCCCAGTCCTGCAAGCCTAGTGCTTTCGTCTGGTGCAGGGGCTGAAAACCACGCCTGCCGCAGAATGCGCGGTCAGCATGGCTGCCAAAACTTGATTCATTCACCACACATCCCACCGGTCCAGCCGTCTCGTGACGGTCGGAGATCCGTGGGGCTCGCTGCCGCGACAAATAGTGTACTCATGAAACGGCGCACTTAGGTTTCGCTGGCCTTTATGCAAAAAATACTCATCGTTGACGACGACAAACTTACGTGTGACTTCATCGAGGAGATTTTGGAGGAGTTCAAAGTTCAGATTATAACCTCCCAGGATCCGCTGACTGCTATGGAGCTCGGGAAAGAACAAAGGTTCGACGTTGTCATCAGCGACATTAATCTTCAGAACCGCCTGACGGGTCTCGACGTCTTGAAGAATTTCAAGCGTTTCCTGCCAGACTCCGAAGTCATCCTCATTAGCGGCTTTGGCACCCTGGAAACCGCCATTGAAGCGGTCCGAGAAGGGGCCTTCGATTACATCAGCAAGCCCTTCAACATTAATGAAGTCAAAGCGGTCGTGAAGCGCGCCTTGGAAAAGAAACAGCTCATTAACGAAAATCAAAGTCTACGAACACAACTGGAAATGGCGCAGCCCTCGACCAGCTTGATTGGCAGTAGCCCTAAGATGTTGGCAGTCTATAAATCCATCGCGTCCTGATTTCAGGAGAGAGTGGAACCGGGAAAGAGTTAGTCGCTAAACAAATTCATTTCAACAGCCCGCGCCGCGATCGGTCTTTTTTGGCCATTAATTGCGGCGCCCTGACGGAGACTCTGTTAGAAAGCGAACTTTTCGGTTACCAGAAGGGCGCCTTTACCGGGGCTGCAACCGATAAGATCGGGCTTTTCGAAGAGGCTGATAAAGGAACGCTCTTTCTGGACGAGATCGGTGATACCACGCCGGCGATGCAGGTCAAACTGCTGCGCGCCTTACAAGAGCAGGAGATAAAACGAGTCGGGGGTGTCAAGAACATCAAAGTGGATGTTCGGGTGATTGCCGCCACTAATCGAGGTTTGGAACAGATGGTTCAAGATGGAAAATTTCGCGAAGACCTGCTCTATCGGCTCAGCGTCATCACGATTCAGTTGCCCCCGCTGCGAGAGCGACGCGAAGATATCCCAGCTCTGATTTCTCATTTCATGAATAAACACCTGCCAGATGAGAAAACACGGCCTGCCATTTCCCAGGAGGTTATTGACGCTTTGGCGAATTATTCATGGCCGGGCAACGTCAGAGAACTGGAAAATACCATCGAGCGACTCTGTCAATTCTGCAAAGGAGGCATCATCACCATTGAAGACCTCCCTCCAAAAATGAACACCAAGGTGAGGTTTCGTCATCGACAATTGTTCGAAGACATGCCTGTGCTGGATGAACTGGAACGGCGTTACCTAATGCATGTCTTAGAACGAACCAAGTACAATAGAACGCAGGCTGCCGATATTCTGGGAATTAACCGTAGAACTCTTTATCGCATGGCTGAACGATTTGGAATTGATCTTAAGGAAGAGTGACTGGGGCCAAAGTGCCCCACGAGACAAAATGCCACAGTTCAGTATCGGTAAGCAGATGAAAGAGTTAGGGGGGCGCTTGGAAAGCACTGCGCAGATTGTCTCAATCTAAGCCAAAAAACATTGAACTTTGTCCTCTTGCAGACTCATCTTAAGCCTCTATTAATCTCTAACTTACAACTAAGATAAAGTCTTTCCTGATCTGGCTATCTTCATGCTGAATATCTCAGTGTAACAACTATGTCAAACCATTTTAATCACCTGTCATGCCGAAAGATTCTTTCGGCAAAACTTACAATCCTTAAGGAGGATTAATCATGAAGAAGCTGTTAACCCTCATCTTCGCAGCCTTGATGACTCTGTCCATGTCCATGGCCGTGGTGAGCTTCGCTGTGCCGCAGGAAGAGAAGAAAGCTGAGGCTAAGTCCGAAGAAAAGGCGGAGAAGGGCAAAAAGAAGGGCAAGAAAGCAAAGAAAGAAGCTGCTAAAGAGGAAAAGAAAGAGGAAAAGAAGTAAGAGCTCAAGCGAAAAGAAACAATTAAAATCGCGATTGCCAGCCGAAACCACTTATAATGGAGATGGCTGGCAATTTTTTTTTGGAGGAGGTGCTTCTTGTTCGGTCAGCTTGGATTGCCGGAAATGCTAATTATCATGGTCATCGCCCTTCTCGTCTTTGGACCCAAAAAGCTTCCGTCCCTGGGAAAGTCTCTGGGGGAAGGTATTATCTCCTTCAAAAAGGCCCTCAGCGGACAAGACGAGGCGGAGAAAAATCAAGACGGACACGAGGAAAAACCAAAGACCTGATCGGCCTTGTTGGATTAACTCCAGGCAGTTGATGATTATCGTTTATAAAAGGCGTGGCTGGGCTTTGCCTGCTGCTTTTTCTGCTTGTCACGAATTTAACGTCTCGTGCTTTCAAACTGATCCTAGGCCCCATCCAAATAGAACTCTTCCGAGTCCACATCATAAGAAAATAACTCAGCGTAACGGCCCCAATTGATGGCGGTCTGAAGCTGACGCTCGGCTTCCACGACAGAAAAGTGAGCCTGCAGCGATTCCAAGACTGCTTCACGGGAGATCCTTTTCTTTCGCTTCTTGTGCAGGGCTTGATAGATCTGTCGAATGATGGGCAGATGCTCAATCCGGCTCTTGAAGATATTTTTCCGGCGATTTTCATCCGCGTCGGCAAATTCTATCCCCAGTTGAGTTAGTTCAATATCTCCGGCCTCAATTTTCACAAATCCTAATAACTTGGCTGCTTCGGTGACAGGCAGGAGGTCATCCAATTCATAATGGAGATGTTGCCCTAGGCGGAAGACATCATGCTTTCCTGGTTTATCTCGGATTAATTCGATCAATCCCGTTACTCTCCCAATGTTGGCGTGAGGCAAAGGATCCATGCAATTCGCTCCTTCTGTTACACAACTAGAGAATAAATTTTGTCGACTTGCTCCTGATACTCTTTGGCTTCTTTATGACGAGGCCGTTCTAAACCAGACAGGTTCACTTCCTGGGCGATGCGGCCCGGATTTCTTTTCAAGACAAGGACCCGGTCGGCCATGTAAACCGCTTCTTCAATGCTATGAGTAACCAAAATGATATTTTTCAGAGGCAAAGTATGTAATTGCCAGAGGTCTATCACCTGGTCACGCAGGTTTTTGGCCGTCAAAACATCCAGCGAAGAAAACGGTTCATCCATGCAGAGCACCTCTGGCTCAGTTGCCAGAGCTCGGGCGAGTCCAACTCGTTGCTTCATTCCGCCCGAGAGTTCCTTCGGATAGGCCCTTTCGTAACCGCCCAGGCCAACCATGTCGATGTATTTTTCTGCTTTTTTGTAACGCTCTAATTCCGGAATGCCTCTCGCTTCCAGGCCCAACGCCACATTGTCAACTACCGGCAGCCAGGGAAAGAGTGCGAAGCTCTGGAAAACCATTGAGATATCGGGGTGAGGCGTTTTAATAACCTCACCTTTATAAAGGACCTGCCCCTGGGTGGGAGGAATCAAACCCGAAATGATCCGCAGCAGAGTGGATTTACCGCACCCCGAAGCGCCAACAATGGCAACAAATTCGTTAGGAAAAATATTCAGGGTGATATCCGCCAAGATTTGAATGTGCGTATCGTAATACTTGTCGACCCCTTTGATCTCAATCACTGGGGGTTGGGAAAGCATGGCTTCCCCCGTATCTGGAATTTCGGTTGCAGCCGTTCGCTCAATATTCCATCTTAAATTTTTCTGAGACGTAGGCATAAGTCGGTCGCCAGAAGGCTTTATTGATGACGGTGATGACTATCACCATGCTCATGACCGCAAAGACAATGACCTGCAAATTTCCCTCTTGGTAAGTGGCTTGGTCCAGCAGGGCACCAATTCCTCTTACACGGTGGATCTGCCCTCTGGCTTCTACAAATTCACTAATGATGAGGGCATTCCAGCCGCCGCCCCATGCCGTAATGCTGCCGGTGACAAGGCTGGGAAGCATCGCTGGGAACAGGACTCTCTTCCAATAACGCCACCCGCGAAGGCCCAACGCTTGCGATACTTCTTTCAAATCGGCTGGAATGTTGAGCACACCGGCAATCAGATTAAAAAGAAGATACCACTGCATCCCTGTCAAAACCAGTAGAATGGCAACGCCATTCATGGATAAGCCGTAGCTTAAGGTGAGAATCACCAGCAAAGGGAAAAACGCCGTGGCCGGGATGCTGGCCGTAATTTGAACCGCTGGCAATAGCCAGCGTGCTAGTCGCTTGCTTTGCCCTACCAGAATGGCTACAGGGATCGTCCATGCCAGGCTTAGCAAATAAGCCACCAACAACCGCAAGAAGCTTAGCAGTATTGCCAGTGGAATTCCAGCCACCTCTCGGGCTAAAGGCCGAAATATGCTTCTGACCGCTAAAAATATTCCGTAACCCAGTAAGACCAGAAATCCTGCAAAAAGTAGGCTCAGTCCAAGGCGAAAGCCACGGTTGGATGTAAGCTGACCCAGTTCTGCACTGAGACGAAGCAGCGACCTGCCCCCAGGCAAAAAGAGATGTTCATTGACAACGCGTAACACGCGGGAGCGCCGGATCCAGCGGGCTATGGCAGGCATTGGGGCCCTGCCCGAAGCCGCCACCGACATTTCATACAGATAATTTTGAGACCACCAATTGGCTGGATTCCAAACCAGGATATAAAGCAGTACCACCAGGCCAACCAAGCTAAGAAGTCCGGCCAGCATCAGATCCATTCTTCCGGAATTCATAGCCTGACCGATGTAACTCCCCAGGCCTGGTAAGGTATAGCGGGCGGGCCCAATGGCAATAATTTCGCTGGCAGTCAAGAAATACCAGCCTCCTGCCCAAGATAGCATACTGTTGTAAGTTAACCTGGGAACGCAGGCGGGAAGGATCAAACGCCGCCACCGACGCCATCCTTGAACGTTGAATTCATCGGCTGCCAGCAGAAGATCTTCCGGAATCGTGATGATGGACTCGTATACGCTGAAGGCCATGTTCCATACTTGACTGGTGAAAATCAGGAACACTTCGGCAAACTCCACACCGATCGGGTGACCTCGAAATAGCCGGATGAAAAAGAAAACCGCCGCAGGGAAGAAAGCCAGGATCGGAATAGACTGGAAAATATCCAGAGCGGGAAGGATCCATTTCCGGGCTCGAAGGTTGACGGCGGCAAAATATCCTACGCAGATAGAAAAGATCAGTGCAAGGGCGTAGGCGCTCAGCATGCGCAGGAAGGAGTACAAGGCATAGAGCGGCAGGAGCCTCATTTGCAAATTGATTTCCTGCGAGCTTCGCGGGAAGAGATGAGGTCGATCGAGGAAAACAACCGATACGACGATCAAGAGCAACAGCAGAAAGATGACGTCAATGAGTAAGGTCTTTTGCCTTTTCAAAGACAACTCCTAGCTGGCGTGGTAATGTGACTCACAGGAGCCATCCGTGCCGACCTTGCCGGCGCCACAGACATGAAAATGGGCACCACGAAGGATCAAAATGCTTCCCCTCCGCTGGGGGGAAGCTGCGAAAAAATTGGGAGGGCGAGCTTCCTGGCGAGCCATCGCCCCAGCAAGTCCTTGCCCGATGAGGCTCGGCGGGAGCCTCGCCCTCCCAATCTCCCCCGGTTCTTAATTTCTTCACAGCTTCAGGACTGTAAGGGTGGGTTGTTCCAGACGGCAAGAACCCACCCCTGAAGGCTGAAGCCTTCTTTCCCCTCCCGAGAGGGGATTTTCATGGTAGCACAGGAACTAAGGCTCACATCTGACCGGCTCTTTTGGAAAACTATCGCGTAGGCCAGGCTGATGTTCTTGTAAGGTAACAAAACTTCTTGGCCACGAGCAAGTAAAACAGGGGAAGCATGGGAATGAGGCCTCACTTCAGACCTCCATGATTCGCTTGATCCAGGAGTTCTTTGCGGGAAGCACTGCCAGGAATTTGACCTGCGAAACCTGATTTGATACCCTGACAAACGTCTGGCTAGAGAGGAAGCATACTCGGCCATTCAGGCATTCGACCTGAAATGTCATCCCACCACAGGTGAACATGGGTTTCGTTCGTCCCAGACAAGCGCTTTCGCTCTACCTCATTCTATCCTCGGTGTTACTCTGGTCAGCGTGTTCCCAGAACGATGCCCCGGGAGATGCCGCACAGGCCGCCATGAATTTCGCGGTTCCGGTGACGGTCGCCACCGTGACTCAAAAAACCGTCCCCGTCGAAGTAGGTGTCATTGGAAACGGAGAGGCCTATTCCACGGTCGTGGTTAAATCTCAAGTGGACGGGCAGTTGCACAGCGTCTATTTCCAGGAAGGTCAGGACGTAAAGGAAGGGGATCAGCTCTTCACAATCGATCCCCGCCCTTACGACGCAGCCCTCATGCAAGCGGATGCCAATTTGGCCCGAGACCTGGCTCAAGAAAAGAATGCGCGGGCTCAGGCCGATCGTGCCCAAAAGCTTTACGAAGACGGGCTCATATCCAAAGAACAAAATGACCAGTTTCATACCAACGCGGGTGCGCTGGAAGCGGCCGTCCGCGCCGACCAAGCCGCCGTGGAGAATGCAAAAATACAGCTTGGCTACTGCTCCATTCGTTCTCCGCTGGGCGGGCGAACCGGCAAGCTTCTGGTTCATGTGGGGAACATTGTTAAAGCCAACGACACGGCCTTGGTCGAGATCAACCAGATCAGTCCTCTCTACGTGAGCTTTTCCGTTCCAGAGCAATACTTGCAGGAAGTTAAGGCATACCAGGCTCGCGGGAAGCTCAAGGTCGAAGCAATTCCGCCCCAGGACGAGGCTCGCGCCGAGCAGGGCGTGCTAACTTTTTTCAACAACACGGTGGATAACACTACGGGAAGCATCCTGCTGAGGGCGACTTTTCACAATGCCGAAAAGCGGCTATGGCCGGGGCAGTTCGTTAACGTGGTTCTGAGGCTCACTTCCCGGCCTAACGCTGTTGTCGCCCCAACGCAGGCAGTGCAGACTGGGCAGGCTGGCCACTACGTCTTCGTGGTCGACCCGAACCTCACTGTGAATTCTCGGTCGGTTGTCGTGGGACCAACGATCGGCGGTGAAACCGTAATCGAGAAGGGTCTACGGGTCGGGGACAAGGTGGTGACAGACGGCCAGCTTCGGCTCTATCCGGGCGCCAAAGTAGAAGTGAAAGCAAGTTTGAAATCCGACGAGGCCGCCAATCCGAAGTCGGAATAGAACACCAATCGCAAACTTCTCATCTCATGAACCTGGCTGAGCTCTTCATTCGTCGTCCCATCATGACTGGGCTGGTGACGTCTTCGATTCTCCTGTTCGGTGTCCTGGCCTACCGGCTTCTTCCTGTCAACGACCTGCCAAATGTGGACTACCCGACCATCCAGGTAAGCGCAAGCCTACCCGGGGCCAACCCCGAGACAATGGCATCCGCTGTGGCCCTGCCCCTGGAGCGTCAGTTTTCCACGATTGCGGGCCTGGACTCGATGAGTTCGGTTAACACGCAAGGTTTCAGCTCGGTCACCTTGCAATTCGATCTGAGCCGCAACATCGACGCGGCCGCGCAGGACGTTCAGGCAGCGATCGCCGGTGCGGCAGGACAGCTTCCTTCGGACATGCCCAGCCCACCTTCCTACTTTAAGGTCAATCCTGCCGACCAGCCGATCATTTACATGTCGGTCAGTTCTCCTACCCTTTCTCTTTCCACGGTAGACAAATACGCAGATACGCTCATGGCGCAGCGTTTTTCCACAGTGAAGGGCGTGGCTCAGGTTCAAAT
>QHZQ01000178.1 GCA_003224725.1 Acidobacteriota bacterium | reverse complement strand
AGAGGGTGGGCGGCACACGCCGTTTTTCAATGGCTATCGGCCGCAATTTTATTTTCGGACGACGGATGTGACGGAGGTGGCGAAGCTGCCAGACGGGACCGAGATGGTGATGCCGGGGGACAATGTGGCGCTGGAAATCGAGCTGATCACGCCCATTGCCATGGAGAAGGGGCTCCGCTTTGCCATTCGCGAAGGAGGCCGCACCGTGGGCGCCGGCACCATTACCGAGATCGTGGCCTAACTTCATACGAAATGGTGGCATGATATGCGAGACATTGTGACACTGCAATGCAACGAATGTAAGAATCGGAATTATTCAACTACAAAGAACAAGAAGAAAACAACGGAGAGGTTGGAGTTCAAAAAATTCTGCCGCACTTGCAGAACGCATACAGTTCATCGTGAAACCAAATGATTCTTTCCGATGTGTGGTCTCGCTCTTCCTACATTGTGATAGGGCATGAGTCGCATTCCATTTTCGCTGCAGGCCAGTAGCTCGAATTGGTAGAGCGCCGGTCTCCAAAACCGGATGTTGGGGGTTCGAGTCCCTCCTGGCCTGCCAAAACCCCTCGGAGAGTTCCCTCTTATTCTTGTCAGGGAGGCTGCTCGTTGTTAGAGAAAATTAGTCTGACGCACATCAAAGAGTTTTTCAACGATGTCAAGTTGGAAATGAGAAGGGTTTCCTGGCCAGGGAGAAAGGAAGTTTATGGCACTACTATCGTTGTGATTGGAGCCGTCTTTTTTTTTGGAATCTATCTGGGTTTGGTAGACTTGGTTCTAAAACTCGGTGTGACCAAAATATTTCACCTCTTCAAGTGAGTCTGTCATGATCCTGCGGATCTTCGCGCGGGACGAAACTGATGATCCCCCCATGAGAGCTATCGGCTTTCAGGGGGTAGTAGAACGCCGCCTGCACCTCACCGCTGCCATGAGTGATCGCCCTCCTCGAGCGAGGAGGGGAGCCTCGGGATTTTCAAGAGGAGATCCTTGAGTTTAAAATAGGCGCGATGGTTTGAGATCTATCTGAAGAGAAGGGAAAGTTGCCAAGTTTAGAGACAGTCAAACTTGAGGGTAATAATGGCTAAGCAGTGGTACATTGTCCATACTTATTCAGGCTTCGAACGGAAAGTCGCTGAGAGTCTTCAAAGCCGCATTCAGGCTTTTGGAGTTGAAGAGGAGTTTGGGCAAATTTTAGTCCCCACCGAAGATGTTGTGGAAATGAAGGGGGGCAAACGAGTCACAAGTTCTAAAATGACTTTTCCTGGGTACCTGCTAGTTGAAATGGAGATGTCTGACAGGGCTTGGCACATCGTGAAAAATACTCCCCGGGTTACAGGCTTTGTCGGGTCTGGAACGAAACCTTCCCCCCTCAGTCAACAGGAAGTGGATCAAATTATCTATCATGCGGAAGCTACTGCGGAGAAGCCAAAAGTCGAACTGACTTTTGAGAGGGGTGAAAGCGTAAAGATTATAGACGGTCCATTTAGCAACTTTACCGGTACCGTGGACGATCTCAATGAGGATCGAAACACCTTGAAGGTGATGGTGACGATATTCGGGCGACAGACGCCCGTTGAATTGGATTTCTTACAGGTGGAGAAGATTTAACACGATGGGTTCCGAATACAGGGAATTCTAAGTCGGCTGGTGCGACATTAAATGGCAAAAAAAATTACCGGTTATATCAAGCTGCAAATCCCTGCAGGCAAGGCGACACCGGCACCCCCCGTTGGGCCTGCGCTGGGTCAGCAGGGCGTTAATATTATGGACTTTTGTAAGGCCTTTAACGCTAAAACCTCTGCGAAAGACCAGGAAGGGTTGATTATCCCTGTCGTCATTACGGTTTATGCAGATCGATCTTATTCATTTATCACCAAGACACCACCCGCGTCAATTTTGCTAAAGCGTGCTGCAGGCATTGCTAAGGGTTCCGGGGAACCCAACAAGAGCAAGGTCGGCAAAGTGACAGAAAAGCAGGTTGAAGATATCGCGAAGCAAAAGCTGCCTGATCTTAACGCCACAAACGTTGCAGCGGCTATCAAGATTGTCAAAGGAACCGCCCGAAGCATGGGTATTGATGTTGTTTCCTAAGACCTGCAGAGTTACGGCCAGATTTCAGGTTCGACCCGTTCTGCAGATTGGTTATGAGCTAAGGAGCACTCATGGGAAGAGTGGGCAAGAAATACAAGAACGCCAGGGCGCAGCTTGAAAGCAGACCCTATAAGCTGGAAGAAGCACTGCCTCTAGTCAAAAAGCTGGCC
Organism: Acidobacteriota bacterium; assembly: GCA_003224725.1. GTDB lineage: Bacteria > Acidobacteriota > Terriglobia > Versatilivoradales > Versatilivoraceae > QHZQ01. The sequence goes on along the minus strand of QHZQ01000178.1, from coordinate 4,941 downwards.
AGTGCTAAATTTGATGAGACCGTAGAAATCGCCGTGAGACTGGGAGTTGACCCAAAACATGCCGACCAGATGGTTAGAGGCACAGTGGTGCTACCTCACGGATTGGGAAAAAGCAAGAAAGTTTGCGTCATTGCCTCAGGGGAAAGAATCAAGGAAGCGGAAGAGGCTGGAGCCGAACATGTTGGAGGCGAGAATCTGGTGGCAAAAATTCAGGAAGGATGGCTGGATTTTGATGCTCTGATCGCGACTCCGGATATGATGAAAGCGGTTGGCAAACTGGGAAAAATATTGGGACCTAAGGGCCTGATGCCCAATCCCAAGACCGGGACTGTCACCTTTGAACTAGCCAAAGCCGTTAAGGAGATAAAAGCAGGCAAGGTGGAGTTTCGCGTGGACAAGACTTCAATCATTCATACTCCGGTAGGGAAAGTATCCTTCAGCGCTGACAGACTGGTTGAGAATGCCAGGACCTTGATTGATTCCATCGTTAAAGCCAAGCCTGCGGCCAGCAAGGGAAAATACGTCCGCAGTCTCTTTGTGAGTTCGACCATGGGTCCAGGCATTCAAGTGGACCTGGCGACTATCGAAAGGTAGTTCTGTGAGGAGCGAGTCAGGCTCCCGAGAGGGGATTTTCAAGGGAGTTTTTCATGATCCCTCGGATCGCCACGTGCCATGAAAATTAAATTCCCCTCCACTGGAGGGGTGCAGGGGTGGGTTGTCCCCAACCGAAGGACCCACCCCGAAGGCTGCGTCTTTTGCCCCTCCCGAGAGGGGATTTTCAGGAGAGTTCTTAAACATGGATCGGAATGATAAGCAGAAAGAAATCGAAGCTCTGCATGAGGAGTTCAAGAGGGCCAAGAATCTTTTCCTGGCAGGCTTTCAAGGCTTGACGGTCGGACAGGATAGCGAGCTGCGCCGCAGCATCCGTTCGACCGGTTCAAAATATAAAGTGGTTAAAAACACTTTGGCACGGAGGGCTTCAAAGGATACGGGGATTGAATCGTTGCAGGATAAGTTTACCGGCAGCAGCGCAATCGCCTACAACGAAAAAGACCCGGTGGCACTGGCAAAGGTACTGACGACCTACGCCAAGAACAATCCCCTGTTTGTCTTTAGGGCGGGGGTGGTTGAAGGCAGAGTGGTGAATCTGGCCGATCTGGAGCAACTCGCCAGTCTCCCTTCCAAGGGAGAATTGATCTCCAAACTAATGTTCCTCTTAAATTCTCAAGCCCAACGATTGGCTACGGCGGTCGGAGGAGTCGCCCGAGGCATGGCGGTCGTCCTCAATCAGGCCGCTGAACAAGAAAAGTTTAAGGAGTGAGTATTCTTAACTACAAGTAAACACTGACCAGGAGGACTTTATTAATGTCTGAAAAAGTGCAAAAAATACTAGGAGAAATTAAAGAACTCACCTTGCTGGAAGCCTCACAACTCGTGAAAGGTTTGGAAGAGGCCTTTGGTGTTTCGGCTGTGGTTGCGGCCCCAATCGCTGTCGGCGCTGCGGCCGGAGGCGGATCCGGCGCTGCTGCCCCGGCAGAGGAAAAAACGGAGTTTGCAGTCGTCTTGACGAATGTTGGATCGAATAAAATAAATGTCATTAAGGCGGTCAGAGAGGTAACCAGTCTTGGCCTGAAAGAGGCTAAGGATCTGGTAGATGGTGCGCCCAAGACCGTTAAAGAGGGTGTCAATAAAGAGGAAGCTGAAACCATCAAAAAGAAATTTGCTGATGCCGGAGCCACGGTTGAGCTAAAATAGATTGGGATACGTTGGCGAACGATTTGAATTTTGATTTCAAACACAATCCAATTCTCAAGGGGGGGAAGTCCGCTTCTCCTCGCTCCTGTTTTCCGCTGTTGCCCGATTCTGCAGTCGGTTCTTTTAGAACCTACAATCTTTTCAAAAATCATTTTACATTGAACTTTGAGTTCCTTAAGGAGTGTAAGACATGGCCGTCTCGTCAGATGGGAAGGTAAGAGAGCGTGTTAACTTTTCCAAAATCTTAACCTCGATTCAAATCCCCAATCTTATCGAGGTCCAAAAGAAATCCTATGAGCGGTTTCTGCAGATGAACCTCTTGCCCGCTGAGAGAGAGGATATTGGTTTACAAGCTGTTTTCAACTCCGTCTTTCCAATCAGCGATTTTCGAGGCGTTTCCTCCTTGGAGTTCGTGGATTTTTCCATCGGGAACTGGGAATGCAAATGCACCAACCTTAAGGGTCTCTCCCACCTTCGCAGTAATTGCAGGAGTTGTGGCAACGTCATCGTCACCAATCCCTTTTCCATCGACGATATTGTTTGCCCGAAATGCGGCACGTTTAACCGAAATGTTTCCACTTTTTGTAATCGATGCGGCGATCCCGTCAGCTTAAAGTTGAAATATGATGTGGCTGAATGTCAAGAACGCGGGATGACCTATGCGGCTCCTTTGAAAGTGACCATTCGGCTAACCATCTACGACAAAGATCCGGATTCCGGGGCCAAATCCATCCGAGACATCAAAGAGCAAGAAGTCTACTTTGGCGAAATTCCCTTAATGACCGAAAACGGGACCTTTATTATCAATGGGACCGAACGGGTCATTGTCAGCCAATTGCACCGATCTCCTGGCGTTTTCTTTGAATCGGCCAACGCTAAGACTTATTTCTTAGGCAAGCTTATTCCCTATCGGGGTTCGTGGGTCGAATTTGAGTATGATCAGAAAAATATTCTCTATGTTCGTATTGATCGCAAACGAAAATTTTTAGGGACCATTTTTCTGCGAGCTCTGGGATTGAAGAGCGATGAAGAATTGATTCGGGCTTTCTACAGGACGGATGTAATTAGTTTGTCGGAGAGCAAATTGTACTGGAATGTTTCCGAAAACCTCATTGGGATCAAAGTCTCTCATGACATCGTCAACCCCAAGACCAAGGAAATAATCTGCCATGCTGGCAAGAAGATTACTCATACCCTATACAACCTCATCACCAAGGCCCATATACCTCAAGTGGAAATAACGGCCAATGATCTGGAAGGGTGCTTTACGGTGGCTGACGTTGTGAATAAGGAGACGGGTGAAGTCCTGTTAGAATCCAATCAGGAAATAAAACCCCACACCATCGCTGCCATGTTCGATGCCGGGATCACTGAATTTTCCATCTTCAACCCGGAACGTGACGATGTGGGAGTGGTTATAGGCCAGACCATGAAAAAAGATAGCATCAAAACCACTCAAGAGGCTTTGATTGAGATCTATCGCAAGTTGCGTCCAGGCGATCCTCCAACGCTGGAAACGGCGACTAATCTTTTTGAAGGCATGTTTTTTGATCCACGGAAATATGATTTCTCTCGCGTGGGTCGTCTCAAATTCAACATCAAACTCGACCTTAATTCGCCTTTGGAAAAGCGAACTCTTGAACCGGAAGATTTTTATGCGGTGATTAGTTACCTTCTTAAGCTCAGGAAGAATATAGGCAACGTGGACGATATCGACCACCTGGGCAACCGTCGTGTCCGGGCCGTTGGTGAGTTGCTGGAGAACCAGTTCCGGATTGGACTGGTGCGCATGGAGCGAGCCATTAAAGAAAAGATGTCTGTCTATCAAGAAATGTCCACGGCCATGCCTCATGATTTGATTAATGCCAAGCCGGTTATGGCTGCAGTGCGCGAATTCTTTGGCTCCAGCCAGCTCTCCCAATTCATGGACCAAACCAACCCGCTCTCAGAGATTACCCACAAGCGGAGGCTCTCCGCCTTGGGTCCCGGTGGGCTGAGTCGTGAAAGGGCCGGGTTCGAGGTTCGTGACGTGCATACAACTCACTATGGGCGCATTTGCCCCATTGAAACTCCTGAAGGCCCGAACATCGGTCTGATTTCTTCGCTCAGTTGTTATGCCCGAATCAATGAATTCGGATTTATCGAAAGCCCTTACCGCAAGGTTAAGAATGGCAAGGTGGTTGACTACGTGACCATCAATAATGGAGGGGATTCTGATTTCAAAATTAGCGAACATCTCGAAAAGGCCGTCGTGGAGAACGAAAACAAGGCCGTTCGGGCCAAGAAGAAACGACCCGCTGATTATGAACCCTATTCCTTTTATCTCACCGCCTGGGAAGAAGACAAGTACATCATTGCCCAGGCCAATGTTGAGTTGGACGAGGAAGGGAACATTATTTCTGAGCTGGTCAATGCGCGCCAGGCTGGTAATTTCGTGCTGAAGGCCCGAGAGGAGATTGACTATATCGACGTTTCTCCCAAGCAACTGGTCAGTGTGGCGGCGTCATTAATTCCATTCCTGGAGAACGATGACGCCAATCGTGCCCTCATGGGATCCAACATGCAGCGCCAAGCCGTGCCTTTGCTGCGGGCTGAGGCCCCCTACGTGGGCACTGGCATGGAGAAAGTGACGGCTCACGACTCCGGCGCCGTTGTGCTTTGTCGTCGTGCTGGAGTTGTGGATAGTGTCGATTCCGAACGCATCATCGTCAGAGTTGATACCGGTGAGAGCGGCCAACTCTCTCGGGAAGTGGGCGCCGACATCTATCAACTCAAGAAGTTTAAGCGTTCGAATCAGAACACCTGCATCAATCAGAAGCCCATTGTTCGAAAGGGAAATCGCGTTCTGGCCGGTCATGTTCTGGGAGATGGCCCCTGTACCGATCTGGGTGAGCTGGCGCTAGGGCGTAACGTTTTGGTGGCCTTCATGCCCTGGCGCGGCTATAACTTCGAAGACGCGATTCTCGTCAGTGAAAAATTGATCAAGGACGATTATTACACCTCGATTCATATCGAAGAATTTGAAATTGAGGCTCGTGACACCAAACTCGGGCCTGAGGAAATCACTCGTGACATTCCCAATGTGAGTGAGAGTTTCCTGAGAGACCTGGATGAAAGCGGGGTCATTCGCATCGGGGCCAGCGTCAAGCCGGGCGATGTCTTAGTTGGGAAAGTCACCCCTAAAGG
>QHZQ01000177.1 GCA_003224725.1 Acidobacteriota bacterium | reverse complement strand
AAGTACCTGAAATCTCTGGAGCGTCGCAACCCGACCTTGTGGGCGGCCATCCAACAACTTCCGGCCCACCCGTCCCGGAAGGAGGTGTGAAGGTTGTGAAAAAAATTGTGGACATCTGGTGGATTTCTTTTCAAAAAACCCTTGACAGACCACCTCAGATGTCTGGGCTGGATTATTGATCCCCTTCGGGGAATAAAAAAATGTCCAGTCTCCGGATGTCTGCGTTACGCCAGACAACCAAAACTGAGAGCCACCGAAGCATTGGGATTTACTGGCCCTGAGGCGATCTTCTTTTCGTCCCTAAGGACGGCATGCCATCCAAAAGCTCCACTAAAATTGAGCCTTCGGCATCGCGCGGTGGCGGCCCCTCCAGCAGTGCGGCAATTGTGGGGGCAATATCAATCAACCGGGCCGGATGGGGCTTACGGTAATCCTTCTTGATCCCGCGACCCGCCATCAAGATCGTAGTGAACAGGGAGACCTCATTTCCGGTCGAGTCACGGAACACGCTTCCAGGAAAACTGTCGTGCATCCCTCCTCCCATAGTATTCCAGTGATAAAGGCTGGCGGGCTCGATGGGAGGGGGTTCGGCCTTATTCCAGGTAAAGACTTTCAAGCGCGTAGAGTCCGTCGGCTGCGGGCCATAGCCTGGCGCCATATAGTACAGTACATCGCCGGCATAGGGATCGTCGCGAAAATGACCCAGTGAAAACGCATCCTGTTTTTTGAGCGCCAATTGGATAGCACGTTTGCCTGTTTGAGGGTCGATGAATCCGTTGAGTGTCTGAATGATCTCTTCTTGGACTCTTTCGTAGTCCTCTAAAGGGACGATCCCTTGCGGATCTCGGTCTTTGAGATTGATGAAAATGTTATCGGCAAAATAGAACGGGATGCACTTTGTCTTAGACCAATTTGCCACCCATTGGCCACTCTCACGATCGCTCGCCTGCTGCCAGTCATACGAAATCAGACCGGCCTTCCACAGCAGCTGCGGCAAAGCCATTTGCCGAACAGAAGGGAGGTGGCCGTGCTCGGATAACAGAACCACCGTTGTGTTTTCGTCAGCCAGATGGTCGACGATTGCGCCCACAAAATGATCCATTATTTCAAAGGCACGTTCCATCGTGGTGATGGCGAACTGGTGTTTGTCGGGCTGCCAGCCGGGATAAGTGTGATCGAGAAAATCTCCCATCAAGGCATGATTCACCTGGTCAACAGAGTCGTAATAGACTGCCAGTAAGTCCCAGTCAGGGCTTTTTCGTGCTAGAAGGAGCGCAGTGTCTTTCAACCAGTTGGCATTTCGCGCATCCCACGGAAGTCGAGCGGTGTAACGCATGCCACTGAAACTGGGATCTTGAACCAGGACAGATTCCTGCACCAGATAGGGGCCAATTGCATGGGCAATCTCCATGTCCAACCCGGCCGGAGAACTCCAGCCGCTGTTGCTCTCAATGTCGCTGCGAAACACTTCAGCAAAATCTGCCTGAGGATGAAGCTTGCGAGCCTGAATGTAGAATCCGCCTTCCTGGTGCTGCCCATTTTCCAGCAAAAAAAGGTCGTGAACCGCCACCGGATCTTCACCCGGTTTGAGCATCGCTAGTGGGTTGGAGGCATCTCTCTTCTTTGTCAGGAGAATGCGATCGTATCCACTATGGGCACTCGCATAGATCAAAAAGTAGTAGTCCTTGTCAGGCTCCCGGTCGGAAATCAGCAGGTCGCCGCCGACAGATAGAGACAGGGCATGTTGATTGGCGTTTTTGATTTGTTCCCTCACATACTCACGCCAGGGGAGTGCAACCAGGCCACGTGCGGTTGGAAAATTGTAGGTACTGTCGGTTCGAGATACTCGCCATTCCAACGGGGGAACTGAAGATCTTGGCAAATTCTTCCAGCTCGTTGCCAACTGCAACTGGTCACGGCTGGCTGAGTACTGAGCGGGACCTAGAATCGGCCACAATCCGCTGCCGCCGTCGCCGATGATTATAGAATTCGGGGCACTCAATCGATCACCTGCCACAATAGGCCAATCGACCAAAATGCTCTTTTTCCCAACTCGTCCCAGGGCTTCCCAGAGATACTCTTGCTTGACAAATCCTCGGGAGCTCCAGGTGCTGTGTTGGGTCACTTCAAAAGGTTCACCGGGATGATGACGGTAGAATCCGTTAATGCCATGGGTCCCAGTCCAGGTGCCAGTGCTGATGGTGGTCCAATTCGGCGGACAATCAGTGGGCGTGGAGCTTTGTCCGTATGCGAATGCTCCTCTCTTTAATAGACGAGTTACGTTAGGGATCGTACCCCGTTTGGAAAAGAACTCCATCTGTTCGGGAGGCATTCCATCGATTCCCAGCAGAATCACCTTCTTCTTTCCGGCTGCCGAAGCCGCTGTCGGCGCATATTCGAAGAGGGAGCACAGAGATAAGAAAATGAAGGCCTTGACTCTGAATCGAAGAATGTCGGACATCTTGCTATTTCCTCGTCTCGTTATCATGACCCGTAGACCGCCAATTCAATGTTATTCGCGAGCTTTTCTCCCCCAAACAACAGATCCGATCAATGAGAAGCTTGCGATTGTGGTCTTTCCTCCTCTCATCTAGCGGGAGACGCACCTCGGACCTCGGCATCAGACTATCGCCAACTCAACCCTCATGATTTTCAGCCGTACGGACGAAAGCACAGTGACTTCGTTCATTCCGAATCTTGCGTCTTCCGGACGGATGCTGAAATCCAGGCAGTCTTTGAGATCGAGCGGCATCTGGTCATACGGTTCGGGAAACAGGTGCGATTGCGTTGCCGGCCTTGCAGCCTCCTGTTCGACTCCGTTCATCTGAACGCGGACAACCACCTCAGGCGCCAATCTCTCGGCTACCACTCGCAATGTGAGTTTTTTGTTGCTGACCCGCTTCTCACCGAGGCACATTCGGGTTACCAGCGGCAGGTCGGGCGCCGTCTCTTGGGGAAGTTGGGCTTTGACATCATAGAATGGCCGGTCAAACAGGTCGAAGCGATAGTCCACCAGGTAGAGTTTGGCTTTACCTTCCAGTGAATCCAAATCGCGAAGGTCTTTAAGCACCTCGACCGGCTCATCGTGTCGCCAGTCTTTGCCTTTCGGGTCGGGATCGTTCCCCCGGCAAACGTACATGTTGAAAAGCATGACACCGTCGGCGCCTCGGGCCAGCAAAGCCGCGGCCGCTCCGCGATAAATCTCGGCGCTGCCATCGCGTGCATAGAGGTACTTGTCGATGTAGGGTCCTCCGACGATGTAGTCGACACTGCCGTAGATCGTGAATTTGGGCAGAGCCGCCTTGAACTCGTCAATGGGCAGGTCGTAAAACAAGTGGAGGAAGTATCCCACGGTCAAAAAGTCCAAACATCCCTCCTGATGCCAGGCGATCGGGTCGAGCCCCACTCGACGGCAACCCGACAAGCTAGAAGGCACCCTGGCTGAAAGTAGAATCCTGCGACCGGTTTCCCGGGAAACCCGCTCTGTCATCCTGCGGACATCCTTGACGAAAGCCGTCATCAAGGGTGCACTCATTTCAGCCATGTCTCTTGGAAAGCCTGGAATACTTCGCGTTGCCGTCTCCGGTTTGACAAGTTCAGACTGTATCACTAAGTCGCTGGAAAAATAGGGAATCCCACGCAGGAAATCTAATTCCAGACCATGAAGAGGATAGCGACGAACCAGCTCCTCTAACTGAGCGAGCCGGTACTGACGGACCTCAGGAATCCCATAGTTCAATGCCCAGCTGCCCGGAACGCGCCACTTGGCATGCTCGCGATAAAACCGATCGGTGTAAGGACCCTGCCCGTCCTGCATCTGGGCCATGTGTACGTCATTCATGCGGAAGCTGCCAAACACTTCCAAACCTTGTCTTTGAGCTCGCTGCACAAGCAGCCCAAACGCATCGATTCTCTGCTTTTGCCATAACGCCGCAACCCCCTCGGTCGCCTTACCGAACACTTCCCCCATTCCCCTGTAAAGAACTGCCTGTTGTTCCTGAGTTAGCTCCCTCGAGTGGCACATCTCACCAACTTTACTTGGATACGTCAGACTCTGCCCCGCATTTGGACTCAACATGACAGTGGTTATCTGGGTATTTGAAAACACATCGATATTTTCATTGATTTTTTCAATCGAATGACCTTTCAAGAAAGGTCCCCAGGCGTCGTAGTTATAAAGCAATCTCCTTTTATTTCCCAGCAGCGCTTGAGGCCGCTTTTGATTGCGAGGGACAGCCACCTTGGGATTTCCTTGTGGCTTCAAAGCATTGAAGCCGCTTCCCGCCAGCCCTGTAGATAGGATACCTCCAACACCTTTTAACAGTCGACGCCGGGACCAGGGTTTGGAGTTGAGATGGCAACCGTGCTGCCTCGTTCCGATGGAGTCTGGGTGGTTAGACGCTTTCTTCACGACTGACCGTTCCTTTTGGCCCTCCCTCTCTATAGATAAAGGGCGGGACCTGTATTTGACTTTATTTCTGAGGTGGCCAATCCTTTCGATTTGCAAGCCACTTTGTCATTTTCAATTCGACTTCAGCCGAGGATCGGAAAGCAATTCCCGAGCAGACTGAAAGTCAGGATTGTATTCCAGCGCTTTGAGAAGCACCCTCTTTGCCGAAGAGAAATCGCCCGTGCGGAGGTAACCCTTGGCCAGATTAAGCCTGACGGGCTCCAGGCCCGAATTTCGCCTCAGTGCCTCTTCCCAAAGGCGGATGGCTTCAGGGTAGCGCCCGCGCTTGCCCAGCAAGACACCCAGGTTAACTCCCGCAGCAATCAAGTGTGGATCTTTTGAAAGCGCTCGATGGTAAAGAATCATGGCTTCTTCTTCGTCGCCTTTGCGGTCGTAATAGTCACCCAGGTGGAAGAGAACCTCAGCGTCGTCAGCCTTTTCGGATTCCGCCTTCTTGAGTAATTCGAAGGCCCGAGTCTCATAGGCGCCGTTTTGTTCCTGACCTGCCAGTTTCGCGTAAGCCAATCCCAACTCCCTTACTTGTGCAACCCCTCCCCAGAAGGGTACCAATGTACGTTCTGTCGTGACGGTCTTGCACCGGGGTTTTCCATCGGTTTTCCTGGGAATCGAGTGATCGGTAAACGAAGTATGCCCTCCATCCAGCGCCCTATTCTTGGGCATGTGACAGCCAACACAATCATTGCTGCGACGGGTTCGTGACAACAGACTTGCTTTACAATCTGAACCTTGATGGCAAGAAAGGCACTTCTGACGGAAAAATTCCATGCGCGCAGTCGTCGTGGGCAGGCTATGCGGGTCATGGCAAGTCCCACACCAGAGACGATCTCCGCTGCTTTTCTTACAACGACTCTGCCAGAGTTTCTCAAAGTGGCCTATCACTTTGATCGCCTTGGTTTCCGCTGGGGACCAGGTGAAAGACGCAATGTAGTCCGTCAGAAGTTCTCCGGGACGAAAAGTGTACAGCGATCGTCCTGCTCTGGCAATGTTGACCTCACCCATCAAGTGGCATCGAGCGCAGATGCTGTCACGGCGAAGGGGGTCGAGACGAACGGGGTTGACAATGTCTCGTGAGTCAGGGGTTGCCTCATTTGTCACTCCGGCGATATGCTTACTGCCGGGCCCGTGACAACGCTCGCAACTGACAGAGCCTTCCAGAAAGGGAACCTCTGCGTATCGATTGTGCGTGCCCCAGATCGGTTGCACACGGCTCGCGTGACACTCCAGGCAATTTCTTTCCACGGCTCTTGTCAGGTCGAGTCGCGAGTCCTGTTCATAACCTGGAGCCATATCCCATTTGCGCCGCAACGAATAGTAAGAGACTGGTGACTGAAACCAATACCCGTCCATTGAAAAGATGTAGCCACGTGCGGCCGCTCCTGACCCGACAAAGTAATCCAATCGCCGTCGGCCCTGAAGCTTCTGCAGCGACGAAGGCGACGGCTCCTTGGAAAATTCCAGATAATAATCATCCTGGTCCTTGAAGATGCGAAAACGCGTGCCGGAGAGGGAATGCAGGAACTCTCCTTGGGCAAGATTCTCATCAAACGCAACGGTCCCTACTTTTCCGCTGGCTTGGGCCATTGGAGTGGCCGAGTAGCTTTCGTAGATACCGGCGTGGCAAGGGGCACAGGCTGCGCTTCCAACATAAGAGGCAGGTGCACCTTCATTTTCAGCCGACAGTACAAGAGTCCCAGACCGCAAGATCACAAAAGCAGCAAGGAAAAGGCAAAATCGCACATCTCTCCGCGACTCACACATGGCCTCATTACCTTTGCGCTTTCGATTTCTCAAGCGTTAATAAAAAAGGGCGTCTACAAATCAGACGCCCAGAGTAAGATGTTGCTCTAATACTTAAAGTCAATAGTTAATCCTAAAACCAAGTTGAATAATCCGAGGCGAATTGGCCTGGCCTCCTACCGTGCCAAAACCTGGACTGCCAAAGCTTGTGTTAGGTCCTCCAAACACAACCCGATTGAAGAGATTGAAAAAATCGGCCCGGAGTTCAACATTGAAATTCTCCCTGATGTTGGGTATGTACGTGCGTTTGATCAGCGAGAAGTTTTCATTATAAGAGGCAAAGGTACGCAGATCCGGCTCCCTGGGTCCGGCAGTACCAATGGTGTAGGCGGCAGGTCCGGCGATTGCGGCGGGGTTCAAGTATACGTCTCTGTGCGGATCGAAGCTTCCTGCGCTGACATTCGAGCGGGCCGATACACCCGCCACGCGGTCAGGCCGGTTGGCGCCGTTGAAAATCGGCGTGTTTTGGCCACCGCCGAAACCTATGGGAGTGCCGCTGTGGTAATCAGTGATCCCGCTCACTGCCCACCCCTTCAGGACTCCGCCAGCCAGTCCTTTCAGGTTTTTGCCAGGTAACTCATAAACCCAGCTGGCCACCAAAGTGTGAGTCCGGTCAGCACCTGCAATGGACTTCTCCAACCGGTGACGTTCAATATCCTGAGGTCCCGGTTCCCAAACCGAGAATCCACCCTGTCCGGTATCTGTGAGCGACTTGGAGAGTTGCCAAAGCGTTTTTGCGCCTTTGCCTGGAATGAATGGTAAGAAAGGTTCCCAATGGGCTGGGCGCCGCTATAGATGTAAGTATACTGCGGAAAGGGACGCAACGCCTGGGCCACCGAACCTGAGAAGCCCGGAAAGGGAGACACAATGCCAGCCGCTATGGCCTCCGGTGAACTAATATCCTGGTTCAACAGGGCTCCCAGGCTGAGGTATTGAAAGGGTACCTGGTTGAAATTGTCGAGTCCCGAAGGCAGATGCGTTCCCTTGTTGCCAACGTAGGCGGTGTCCAGGACGATGCCCAGAGGCAGTTCTCGCTGGATACTGAGCTGCCAGTTATGGGTTCGGCCCGCCTTGCCACCGTGAGGACTCATGTAATCCGCTGCACCACCGATGTTGATCGATGGAACCAGATTATTCTGGGGAGGAGGCAACGAGGGAAAGCCACTATCCAGGGGGAAGGCCGCGCTGACGCCGTTGTTGGTGGATCGAATCGAGGTACTGGCTCCGGCAAATCCAGCCTGCCAAGCATTTCCGAATTGGAAGCCTCCCAGAGCCGTACCGTTGGTTTGTGAATAAAGAAGGCCATAACCGGCACGAATAACGGTTTTACCGTTCCATGAGTATGCCAGTCCGATCCTTGGTCCAAATTCTTTCCAGTCGATAGGGGCGGCAATCTTGTCAGCTCCAAAGATATAGGCCCCTGGGCGATTTCCAGCCCCAGGATTGGGAAGATTCAGGTCAATGCCTGACATTCGCTCGTTATCCCTGTAGGCCCAGGGTACGTCATAGCGAAGACCAAGAGTCAAAGTCAGCTTGGGGCTCATTTGGATCTTGTCATCCACAAAGAAGGCCAGGTAATACTGCTCAAACGTTCGTTTGACTCCCTGGCCTAACTTACTGGCGGAATCCACCTGGCCCAGCAGAAAGCTGGCCAGTGCGCTACCCCAGATGGAATAGTTCGGAGAATTGGGTTGACTGGTCTCAAGGTTGATGAAATTGAACGTTCCGCTGAGCCCTCCTCCCTCTTCTTGAGCCAGAGTGGGATACTTTTGCAGCCAATACTCACCGCCAAATTTGAACTGGTGTCGTCCGTGCGTCCAGCTCAGGTTGTCAGCCAAGGTCCAGGTCTGGGACCAGCGCCCTTCAGGCTGCTGATCTGAGTTTCCGAGTTCGGGAAGACCTGAGATGTAGAAGGCTGGCATGCCAGGAGCACCCGGAGGAGTCCCGGGAACCTGAACCAAATCCCCTTTGGGGTCATCCGGCTTGCGCCCAAAGTTGGTGAGTCCGTAGAACCCGAAGCCAAAATGGTTCAATAGGCTGGGGCTGATGGTCCAGTCGTGGCTGACTCGCCAGCTTGTGATGGGTCCCCCACTTGGATAGCCATAGTCCAAGGGGTTATCACCCAATGCAAACCAAGTATCAGCCTTGTTGCGAAATAGTCTCTGGAAGCTGCCATAAACCTTCTGTCTCGTACCGAGATTATGGTCGATCTTCACAATAAATTCGTCCTGATGCAGGGGGCTCCGCGAGCGATCGACAAAGTTATTTACGATCCCTGGGAAATCCGGATTAGGCATCAGATCCATGACCCGCTTGGCCACGGCGCTGATCCGGTTGGCCGGGATGACGTTCCCCGCGAAAGGAGTTCGTACGAACCCTCCCTGACCGT
>QHZQ01000176.1:1055-13534 GCA_003224725.1 Acidobacteriota bacterium | reverse complement strand
AGCTGGGCAAACTCTCAAAAATCACTTTGCGCACCAGGTAACCGTCACGAACAAATTCCCCAACCGTATGCGGGCTGAGGGCTGTGCGTCCTTCAGGCAACTCACCAATCAATTCAAGAAATTTCCTCCGATTGGTCTCTTGCCAATTCTTAAAATCCGCCTCAGAACGAATGGTCTCCAGACGAGCCAGACGCTTCTCCGTAGCTTGTTTTGCCTGTGCCAAAAAATAATGGAATAACAGTTCTTGATGGGTTTTGTCCAGTGGGGGCCCAAATACCCGCAAATCTTCCTGGCGCAGGGGTTCCTGGGCTAGCGAGTGATTTTGAAGTACAATCAGCAAGAGAAGACCCAAGGCTAGCCAGCGTCTGTTCCATAATCTCATGCTATCTCCCTTCCGCACCATCGTTGCTTAACCGGATACCTCCATCTGGTCAATGGGCAGCACGATATTATCCCGAAGATGTTGACGCATGACGACCATTTTTTTGCCTGTGGCTTTCATTTGTCAAACCCTGAACGCCGGATCTGACTTATCAAAAGACAGAGGAATAATTGTGATTCGCCCTGTGGTTCGGTATACTAACGAAAATTCTTGTAACCTCGATGCCCGGAATTTCGTATTTTTAGTGTTGGCAAAGTGGCAGCTCCTCAGGTAAGAAGGCACGTCTTGACGATGGCAGATGCGGAATTGATCCACCGTTGCCAGCAAGGAGATCATGCAGCGTTCGAAGAGCTGGTCAAGAGATCGGAACGAAGGGTCTATGGCCTCATCTATCAAATTGTGAGATCGACCAATGATGTCGAGGATATTGCGCAAGAAGTCTTCACCAAGCTGTTTTTCTCATTGCCGCAGTTTCGTCTCGATGCCTCGTTTGACGCCTGGCTTTATCGGATTGCCGTGAATCAGTGTTACGACTATTTACGCCGACGCAAGCGCAACCCGCAGGTGACGCAAGCGGATCTTTCAGAGGAAGAGGCGGCTTTTTTCGAGAGCGATGAATCCGTCACGTTGGCAAGGCCAGCCGATATCAGCAAGAGAATGGAGATAAAACAGCTGGCCGAGAATTTACTCAGCGCTCTACCGCCCAAAGAACGGTCCCTATTGATTCTTAAGGAAATCGAGCAGTTCTCCATCGAAGAACTGGCGAGCATTTTCAAAACTTCTAAAAGTGCTATAAAGCTCAGGCTATTTAGGGCTCGCAACCATCTAAAAGCGGTCTATGAGAAGAGCAAGAAAAGGAAATAATTGCCTATGGAACATCGACAGCTCAAAGGCCTGATAGAAGAATATTGCGAAGGAACGTTATCTCCGGAGGTTTACCCGAAGGTAACTCAACATCTGGCGCAGTGTCATGAGTGTAAGCAACATCTCAGGTTGATCCGCCTCACTCAAGGAATAACTGCGGCCTCAAAAGGGATCGCTCCCCCCTTCCCCGCTCCCGGTTTTTCTCGCCAAGTCCTTCAAGCAGTAGCCCAACAGAGAGACAATTACCTGTTCTGGCGGCCTTTGCGAATTGTTGCCTTAAGAACCATACCCGCGATGGCCATATTGGCGCTCATTCTCGGAGTCGTTGCCTATATGCAGATGACAGCTCTTCTGGATGCCCCCAATAAGTCTGAAATGTCTCAGCTGGAAAGTTATCTCGATCTTCCCACCAATTGGGGCCAGGAGGATGCAGTTTTATCAGAAACGATTTCGAGGGACCCTGACCGAGTGGTCAAAACTCTCATGGGAGGACAAACCAATCCCTCGAAGTCTGAAGGGAAAGTAAAATGATGAGTCTCTCCAAATTCAAGGCTTTAATGTTGATGGCCATTGTTTTCTTGCTTGGCGGTATTGTCGGTGCCTCACTGGGGACGAGCTTTGTTTCGCGGAAGTTGGCCTCTCCCTCGGAAGGTTCGCCGAGCCAGAAGCGAGAGAAAATGATTGAAAAGTTCAAATCTCGGCTAAAACTCTCGCCCCAGCAAACGGCCCAATTACAAACCATCCTAGACGAAACCCACAGGCAGTTTAGTGCGTTACATGAGACGGTCAGGCCCCAGTTTGATGAGATCCGTGATCGCATGCGCGCTAAAATTCGGGAACTGCTGGATGAAGATCAAAAAAGAGAGTTTGAGATTATGAACCGGGAATTCGATCAACGAAAAGCAAGAGAGGGCGCGAAGTAGCTTTTCAAAGATTCAAAAGAATAGAGAATTGCCTTCCGTTTCATGTTGCCGCACGGTCTGGACTAACGGAGGCGCAGCTCGATGAGCCAGGGAGACTTTGACGCGTTCGATGTCTCCACTGCCTCGCAACGCCATTCCCCGAGAAGATTCGAGCCGGGTTTGAAGGAAAGCATGGTTATTAACCGTTGAGATTTTCACAATGCAACCTCTTTTGTAAGCCCTTCCAAAGCCGGCCTGAGCCGTTCGATTTCCTCTTCCAATACTCTCAAGGCTTCTGCAGCAGAAGTCAGGTCGCCGTCGTGGCCCATCATTTCCAGTCTCAGGGCCGCCTCAAAGGTCGCCTGGGCGCAGAAGTTTCCCACCGATCCCTTCAGCTTGTGGGCAGCTCGCTCCAACGCTCTCGGGTCGTGACTTGCCACCGACTGCCGAATCTCCGACAACAGTTCCGCAGAATCGATTAGAAATACAGCAGCAATTTCCTGCAACAGCTCCAGATCTCCCTCCACGTGGGCCAGAGCTGCGACACGGTCGACAGGTGGCCCTGCTTGGGTAAACGTAAAGGCCGACTTGACTGGGTCCTGTTCATCGTCTGGGGCTGCATGCAGATGGGCTTTGGACTTGTGATGAGCTTGGACTATATGGTCTACTTCTAAGAACAACTCCTGGGCTTGGATTGGTTTAGAAACATAGCCGTCCATGCCAGCTTCCAGACATCGCTCCCGGTCTCCCTTCATGGCATGGGCCGTCATGGCAATGATCGGGAGATGCCCACCTGCCTGCCTTTCCCTTCCGCGAATAGCAGCAGTGGCTTCGAATCCGCTCATCTCTGGCATCTGCACATCCATCAACACCAAGTCAAACGGTTGGTGCTCCAAGGCACTCAGCACTTCTCGACCGTTGGCGGCCAAGGTTACACGGTGCCCCTGTTTTTCCAACAAACGCCTCGCCAGCTTCTGGTTAACCACATTGTCTTCGGCCAATAGGACGTGGAGGAATTTACGATCTTCACGCAGAGAATGCTGTGTGATTAAGGGAGTTCGCGGCACGGAGTGGGGGGGCGAGGCTAGCACCTTTACGACCGCCTCCAGCAGGTCTGATGGCTTAATGGGCTTGGTCAGATAAGCCGCAATCCCTAACTCGCGACAGTGAACTGCGTCCCCTCGTCTTCCCATCGAAGAGAGCAGGATCATCTTGGTTTCCTGTTGTAGGGCCGCGCCTTTTTGGGCTTCTACCTCAATCTGCTCTGCCAGCTCAAAGCCGTTCATTTCTGACATTTGGGCATCGAGCAATACCAAGGAAAACGGCTCTCCGGCTTGCTGGGCTTGCCTCATTGCAGCCAGTGCTGCCCGGCCCCCCTCCACCACGACCGGCTGCATGTGCCAATGCCTGAGCAACGCTTCCAGAGCCTGCCGGTTTGTCGCGTTCTCATCCACAACCAAAACACGGAGGCCTCGCAGACTCACTGGCTCCAAAGGAAGAGTTCTTTTCGCTGAAGCTTTCTGTAAGCCGAATCGGGCTGTGAAGTGAAAAGTGCTCCCTTGGCCCATCTCGCTCTCCACCCAAAGTCGTCCGCCCATTATCTCGACCAGGCGTTGGGAGATGGTCAGGCCCAATCCCGTGCCCCCGTACTTGCGGGTTGTGGACCCGTCCGCCTGGGTGAAGGCATCAAAGATCGTTGCCTGTTTCTCGCGAGGAATGCCGATCCCCGTGTCGAGCACGGCAAAGTGTAAAAGAACCTCGTCCGCCGTCTGCGACTCCTTCTCTACCTGAACAACCACCTTTCCCAGCTCCGTGAACTTTATGGCATTGCCGACCAGATTGGCAAGGACCTGCCGCAATCGTCCGGGATCTCCGACCAAGGCCTCCGGAACTTCCTCCTGGACATGGCAAGTCAATTCGAGCTCTTTCTGCCGTGCCTGCACGGCGTTCGCTTTCATCGTATTTTCGAGGGTAGTGCGGAGCTTGAAGTCGATCTCATCTAAGTCCTGTTTGCCTGCCTCAATTTTGGAAAAATCCAGCAAATCATTGAGAAGCCTCAGCAAGGCAGCCGCTGAGGACTTTACCATCCCCAGGTATTCCTGTTGTTCGGGGGCCAGAGGCGTATCCAGCGCCAATTCCGTCATGCCAATGATCCCATTCATGGGTGTGCGAATTTCATGGCTGATATTGGCTAGAAACTCACTCTTAGCTTGGCTGGCAGCTTCGGCCACGACTTTGGCCTGATGCAATTCTGCCTCGGCTCGCTTTCGATCGATGATTTCCTGTTGCAGCTTCTGAGTCCGTAAATCCACCAACTCCACCAACTTCTTTTCGCGCGCCTTGATACTCTGAAGGCGAAGCCGATACCCCCCCAATCCAACCATAACTACGGCCACAAAACAGATGCTGTAAAACCAATAGGTCTGGTAAAAATGAGGTCTTAAATAAATCTCCAGAGAAGCGCCTGTTTTGTTCCACACGCCGTCGTTATTGCAGGCGATAACGCGAAACCGAAAATTTCCTGGCGGCAGATTGGTATAGTAGGCGACACGTCGAGTCCCTGCATCAACCCATCCCTGATCGTATCCTTCCAACTGGTACTTGAAATGAACCTTCTCTGGCGCCAGCATACTGAGGCCGGTATAGTTAAACTCAATCTCCCCTTTACCTGGCGGCGCTTGAACCTGGTCACGGAGATCCAAGCTTTTGTTATCAATGATGACCCGCTCGATGAGCACCGATGGAGGCAATTTGTTCCTCTTGATTTCGTCTGGATCAATCACCACCATCCCTCGGCTGGTGGCAAACCAAAGTTTGCCGTCGCTGCTCTTCCATCCGGCGGGCTGGCCATCACCATTGCATTCGCTGGTCACCATGCCATCGGCTGTACCATAAGAAACGGAAGTAATAAATTGGGTTCTTCCCTCAGCCAGTTCCTCCAATTGCTGCTTGCTGACTCGGAAGATACCTTTAGAACTGCTCATCCACAGCTCTCCCTTCCCATCCTCAAGAATTTGGTATACCACATCGTCAAACAATCCTTCCTTGACTGTGAAGCTGGTAAATTCCCCATCCTTTAACCGGGTCAAGCCGCCACTGGTGCCAATCCAGAGGACTCCGTGCCGATCCTCGTACACGCACAAGACGGAATTAGATGCCAGTCCCTCATTCGTCGAAAAAAATGTGAATTTTCCGTCTTTGAATCGGTTGAGCCCACCATTCTCTGTACCAACCCAGAGATTCCCGTCCCGCCCCTCATAAATGCACTTCAAACGGCTAGCGGACATCCCGGCTTGACTTCTGAAGACTGTGAATTTCCCGTCTTTGAATCGGTTGAGCCCCCCATTGGCGCTACCAAACCACAAAGTTCCATCCCGGCTCTGATAAATGCATCTCACATCATTGTCGGATAATCCGTCCTTGGTGGTATAAGTCGTAAACTTCCCATTACGGTACCGCTTCAAGCCATGCTCACCCACGCCGATCCAAAGACTCCCCTGCTTGTCCTCATAAAGGGAAAACACCGAATCGGCCAACAATCCCTCTTTCCTCTTGAAAACGGAAAAGCGTCCGTCCTTGAACCGGTTGAGCCATCCCCCCTCGGTTCCAATCCACAGACTCCGATCCCGGGTTTCATAAACGCACTTAGCGTCCTCCTTAGACAATCCGTCTCTTGCGGTGTAATTGGTAATGCTGCCGTCTTTGAGCCGGTTCAGTCCTCCACCTCTTGTGCCTATCCAGAGGCTCCCCTCATGGTCTTCATAGAGCGATAATATGTAGTCGCTTGAGAGCCCGTCTTTAGTGGTGTAGGAGCTCAATTTGCCGTTTTGCAATCGCGCCAGTCCGCCACCTATGGTGCCAATCCAGAGGTTCCCATCACGGTCCTTGCATAGAGACCACACATCTTTGTCCAGCAAGCCTTCTTTCAAGCTGTACACGGAGAATTTCCCATCCTTTAAACGATCGAGCCCACCACCATCAGTCCCGATCCACAAACTCCCGTCTGGATCCTCATAAGCGGACATTCCGTCATCGTCCGACATTCCTTCTCGTTCAGAATAGAGGGTGAATTTCCCACTCTTAAATCGGTTGATACCTCCCCCCAACGTGCCGATCCACAGGCTTCCATCGCGTCCTTCATAAAGGGCACTGACGGAATTGCGAGACATTCCTTCTTTTTGGGTGTATGTGGTGAATTCACCTTCATGGAATCGTTTGACGCCGCCTTCCTGAGTGCCAATCCAGAGGCTTCCATCTTTGCTCTCAAAGAGAGAGGTCACCGTGTCCTGCAGGGTATAGCTGGTGAATTGTCCCGCTCTCAATCGAATCAGCTCACCCTTCGTCCCAATCCAAAGACTCTCGTCCCGCCCACTCAGGAGCGCGGTAATAGAATTGTCTTTAATTGCTTTTGTGTTTCTCTTGTCAAAGACGGTGAACCGGATCCCATCGAAGCGGACCAACCCCACTTGGGTTCCAAGCCACAAATAGCCGTCACGGGTTTGGGTGATCGCGTGGATCGAGTTTTGCGGTAGGCCGTCCTGTGTTTGCCACACTTGATGAACATACTGCGAGATGGATTTGTGTGGATCAAGAGCCAAGGCGATTTCGCCCAGGGGCGAGGCAAAGAGCAAGAAGCCTGTAGTAAAAGCCTTAACTATTAGAATTCTCACAAGGCATGCTCCTTCCCTAAGACAAGCAATGCGGCTTTGAACGGCTCGATTTCCTCTTGCAATACCGCCAAGGCTTCTGGGGCAGAAGTCCGGTCGCCCTTAAGGTCCTGGCAGGCAACGATAAATGGCCGCTTTGAAATCGTGACTAAACAATGTCGACCATTTGGAATCATAGTGAGTCACGACACCCCTGAGTCCGGCTTGATCGCGTGTGAGCTATCGCGCTTGTTCCACGCGCTAGAAACGGGAGGCTCTCCGGCTGTGGAGACACCTTTGTTGCCGGTGTCCTGAGCGGGAACAGGAAGAGCGACAGCATGGAAAACCGGAAAAAGGCTCGCCTCACTGGGCGCCCCGTGACATCGGGCTAAAGGCTGTTCAATGATTCCCATGGAGTGTTTCTTCTTGCTTGAAAAGCTATTGCAGCTTGCACCGTTGACCATTACATCGGCGAAATATTTTCAGCCCGTTACAATTTCGGAACACCAAGAGGCTGTCAGGACCCAACATTTACGGACCTACAACAATCAAGTCGGACATATTTGAATCAGCCCCACGGGGTGTCAGTGCCCTGAGCCCTTGTACTTCTCAAGCTCAGGTTTTACAAATTTCTCAAAGCATTTGGGGGCAGATGCTATGGCTGAATCGGAATTTTGAGTGCTTAGTGAAGTAGTTTTCGATTTGCTGCCAGTAATTTTGGCTGTCGCGAATTTTCTTGCAATGAGTACAAAGCGGAGCAGATTCTGTAGCTCCTTGATCTGCGCCAAGGCGTGCACAACTCGCAAATAAAAGAATTGCCATGGACAGAAGGCTTCCTGTAGAGTTTCAGTAACCAGGTCGAGAGGACCCATCGGACATCTTCCAGGGGAATGGCTCAGGTTGATAAGAGTTAAGAGAGCGTACGAGGCACCGGACGAGGGTGACGGCCTTCGCGTATTGGTCGATAGACTCTGGCCGCGCGGCTTAAACAAAGAAGGAGCCAGGCTGGATTTCTGGGCAAAAGAGCTTGCACCTACCGAGGACTTGAGAAAATGGTTTGGGCATGATCCTCAGAGGTGGAGGGAATTCAAAAGACGTTATTTCAAGGAACTCCGTCAAAAGAAGGCATGGATTGACACCTTTCTCGAGTGCGCAAAGGGAAAAACCATTACTCTCGTTTATGCGGCTAAGGCTGACAAGTTTAATAATGCTCTGGCTCTGAAGGAATATCTTGAAAAGGAGTCGTCTAAATAGCGACCACACAACACAAGACAGGAGCAAAGGCTATTCGCTTTGGCTAATGCCGACCGGGCGTGTCTATAGTGAATTGACACGCCTAATTTTTCGGCTGAGCCGAGAATGGTCGACAGATAATTTTGAACCTCATGTCACGTTGTTGGGCGGTCTATTAGATTCTGAAGAAGCAATACTATCCAAGACCTCCCAGTTGGCGGCATGGATTAGACCCTGTGAAATAAAATTGACGACGATGGATTATCTTGACGAGTTCTTTAGATGTCTTTTCTTCAGAGTAGAAACAACCGAGTCCGTGATGGACGCCAATTTGAAAGCCAGAAGCCTCTTCAAACGGCGACGAGATCCAAAACACGTGCCTCACTTGAGCCTGATGTACGGAAATTTTGGTTCTCCAGTAAAAGAAAAGATTATCGCCGACATAGGCTGCGAATCTAATTTGCGGTTTAAAGTAAGAACCATCCATGTATACTCGACTACAGGCAAACCGAGAGATTGGTTCAGAGTAAGAGAATTCACTTTGAAATAGGGCAAAGGGTTTTGGTGGCAGCAGTTCCCTGGCTGCTTGTGGAGGCTCTTATCTACCTCATTTTGGAGGTCAATCATGGGCAAGCAAATTGCGCGGAGAATTGGACCACTTACCATTCTAGCGGTAGAGGTCTTACTTAGTGGATGTGCTGGGGGTAAGGTAGGCGACTTGCGGATGGAGTCGCAATCGGTGGAACTTGGTGGCGCCGAGTCGGCCCAAGTCGAACTGCACATGGGTGTGGGCGAACTCAAAGTCAGTGGCGGCGCCAACAAGTTGTTGGAGGCTGACTTTCTCTATAATGTCGCCAGTTGGAGGCCAGAGGTAAAGTACGAGGTAAGTGGCCGTCAAGGCAGGCTGAGTGTTAAGCAGCCCCCGCAAGGGGTTGGTCCCATAGGCAACACCCGCAATGAGTGGAATCTGGCTTTGAACAGTCAATTACCCATCGACTTGAAAATTGAAGCGGGTGTCGGAAAGAGTAATTTCGAACTGGGAGATTTAGCTCTGACTAGGCTCGACGTCCAGACTGGCGTCGGCGAAGCCACGCTGGACTTGATTGGCGATTGGAAAAGGGACCTGGACGCCAACATCAGGGGCGGCATCGGCCAAGTCACCCTGCGTCTACCTAGCAAAGTTGGCGTACACGTTGAGGCACAAAAGGGCATCGGGAACATCCAAGTTAGCGGTCTGAAAAAAGAGGGTAACGCCTATGTTAACGATGCCTTCCGAAATTCAAAGGTGACCCTAAACTTTGAAATCCAGGCAGGCATCGGCGAGATCCGTCTCGAGCTGGTGGATTAAAGGTCTTCGGAGGTAGAAGGTACGACAGAACAAACTAGAGTCTTGAGCGACACTCTGAGCCGGTAATGGTTACAGGGTAAAATCGCGCTTAAGAGATTCCCAATGGATCGACGAAATTTTTTGAAATCAAGTCCATGGCTTCCGACAGGTGCGGCGTTGGCACTTGGCTTACTTGAAAAGCCTGAAACTCGTCCATTAGCATCTCCTTCCCCAATCCCCTTCCAGGATCAAAGGAGCGAACTAAAAATCACCAGCATTAGACTGGTTAAGCCTAAGCCGAAAAGGCCCCTACCATCGTACACTCCGGCACCGGGATCCTGGTCGACAGGAGGGGTCGAAGTGGCCAATCCCATGTCGATTTACCCGAAATACAAGCCTAAACGGTCGTTATTCATGGCCGATGATCTGGGCCCGCAGGCAGTTGAGGTCGCCACTGACAAAGGCGTCAAGGGCATCGGCTTTGGTGGGCCCGGAGCCGGTTTTGTAATCGAAAAACACCTGACTAAGTTGCTCATAGGCGAAAACCCATTTAACGTGGAACAACTGTGGGACATCATGTGGCGATCCACCCTCTATTATGGTCGCAAGGGATTAGTGCTTCACGCCATTAGCGCAGTTGACAACGCTCTGTGGGACCTCATTGGCAATACCCTCGGCTTGCCCGTTTACAAGTTATTGGGCGGCGAGACAAAATCCAGGATACCCGCTTACTGTACGGGAAACGACGTTGAACAGCATCTGCAATTCGGCTTCAAAAAGGTAAAGCTGGCTATTCCTTACGGGCCAGCCGACGGGCGCGAAGGCCTGAAAAAAAACGTGGAACTGGTCAAAGCAACGCGCGATTTGATGGGCGCCGAGGGAGAAATCATGCTGGACTGCTGGATGGCCTTCACTGAAAGGTACACCTTGGAATTGGCTGAAAAGTTGGAACCCTATCGCGTCTATTGGATGGAAGAATGTCTTCCTCCAGATGATTATGCCGGCTTCGCAAGATTGAATGCACAAATCAAATCGACTCGCATCGTCACGGGTGAACACGAGTATACGCGTTACGGGTTCAGGCTGCTTTTGGAGTACAAGGCAGCTAGCATCTGGCAGCCTGACCTGACGTGGTGCGGGGGTCTCAGCGAAATGCGTCACATTGGAGCACTGGCAGCCGCCTATGACATTCCTGTGATCCCTCATGGTGGGTGGTTGGGCGGATGTCCCCACTACATTCTCGCCACCCCTAACAGCCCCTGGTGTGAAATGTTCATGCCACCACCTGGCGGACCTGCCGAGGTTTACCGGCGCTTTGAGGAAGATAATCACATCACTCGCGGACCCGAAGGCATTTACATGCGACCGTCGGATCGTCCCGGTTTCGGATGGGAACTTAGCGTCGATTAACCGGGCTCCCTAGCCCAACTTCCGCAGCTAGCCTTCCAGGCGTGCGCCGGGAACGATTTTGTTAATACAATCCGGACAAACGCCATGGGTGAATTCGACCTCGGAATGTTCACGAAGATAGAGATCCACCTGGTTCCAGTATCCCTGATCATCCCGTATTTTCTTGCAATAGGCACAAATGGGCAACAATCCTCGCAAAGCCTTGATGTTGGCAAGGGCCTCCTGAAGCTCCAGAATCAGTTTTTCTTTTTCCTCTTCGGCTCGCTTGCGTTCGGTAATGTCTTCGTTAATCACCAGCCTGGCTCTTCGCCCTTGGAGCTCGATTGAATGGGAAGTGAAGGCCACACAAATCTGTGAACCATCTTTCAGCCGATGTATCCACTGGCCTGAAAGCTTAGGCTCGTGGTGAGATGCCTCCAGAAACCGCAAAAGCTTCGGAATCTCCTCGGGCGGTCGGAGGTCGCAAATAGTCATGGCGAGAAACTCATTGCGAGAATACCCATAGCGTTCGACCGCCGCGTGGTTGACGGCCAGAAAGCGCAGCGTCTCGACAACAGGCGATACTTTGCTTCGCTCCGACGGAGAGCTTCCACCGTCCGCCTGTGTTCCAGTTCTGAGGCCTTAAGAGAAGCTAACTGTTGACGCAGGGATTTCACTTCCTCCAGAAGCAACTCTTTTAGTTGGCTTTTATCTTTCATACTACGCGTCCCAAGACTGGTTTGGGATCCAGGTTAGATTGGCGACACCGCTTTCCTGCCAAGTTCACCGTCGTCCGCCAGGCTGCAGACCAATCGCTAGAGATTAGCTGGAGATTGAAGGAGCCCACCAGAGGGTGAAACACAAGGAAGGGCTTATGCCCAAGGGGCTCAGCACATCAAGAAAGGAGCATTGCAGGGCATGGGCTGATGCTCACGCCTAGCCGACATGATAGCACGATATTCTCTGGAAGAATGACAAAAGAATGGGAAATACGTTAGCCAGTTCTTGGTGCAAGATACCAGATTGACAATGCCTCCGATGAACTGGGACAGGGCCAGCTCTTCCGAACCCCCCGTTGGCAGCGCGTTCCGAGAACGCCTTACCATCGCCGATTTCAGCGTGAAATGAAATATGGTTGATTCAAGCTGGGGATGCCAAGCCAAGCTGAGAGATTAACTCGTCCGACGAAACAGTACAAGTGGCTTCGCGCGAGACCGCCAGTGAAGCAGCTACGTTGGCGAGGTAAGTTGCCTCTTCCACCGTGGCCCCATTTGCCATGGCGGCAGCCAACGTGGATAAAACGGTATCACCGGCTCCTGTGACATTCTGCGGGCTTTTGCAATGGGCAGGAAAATTGGCAACCCTGTAGCCTGATCGACTGGCAACCAGCATCCCTCTCCCAGCGAGTTTCAGTACGACGTCACAACCGAGAGCTTGGCTCAGGTTGATGGCTAAGCCCGGTTCAGAAAGGTTTTCGGAATCTCCGGGGCAGACTAGCGCATGGAGGGATCGGGCTTCAACCAAGTTGGGCGTAATTAGATCCAAGTGGTGCCAATAGGTTGCATTGCGCGGCTTCAAGTCAGCCAGAATCCTAAGCCGACGTTCGTATGCCAGAGATTCCAAGAGTGTGGCGGAGGCGGCAGTGACCAGACCCTTGTCGTAATCCGAGACGACAACCAGGCTGGAGCTATTTAATCCCTTCTGGACCAATTCTAAAACAGAAGATATCTCCTGAG
>QHZQ01000176.1:0-1009 GCA_003224725.1 Acidobacteriota bacterium | reverse complement strand
ATGCGGGTCTTCCTTATCGTTGGGCGGTCACTCAGTAGAGGACAGAAACCAATGCCCGCATTTCTTAGAAGAGCAGTCACTATTTCGGCCTCGGGATCTTTCCCCACCATTCCTATCAATTGAGTTTGGACCCCCAACCGAGCCAGGTTATTGGCTACATTAGCTGCTCCGCCCAGCGCCTCCTTCTGTTGCGAGACCTCAAGTAAGGGCACAGGAGCTTCATTAGCTACTCCAAGAGCCTCGCAATCCAAATAAACATCGACGATAATATCTCCGAAAACCAGAACACTAGCATTGTGAAACTTTTGAATCAGTTCAAGGCATCTATCACGGCCAATATTCATGAGGGACATGTTTCTTTTTACAGTGCTTCACTCACAGCACCTTGGGATTGGCGACGGTCAACTCTTTTTCCAGCAGCTCGCAAATGATGTGTACCACCGCCAAGTGGGACTCTTGAATGCGGGGGGCGCTATCCGAGGGAACCCGAATGCAGATATCGCACAAGCCGGGAAAATCGCCCGCAGAGTTTCCGGTAAAGCCCACTGTCGTCGCTCCCTTGCTCTTAGCGAGATGCAAGGCCTTGATCACGTTCCTGGATTTCCCGCTGGTTGAAAAGGCGACCACCAGGTCCCCCTCTTTGACGAAAGCGTCCACCTGGCGCGAAAAGGTGTTTTCGTAACCATAATCATTGGCGATGGAGGTCATTAATATTTCATTAGTGGAAAAGGAGAGAGCCGGAAGACCCTTTCGCTCGATCAAAAATCGACCTACCAATTCCGTAATAAAGTGATTGGCGTCTGCGGCACTTCCACCGTTTCCAAAAGCGTAAACCGTCTTGCCATCACGGTAGGCACGGATAATTGTTTTCACTACACTTTCAATTGCCGGCAGTTGCTCATGGATCAATCGCTGTTTGACTCCGACACTCTCCAGCAACAGATGGCTGATCTCCTGATGAAAGAGGTTAAGCAGCTCGCTGGGCTCTAAATAGGCAATACCCGGTTTA
>QHZQ01000175.1:29605-32588 GCA_003224725.1 Acidobacteriota bacterium | reverse complement strand
TGTAAAGGTTGTCTCATTGCCTCGAAGCTCTCTTCATAAGTACAGGTTCAGACCGGTTCTAAGGCCTGATCGCTTCACGAATGAGACTTTCGGCAATGCTCTGGTCCTCGCACATTACTCTTTAGAAAGTCGGCTAACCGGGTCATTCCAGCCGCTCGTTCCAGCTCGCACCTTATGAGGGCTCGTCTGCCGGCACGGCTTACACCCAGTAATTCCGGTCCAGGCTGCGATACTGAATGGCTTCCGAGATATGGCGGGCCTGAATGTGCTCGCAGTTATCCAAATCCGCAATGGTGCGCGACACTTTCAGGATACGGTCGTAGGCGCGGGCACTGAGACCCATCTTGGTCATGGCATATTCCAGATGTTTCCGCGAGTCCTCTCCAATCTCGCAATGTTGCCGAATCAAGCGGGGCGACATCTGGGCATTCGAATAGATCTTGTCCTGTTGAAAGCGCTCCTGCTGAATCTTGCGCGCTTGAGTTACACGGCGACGGATTTCCGAGGATGCTTCTCCCGGAGCCTTGCTGGAGAGGTCTCCATACTTAACCGCGGGAACGTCGATGTGAATATCTATGCGATCCAGCAGCGGCCCGGAGATGCGGGAAATATAACGCTGGATCAGTGTTGGCGTACAAGAGCACTCCCGCGTGGGGTCATTGAAAAACCCGCAGGGACAGGGGTTCATGGCGGCCGCTAACATGAAGCGGGACGGAAAAGTCAGCGAGGTAGCGGCGCGGGCAATCGTCACCTGACCGTCTTCCAGCGGTTGTCGCATCACTTCTAAAACGTTGCGGGCGAACTCAGGCAGCTCGTCCAGAAACAAAACGCCATTATGAGCTAAGCTGACTTCGCCGGGCTTCGGAATGGCACCTCCGCCAATTAAGCCGGCATCCGAAATGGTATGGTGGGGCGAACGGAAGGGGCGTCCTCCCACCAGCCCGGCCCCTTCGCTCAAGATGCCGCTCACGGAGTGAATCTTGGTCGTCTCGATCGCCTCGGCAAAACTCAGTGGGGGAAGAATGGTCGGAATGCGTTTGGCAACCATGGTCTTGCCCGAGCCTGGTGGTCCGATCATCAGGATGTTGTGGCCGCCAGCAGTCGCCACTTCCAAAGCACGCTTGGCGTGTAGCTGACCTTTCACATCTCTGAAATCCACGGAGTAGCTGGCTGACTCGTTTAACAACGCATCCGGGTTGACCCGGATGGGATCAAAATGGTCGGTTCCATTCACCAGATCAATGACCTGAGGCAGGCTTTTCATCCCATATACAGAAATGCCGTTCACCACAGCGGCCTCGCGGGCATTGTGCAAAGGAAGAACCAAATGGTGTATCCCCTTTTGCTGGGCAGCCACGGCGATCGAGAGCGCTCCCTTGATAGGCCGCAACCCACCATCTAATGACAGTTCCCCCAGAAACAGATAATCCGCCAGATCTTGCTTGAGAAGAGTCCCATTCGTTCCCAGAATGCCTACGGCCATCGGCAGGTCAAAAGCTGACCCCTCCTTCTTGATGTCAGCGGGTGCCAGGTTGACAGTGATGTTTTGAAAAGGAAAATCAAGTCCGCAGTTTTTGATGGCGGAGCGAATGCGTTCTTTGCTCTCCTTAACTGCTGCGTCGGGTAAGCCAACCGTCAGAAAGATTCCATTCCCCGCGGAAATGTCCACCTCAACTTCAACGACATAGGCGTCGATCCCATAAACGGCGGCGCTGAGTGCCTTAAATAACATGTTTGTAAAAATTCGCTAGGGTGAATCTCAAGCCCTGATGAATAGCCTGAATGGATACATCCTGCCCAAAAGAATCGTTTATCGGATATCCCTCTTTTGACGATCACTTAAAGGTGCGCCAAGCATAGCAGTTTTTCTTGGAGGAATAAATTTGATTCATTCAATCAAGTTTCATTTAAGTCATTTTGCTCCCGTCAGGTCGGTGTCAGCTTGGCCTGGGAATTGCTCCCTCAACCAGGGACCTCGGACTTGGAAACCATCTAAAATAAAGGACATCCAATACTAGCTTTGAAGATGAGCCTGTCGTTTGAAAACTCTCTGGTCCCTCGACTCGAAGGAACAGACATCAGTCTTCATGACGTAACCTGATGGTCTGCCATTTCGAGACATCGCGGTATCTACGAGAGTGTTTGTCTCCAAGGGGAATTACCGCATCTCATCCGCGGCTGTGCCAACCAACCAGGGGCACGAACTGAAGTGACAAAATCGGCCTCCACGGCTACAAAGGTGTAACTCCTATGTCAGAGTTGAGGAATCTTCTTCGAGAAGCCAAAACCAGTTTGCAGGATCTGGAAAATCTCCTGCAAAAAGCTAGATCCATAGATCAAACTCAAAACGATCATTCTGTTTTGAGTCGTGAAGAATTGCAAAGCTATTTTGACGAAACTCTCAAGATACTTGAGAGATTGCCGGAGAATCTGAGGGTTGAGGAGGGCATCCAGCAAAGAGGAGAAATTAAGAGCCTACATCTGCAAATGGAGGAAGTCCGCATCAAGCTCGAGGAATATCTCGGACAAGTCGAAACTGCCTGCGAACACAACCTAGAAAATCTATCTGAATGTATTGAAAGCATAAACCTTGGGGAATCAGTCAATGTTGAGGCTAGCCCTCCCGCGTCGAAAATCCCAAATCTCAATGAACTTCTTAGCTCCGGCGAGGTGCATTTTGAGAATAAGGATTATGATGCCTGTCTAACGGTTATGACCCAGGCTCTAGAGGTGGATCCTAGTAATTCTGAGGCAGCCCATTTTGTTGTCGAAGCCCGGAAGAAATTGGAAGACCAGCATTTGGAGGAAGAGTTGGTGATTACCATCGAAAACCTGAAAAAAGAGGCCATGGACCAATTTGACCGGGAACAGTATAAGGAGTGCGAAGGGACGTTTAGGTTTTTATGTGAATTGGAGCCCAAAAATCGCACGCTGCAGGACTATCTGGAGCTCAGCCGGCAAAAAGTTCAAGAGACGGAGGCAG
>QHZQ01000175.1:19202-29480 GCA_003224725.1 Acidobacteriota bacterium | reverse complement strand
TGAAAAACCTGAGGACCACATCCCCGAGGAACAATCGGACGAAACCAATGACCCGAGAATCCCCTGGGAACTCTCCGGCGAGGAGTCTCAACTCGAGGTGCACCATGAAACCACCGAAGCCACGGTCGTTAAAGAGAACCCACGTGGTTCGACGACCAATCCCAAGACCAAGAGGATCGTCGTTGCTTATTTCATCGGGGCCACCCTGCTGTTTTCGGCGATTCTTGGCTGGTTGGTTCTGAGATCTGGGAACAGTTTGAATGGCAGTCTTGAAATTCAGTCAGATCCTGAAGCTGCCCAGGTTTTTATCAATGGAGAACCAAAAGGGCAAACCCGTCTCCATATCGGAGCCTTAGCCGCTGGAAATTATGACCTTCGCGTTGAGAAGGAGGGCTATGCACCCTTGACTCAAAAGCTCACTATTGAAAAAGGTGCCCCTAACTGGCTATCGGTCCGACTGGAGAAATTAAATATTCAGCCCAGCAAGCAGGAGGATTTACAAGAAGCGGCCAAGATTCTTTTCGACCGAGGAAATCTCCTGGAGGCTAATCGAACCTGCGATACCCTGTTAGAAAGGGACACCCGAAATCGTTTTGCCCTTAAGCTAAAAGACAAGATCCGGAAGTATTATCTACAACAGAGCAGAAGCGCGATGCTAAAAGGGCGATGGGAAGAAGCGCGAGTCACTTTGGAAAATACGCTCAAAGTTTCCCCAAGAGACCCGGAAGCTTCTCGCCAATTGAAAGTCTTAAAGACGAAACTCAGGACACCTGTTGTCGCGACAGACTCGAGTGAAGTTCAACTAAGAAACAAAATACAGGAAATACATCGACAAATTTCTGTAGCTGTGAATTCTGCCAACTACTTTCCGCCAAATGAGGGGAATGCTCTGGACCTGATCAATCAGCTCATCGCCCTCGCGCCGAGCGATCCCTTGGGGAAGGAAACACTTGAGCAGATTCATCAAGACTTGGTGGCCCAGGCTCAGCGCAAAATCCAGACTAAAGATTTTGAGAGTGCCAGAGCCCTCGTTCGTCAGATTCAGGTGTACTTTCCTGAGAGCGTGGAATTGCAAAATCTCCGTGACACTCTGAAGGCAGAGGAATCGAAACAATTGGAAACTCGATCACCTTGGATGCAGAAGGCAGAATTAGCCGCAGTAGCCGGTCGTTACGTTACGCCTCCGAATGACAATGTTTATACCTATTCCAATCGAGTCCTGGCGATCGATCCTCAAAATCAGAAGGCCCTGTCGTTCAAGAAAGAAAGTCTTAGCAGGGCAAGTGCTCAGGCCAAAGAATACATTAACGAGGCGAAGTTTGATGAAGCCCGCGAGATCTATTCCTCTTTATTACAGTTGTCGACGTATGAAAGCCGATTCCCTTTTGTCGCCTCTGAACTAAAAGCTGAGATGGAAAAACTTGAATTCAACGCCTACCCGGTAGTCCATGACCACTCCATCGGAAGCTGCACGGGAAGAGTTAGGTTCAATGCTTATGTGTTTACCTTCGTGCCCTCGGGGAATTCAAAAGATGGGTTTAGCGGTAGGCTGTCAGAAATGATCGTAGCCGAGTCCAGCGACAAGCTCAAAGTTCAGTTTAAGAATAAAACCTTTCGATTTGAAGCCGGTCTGGTCAAGAGCAAAGAGGAAAACCGGGAAAAGATTAAGACCATCTACCAGCAGATTAGGGCCTTGGCGGCCAAAGCTAAGTAGCAACTTTTCAGGTGATGATCCCTTTGGAGCTTCAAGAGGAGCAGAGCTGAATCCTGGCTGGATCTGAAGTCTGCGCTACAGCAGCCTGTCACCGACCAAGATAAATCGTAAGCCTGTCTCCTGCCTTCAGGCTCTCGTTCTGAGAAAGATTATTCCAATCTCTTATGGAACTGATCGTGGTTTTGTAGTTGGTTGCAATTGCAAAAAGGGTCTCGCCTTTTTTCACCCGGTGAACAACACGAGTACGCTTCTCGTTGGCGCCGTCCGAATGCCGGCTTGCTCCCTGGCGAGAAGTATTGTCAGGAGGACTCGACTTGGCCATGAGTTCAGGAGGGTGAATCACCAGAACTCGGCCAAGTCTCAACCTCGTATTGACGCCCAACTTGTTCCACTTGCGTATCTGAGCACTGGTCACATCGAAATCTCTGGCCACGCTGGCGATCGTATCGCCACGCTTTACTTTGTGACGAACCCATGAGCCAGCAATAATAGGAGAAGCTCCTCTGCCCCTGTCAGGAGTCACAGGAATGATCAACTTCTCACCGACTTGAATATTCCGCCTTTCGTTAAGACTATTGACCTGGGCGATGGCGGAAGGAGTGGTTCGATACTTTTTGGCGATAGCAGAGAGGGTCTCTCCTTCGTCCACTCGATGCAGGCGCCAGTTAACTCGCATATCTTCGGGAATAGCAGCCAACTCGTGCAGCAATTTCTCCTTAGTACCTTCCGGCAGATACAGCGTAAATTCCAGGTCATTCCGAGGGGTCGTTAAACGTCTCACATGGGGATTTAGATCCTGAATTTGCGAGAGTCCAATGTCTAAGGATTCGGCTGCCAAACGTAAATCGATAGCGCTATCAATATGCACCTTATCCACGGTGACGGCCGGGTCCGGAGTGACCTCAAAACCGTATTTCCCAGGATCCTTCGAAATGATGGCCATAGCCAAAATGATCGGGATATATTTTTGAGTTTCGGGATGTATAGTGCTCCGTTTTGCTAGTTGCCAATAATCAGCAAAACCGGTTCTTTCGATGGCTCTTTCAATATTGCCAGGCCCTGTGTTGTAAGCTGCCATTGCAAGCAGCCAATCTCCAAATTGTTGATAAAGGTCTTTGAGATGCTTCGCCGCCGCCCGCGTGGATTTTTCAGGGTCGGAGCGCTCGTCAATCCACCAGTTTTGCCTCAAGCCATATTCTTGACCTCGTGCGGCTCCAAATTGCCAGAGTCCTTTGCATCTCGCTTTGGAGTAAGCCAGAGGCTTGAACCCGCTTTCGGCTTGACAAAGATAAACGAGATCTTGAGGCACTCCCTCCTCCGCCAGAATTTGAGAAATCATCCTCCGATAGCGTCCTGCACGCTGCATTCCCGCCTCCATTGCCTTTCTTCCATTATTCTGAAAGTAATCCAGAAATCGCAGCACTGTATCATTGAGAGCAAGCGGAATATCGTGAGGTACCTTCTTTAAAGTTTGTTCTGCCAGGATCTTGGACTTCGGATCAAAGGTTAGAGGCAACTCCCCGCTGGAAATTTCGTCAATGGGCGCAGACTCATAGCGTTCTTCAGTGAAGCCATCACCCTCTTTCAATGCAGCAAGTTCATAGTTATGAATACGATCAAGTAGGCCCTCATAGTGACGCTCGAGACGTTCTTCCTGGCTAATGACAAATCCGGAGCGAAGAATGATTTCCAAAGCCTCATCAAAATTTTTTCGAGCTTTTTCTAAGAAGCCCGCTTTGAGATCCTTTTCACCTTGTAAGAAACGAGCTTGAGATTCTTGGATGACCTGCTCAATCGGGTCGAAAGGCGCTTTTTGTTGAATTCTTGTTATCACCTGCTGAGAAGCGGATTCGGGCAGAACAGGCAACTCTGACTGTATCGATATTCTAGGGGATTCCTCAACCGGAGGCTTGGCTGTAGACGTTCTAGGCTGAGTGGTTTTACACGACCCTAAGCCGATTCCTATCAACAGCACAATCAGTCCCCAGAGGGGTCTCCTCAATTTGTCCATTCCATGTTTCTCCACCAAGAAATATTTACTAACGATTCACCATCTGTCCAAAATCCTTTTCGACAATTCTTGATAAAAAAGTATAGTCATTTCCCAAAGGATACCTAAATTTGAGAGACTGAAAAAATGGGGTTGTTAGGACGAACTGAGCTTTTCCTGTTGATGCTTAAGAAACTCCCAACTTCTTGATAGACAGGGAAATAGTACAATTATGTTTGCCAACAGTCAACTCTATAACTCAACCGGACATTTCATTTGCTATAAAGAGCGGATATCTCGATTTGCCAACGACGCTCTGCTTAACCGGGACCCTTGCGCGTAGAAGGTGTGAAGAAAATTGGTGTCGGTGCGGAAATGGCCGCTTCCTGACGGTCGCGGTACTGATTTGCAGGGGACTTACAGTAGCCCGAGGGATGGGCGATTTCAATTTCTTCACACCTCCCCACCTCCGTAGCATCGCTCACCTTGAACACTCCAACATCGGGCTCACTTTCTGAATAGAGGCTGAGGCGTCCTATGGACGTACTTTTCGCAATCTTGTAACGGTTTCGAGATGATGAGTTTGCGGAAACAGGTCTAAAATGTGCACAGAACAGATTTCATATTGATGGTTGAGAAAGGTTCTCAAATCGCGGGCCAGAGTCGAAGGGTCACAGGAGACGTACACGACGTTAGCGGCACCGATGGCCGACACCTGGTTGACCGTTTCTTTGGCCAGACCCATCCGAGGAGGATCTATCTGATCCCTTCAATAAAGAATCTTGTTCTTGGATGAAAGTTCTCAATTCCTGGGCGAAGAGAGTGCAATTGGCAACCTGGTTGTGCTTAACATTTGCCTGAAAGTCTTCAACTGCAGAGGGATTCATTTCCACAGCCCAGACTTCCTCGAAATTTTTCGCCAACGCCAAAGAAAAAAATCCGACTCCACAATAGAAATCCAAAACTCGCTTTCCTGAAAACCCTGACACCGCACAGTCTCTTAACCTCTCTAGCAAGTAATCGTTCACTTGAAAGAAAGAGCCTCGACTCACTCGATATTCCAAACTGCCAACCTTTTTCCAAACGAAGTCTTCTCCCGAGATCTTTAGAGCTTTTCCCGACGGTAACGACAAGAAAAAGCTGACTCCTGCTCCTGCCCAGTTTAACCCTGACTGTTGTAATTCTTTCCAAAGCAATTCCAGATCTAATTCTCCGGCGCCAATCTGCAACTCCACCAAATATTGATTCGGTCTGCCTTGAAATATCTCCACTTGGGCCGGCCTTTCCCGCAACAGAGGCGAAGTTTTGAGGACTTCTTGAAGTGAAGACAGAAATCTCCATAGTTCTTCAGAAGCAATTAGGCAATTCTCCACCGCAAATACTTGGTGGGATGCATGTTGGAAAAAACCCCAGGAAAACTCAGCACCGCTGTAAGCAATCTTGAGTTGCAGGCGATTGCGATAGCCCAGAGGAGGTGAAGGAATCAGCGAAACCTTAGAAGTCGGGAAGTCGATCTTGCCAATATGTTTCAGCGCATCTATCAATATTTCCTTTTTGCTTACCAGTTGGCGTTGATAGCTCATATGCTGGAAGTCGCATCCACCGCATTTGCCAAAATAGGGACAGGGAGCGGCTACACGGTGGGGAGAGGCTTCCACCACTCTTATGGATTGAGCACTAAGATAATGTCTCCGATCTTCAAATTGTTGAATGAGAATTCTGTCCCCAGGTACGGAAAAAGGGACGAAGGTGGCACGTCCCTCATAAAAAGCTAAGCCATGACCGCCTGCAATGATCCGCTCGATATTTACCGTGAATGAGGTTTTCAATTTAGGGACCTAAAATCGAGTTGTCGGCCTTAGTCAGCGCATTCAACGGCAAAGAGCGTTGGGCATTCAATTTAACGGGAGGTAGAAGAGGCTCAAACGCGGTACTCCAAACTGTTCGAAGATCTTTTTGTTGATCATTTTCCTTTCCAGCATGGCGATCTGTTCCGCTTTCAATCCACGCCTATGCCGGCCGATTTCCTGGTTTGTCTGGTCGCGGAGGGTCATGAGAGTCTCTTCACTCAGCGTAGAAATCAAGGAAGCAAGAATCTTATCTTCTAATGTAGTAAGCCTCAGCTCCAAGTTCTCGTAATCGACACGTCCCTGAGTGGCTAGTTCCGTTTTGATGTTCTCCAGAGATTTCATGACGTCTTCCAAAATCACGACGGGGGAGCCGGCCGCTCGAGCCTGCAATTGCTCAATGGCTAAGTTCAATCTTTGGCGGGCGCTTTCAACAAGCTGGACGAGGTTTTCCCGATCGGTCACTCCGTTGGCGGTCCGCGGTTGAGAGCCCCTTCCAACCACGCTCTCTTTTTGACGTTCATATTCAGCCAAAATGGCTTGAGTACAGTAGGCCAAAGAATTTATTTTCCTGACCCTGTTGTTCCGTCTTTCGTATTTCTCAAAAACTCGGTCTAATCCCCGTAAAACCGTTTCCACAGGAATTCCGGCTTCCTGAAAGGACTCGATCAATGACCAGTCCAAGGGGGAAAGCAGGGTGGCTTTCCCACGGCACTTTTGAAAATGTTCCTCGATTTCAGTGAAATAGTTAAAGTAATTTTCCATGAAAATTATTTCACCCTGTTCTTTTCGTAAATGAGACGCAAGCCCTCCAGAGTCAAGCTGGGGTCAATGTGTTGAATGCGATGGGTTCCCCCGCCAATCAGTGAAGCATGTCCTCCGGTGGCGACGACGGTCGTCTTAGGACCCAGCTCGTGGATCATACGCTCCAAAACGCCATCGATCAAACCTATGTAACCATAATAAAGACCAGATTGAATGCTTCCTACCGTAGAGGTACCTATAACTTTAGAAGGGGCTTTGATCTCCACTCTGGGCAGCCGTGCTGTTCTGGCAAAAAGTGCTTCCGCCGAGATTCCCGGGCCGGGTGTAATAACGCCTCCCAGGTATTCTCCTTTTGCAGAAATGGCGTCAAAGGTGGTTGCAGTTCCAAAGTCAACTACAATGCAGGGACCGCCGTACTTGTCGTAAGCGGCCACTCCATTAACAATCCGATCGGCACCCACGTCGGCAGGGGAGTCATACAGGACCGGCATGCCTGTTTTGACGCCGGGTTCAATGAACAGGGGCTCGACCCTAAAGTATTTCAAAGCCATTTGTTCCAGGACGGAATTCAAGGGAGGAACCACTGAGGCTATGACAATGGCATGGATCTTGGTGAATTCGATGTCGGCCAGGGCAAATAGATTGCGGGCCAAGATTCCGTATTCATCTGCAGTTTGACTCTGCTTGGTCTCCAACCTCCAATGAACGATCAAGCGACTCTCTTCGTAGACGCCCAGAACTGTGTTGGTATTGCCAATGTCAATGACAAGTAACATTCGATTGCCTCGTGCTGTGATGAACCTCGAGGGTGACGTTTTTTGTTCAACCCCGGGGCCTGTCATTGGCCCGTTCCCAGATGACAACATCCCCGCTCATGACATCTTCTATCAGTCCGCTCCTGAGCTTCACCCGCAAGGTTCCTTCTTTTCCCAGTCCCATGGTCGTACCATGAATCTTCTTGTCGCCAAGATCCACTGATACCTCTTTGCCCCGAGCAAATGAGGACCGCCGAATCCACTGCTTGAGCACCTCGTCGCTTCCCTGCTCTTGCAACTGGAAATACAGATCTTCGAAAAACCTAAGCAGAGCCAAAATGATTTCAATCCTGGAGAACCGTCGCCCTCCCTCCAGAAACAGTGAAGATGCCCGCCCCTCGAGAGATTTGGGAAATGACGGATGGTTCACGTTGATTCCGATCCCGACAACCATATATTTGATTTGATCTAAATCTGCGCTCATCTCCGTAAGAATTCCAGAACATTTTTTATTGTTAACCAAGACATCATTGGGCCATCTAATATCAGTGGTCAAGGCACAAGTGTTCTCAATCGCCTGACTGAGGGCCACAGCAGCTGCCAGATTTATTATAGACGCGTGGCGCGGCTTGAGATCGGGCCGCAGGATCAGGGAAAGATAAATACCAACGCTCTTTTCTGAGTACCAGTCTCGGCCTAGCCGGCCGCGCCCATGGGTCTGCTGTTCTGCCATAATCAGCGCTCCTTCCGCCACGCCTTGCTGGGCCAGTTGATGAGCGACATCGTTAGTGGATCCGACCTGAAAATAATGATAGAGACTTTTTCCCAACACCTTGGTGCGGAGTTCGCGCTTAATCAGTTGAGGAAGCAAAAGATCGGGAACCTGGGTCAGGCGGTAGCCGGTCTTAGGTTTAATTTCTATAACCATCCCCTGTTCTCGCAGGCGATGAACCCAATTGCAGATGGTCATGCGGGAGACATTCAATGGCTCGGCCAATTTTTCTCCTGAAACAAAGACCGTGGCATTGGCCAACAGCAGTTGAATGAAACGGTCCAGCTTGCGGGTTTCCTCTGCTTGAAACATGATCGGAATTCGGACTCAGAAAACTTTAGGCGTATTGGTCGCCTGGCTTTCTTATGCGAGCAGGCCCGAAGTTGTGCGGGCGTCACTACGTCATACTGCCGTCTTATGCTGCAACCCGATCTTGGCCCTTTTTAGAGACTGATCTTTAAACTGATATCCACAGCCCTAGGCGAATGGGTAAGCGCGCCTACTGAAATGAAATCAATTCCAGTCAAGGCATACTCTCTGACGTTCTCTAGATGAATGCCTCCAGAAGCCTCCAGAAGCGCCCGGCCGTCTACCTGATCAACAGCCGCTTCAACCTGCCGCACCGTCATATTATCAAGCAGGATGATTTCGGCCTTCGCGTCCAAAGCTTCGTTTAATTCCTGCAGGTTGGTGACTTCTACCTCAATTTTTTTGAGATGGTCCACTCGGCTCCGTGCGCGACGAATTGCCTCTCTGACGCCCCCCGCTGCGGTGATATGGTTTTCCTTAATCAAGACTCCATCATAAAGGCCGAAGCGATGGTTCTTACCTCCGCCCACTCGAACTGCATATTTCTCCAGAACTCGCAAACCCGGAGTGGTTTTTCGGGTGTCCAAAATCACCGCCCTGGTTCCGGAGACAGCGTTGACATATTTTCGAGTTTGGGTTGCGATTCCTGACAACCGTTGCAAGAAATTAAGGGCGACCCGTTCACCTGTCAACAGCTTAGCCACAGGACCTCCTACCCGGCCAACGACACTGCCTCTTTGAACCGAATCTCCATCAACAAAAGTTGCTTCCGCCGAAATCACAGGGCAAATTCTCTGGAAGGTGTGAACGGCAACCGGCCATCCGGCCAGCACCAGATCCTCTTTGGCTAGAAATTCTCCTTGGGCTATGAGATCGGGTGGGACGATAGACTCAGTCGTCAAATCGCCTATGCCACAATCCTCGTCAAGGGCATTGGAGATGATCTGGTCTAAAATCTCCCGGTTCATTTCAACCATGGTTGACAAGTCGCCATTCCTTCAACCGGGGGGCAGCACCGGGGATTAAAGTTCAAAAGAAGGCGGGAGCCCTTTTCCGGACCGGACTTCTCCTTATCGCCGCGGGGACATCGGCCACATCCAAAAACCAGCTTCAGAAGGGACTCTCATGCCGTCTGCGCCGGCAATCACCAAGAAGCCTTCCCCTCCTGCGAGGGGGGCGAGACCAACAGCCCCAGCGGTGGGTCGTTGACGACGCAGACGACCCACCCCTGAAGGTGTAAAAAAATTCGTGAGTCCGGAGCTCGTTGGTCTCAGATCGTCTGCCTAGAGCTGTGAAAAAATTCAAAACCGG
This sequence comes from Acidobacteriota bacterium, assembly GCA_003224725.1. GTDB lineage: Bacteria > Acidobacteriota > Terriglobia > Versatilivoradales > Versatilivoraceae > QHZQ01. The sequence goes on along the minus strand of QHZQ01000175.1, from coordinate 20,017 downwards.
CGCGATCGGGAGGGCGAGGCTCCCGCCCAGCCTCATGGGCCAGGGATTTGCTGGGGCGACGGCTCGCCAGCAGACTCGGCTTCCCAATTTTTCACAGCTCCCTGCCACGAAGGCATTTTCAGGAGAGCCTTTTCAGATTCTCGTTGAGCTTGTTCAATTTTTCTTGAAACTCGAATAGCCGGTTCTGGTTCAGTCTTACAACCTGCTCGGGGGCGTGATCCAGAAAATTCTGGTCGAGAAGCTTTTGTTGAATGGGAGTCATTTCTTTCTCGATTTTGAAAATTTCTCTTTGAATCCTGGATTTTTCTGCACCTAGATCAATTAAGCCAGCCAATGGGATTTCGATTGCGACCCCTGAGGCCACTGTCCTGGCAGAACAGGTGTCTTGACCAATAGCGGCGAGAATCTTTACCTCCTCGCAACGGGCCAGATTCCTGATGTAAGGGATACTCTGTATCAGCAAGGCGCGAAGACCAGGCACAGAACTGGCCAGGTTTACGTGAACTCGCTTTCCAGCATCAACATTCATTTCCGCCCGGACATTGCGAATTTTGATGATGATCTCTTCCAGGACCTCCACTTGTCTTTCGACTTCAGAATCGATTAATTCCTTCCGGGACCTGGGAAAAGGCTGGACCGTAATAGAAAGGCCCTGATGGGGTAAGCGCTGCCAGAGCTCTTCTGTGATAAAAGGCATGAAAGGATGGAGAAGCTTCAGCGCCTGGTCAAAAACAAAGAACAAAACGTCAAATGAGAGCGTGCTCACCTCCGTTCTCTGCTCGTCTGTTATCTTCGGTTTGATGAACTCAATGTAC
>QHZQ01000175.1:6537-19052 GCA_003224725.1 Acidobacteriota bacterium | reverse complement strand
AGATTGAACCTGAGTGGAGATACTCTCCAGATTGAGCAGCACAAATCGAGTCGCGTTCCAAATTTTATTGGCAAAGGCACGATAGCTGAGCATCTTCTCCTGCGAGAGAGCGATGTCAGTGCCGGGCGCAGCCATTATAGCTAGAGTAAATCGAACCGCATCAGTGCCGTGTTGTTCCATCACTTCGACGGGATCAATGACATTTCCTTTCGACTTGCTCATCTTTTGGCCTTCAGCATCGCGCACCAGACTGTGGATATAAACAATTCGAAAAGGCACGTCACCCATGAACTTCAATCCCAACATGATCATGCGTGCCACCCAAAAGAAGATGATGTCAAATGCTGTAATCAAAACCGAAGTTGGATAAAATTTCTTCAGGTCTTCCGTCTGTTCAGGCCAGCCCAAAGTGGAAAAGGGCCACAAGCCAGAACTGAACCAGGTATCCAGCACATCGGTTTCCTGAGTAAGCTGTAGGTGGCTACATTTGCGGCAAGATCGCGGAGTTTCCCGGGCGACATTGATCTCGCCACAACGATCACAATACCAGGCTGGGATTCGATGCCCCCACCATAATTGGCGAGAGATACACCAATCCTTGATGTTTCGCATCCATTCAAAATAAGTCTTTGACCAGTTTTCAGGTACGAAACGGACACGTCCTTCTTCAACAACCCGGATGGCAGGCTCGGCCAGAGGTTTGGTCCGTACGAACCATTGGGTCGACAAGAGGGGTTCGATCACAGTTTTGCAGCGGTCACAGTGGCCCACACTGTGAGGGTGATCGACCACTTTCTCCAAAAGCCCCTGAATCTCTAGTTCGTCGACGACGGCACGCCGGCACTGAAACCGATCCATCCCTTTGAAAGGCCCTGCGGCTTCGGTCATCAAGCCATCTTCATCCATCACCGAAATTATCTCTAGCTTGTGGCGCAAACCCATTTCAAAATCATTAGGATCGTGTGCGGGCGTCACTTTCACCAAACCGGTGCCAAATTTCGGATCTACGAATTCATCCACTATGAGAGGTATTTCGCGCTGCACGAGCGGCAACGCTATAGTTTTTCCAATCAGATGTCTGTACCTTTCATCATGGGGATTCATAGCAACGGCAGTATCGCCCAGCATGGTCTCCGGCCGAGTGGTGGCCACAGTGATGAATTCCGAGGATCCTTGGATCGGATAACGGACGTAATAGAGTTTGCCCTGGATTGGTTCGGCTTTGACTTCCAGATCCGATAGAGCCGTCCGACATCGGACGCACCAATTGATGAGCCGCTTATCCCGATAAATGAGGTTCTCTTCGTAAAGGCGCACAAAAACTTCTCGCACGGCACGGGATAACCCTTCATCCAGAGTGAAGCGTTCTCGCGTCCAGTCGCACGACCCCCCGAGGCGTCGAAGTTGTCGCAGGATCGTGTTGCCGCTTTGCTCTTTCCATTTCCAAACTCTCTTCTCAAAAGCCTCACGACCCAAGTCGTGGCGAGTCTTGCCTTCCATTGCCAGTTGCCGTTCCACGACATTTTGAGTTGCAATCCCTGCATGGTCTGTTCCGGGCAACCAGAGCGTATTGTAGCCTTGCATCCTTCTCCACCGAACGACGATATCATGTAACGTATAAACCAGCATGTGCCCCATATGGAGCGAGCCAGTAACGTTGGGCGGCGGTATCACGATCACATAGGGTGGATTGGGGGAATAAACGTCGGCTACAAAAAAGCCCTCCTTTTCCCAAAACGAATACCATTTATCCTCAACAGACCCGGGCTCATAGCTCTTGGGTATTTCTTCCATCTTGACCGGAATCGTATCCATCGCCATCTGTCTCTTCAGTGATTCATTCTCCCCATCCGTGATCTCACCCTGGCCTTCGGTCTATTGTACATTTCCAAACTCAAATGTGAAGGGAAATTGAGTCAAGCAAGATCAGAAGCGGATCAAGCACGAGGCTGGAATAAAGCTGATTTCAGTGGGATTGTGGATAAAGGAATCAAAGGGTGCGGCGCTGAAACTTAGACTTTGCCAGTACTATCGAGACGAGATTTCATGTATTCTTTTATGACGATCTCGGCCATATCGGGAATCACTTCCCAGGCAATTTTCTCAATAACTTCTCTGCTGAGCCTCTCAATCACCCTTTCAGCTACGAGATCAACCAATTCAAACGGAACCGTTTCTTTGCCCAACGGCTCCCCTGTCTCACTGGACGTGAGAACTGCCTTCCGAGGGGCACTCAGGTCTTCTGCAATAGAAACGGAAGATTTGGCAATAGACTCAACGGTATCGGCAGTTTCTTCTTCCAACTGAACGGAAGTTGTTGGCACGGTCTCTAGCCCAACGGGTTCAGATGGGGCCGTTTCTTCTAAACCAGCGGTCATTACCGCGACTTGGCCCTTCTGCCTTTCTTCAGTGATTACGGGTAAAACTTCCATGTCTTCCACGTAAGTGGAACGATGTTCCCAAATATCCACTACGAAGCTCCTTGAGTCCATCGATAGATCAGCTTTGCCGCCTCTTTCCCCAGGAACGAATTCCGACGTGTATAGTCCTAAGGGATCTGAGTCCTCTGCATTGAAGGAAGGGACTTCTGGACGAGATTCTTCAATTACCTGGTCTTGTTTCCGGACTAACTCAACTGCAGGTTCCTCTAGCGCCACACTGGTTGTAACAGAATACGAACGCTCAGCCACGCTCGCTGGTTCAGCGGCAGAGGTCGCGGGCTCCGAAGCGGCCCCCAAAGTAACCGGTGGGGCAGAAATCCATTCCGGTATTTCAACCTCAGGCTCAGCTGGTTCAGGCGTTTCATGGGTCGAAGAAGCAACCTCTTCGCTCGCGGGCGGAATTTCTGCATCCGCTCTCGGAATTTCCTTGACACTTTCAGTTACTTTTTCTTGCTCGGCAGCACTGATCAGTGAGTTGACTGCAGAGATAAGTACCTTGATCTCGAAAGGCTTTGTCAAATGGCCGTCCGCTTTGACCCTAGCTGCTTCGTTGCGGTCAAAGGGCTCAAAGGCTCCAACCAGCAAAATCACCGGAATGGTCGGAAGTTCAGCGTCGTTTTTGATATGTTCGCATACTTCATAACCATTCTTCCCTGGCATAAAAATGTCGGCCAAAACCAAGTCAGGCCGAACATCATAAATCTTTTTTAAGGCTGCATCTCCGTTGCCCACGGTGACGACATCAATACCTTCCCCAGAAAAAGTAAGATTCACAATCTTCTGAATCGTGATGCTATCGTCTGCCAACAAAATCGTTTTGCCCATTCCGCTCTCCTACTCACTTGACTGAAGACTAGAGATTCTCATTCACAAATCGTTTGCGGCCAAACAAACTTTAGAAAAAAGTCAGCCGATCGAGGTATCGCAGAGTTGTTTGTTGCGAGCTAAAGACACTTACCTCTAAAACCTAAAAAACTTTCGCAAACCTGATTTCCTTTTCTTTTTGTCACTTCTTTGTTCCGTCTTTTGTCCGCTACTTGCGGCATCATTTGCTTGCGTAGTCTCTTTCGAGATTACTCCAGACTCATCTTTTTTTTCCGAATTGGAGTCATTGCTTCCCGAAGGATCTGCCTTGTCTGGGGCTGATGGTACAACCTGGGCAGCTTGGGGAGAGGACTGGCTGGTTCCGGAACTGTCCGAAGGGCGATTTACTATTTCAACCGCAACGCCGCCGCTAGTCTCGACGCCAAGCTCGTTACCAGGAGGAGGCGGGGAAACTTTCGTGGCGGTATTGGCTGGCTCCAAATTGACACGTTCGGGTCCCAGATCCAACGATGGTCGGCTCGATTTTCTGGCGTTGGAGACGTTAGGCTTTTTGCTAAAGAGGTTGGCAACCCGTCCCATAAAGGAGTTCTTCTCCTGGTTCTCCTGCTCGGCTTGAGCCCGTGCTAGAGCCTCAGGATTCACCTCCGGAATCGGGAGATTCAAATCTTCCAGTCTCTTGCGAGCTTCTTCAACGAAATTGCTGAGAGGGTGATCACTGACGATCTTTCCGTAATAGTAACCTGCCTGAACGATCTGCTTTTTCTTTTCCAATGCTTGACCCATGATGAACAGCGCGGCATCCTGCTCACTGAAATCCGGATACTCTTTCAGCACCGTACGGGATCGACTGATGGAAGCGTCGTAACGCTTTAGAATCATGTAATGGCGAGCTACTCCCAAGTCGCCTTCTGCCAGAACTTCTTGAACCTCTCTCAAACGCTGCGTCGCTTCGTCCTTCAAAGGACTATCTGGGAATTGCTCAATAAAACTCTTGAACTCGCGTTCTGCGGCCTTGGCCTGAGTGCGATCGCGATCGGGCTTTTCCATTTGTTTGTAGTGAGTCATGGCAATGCGCATCTGTGCATCATCGGCGTCGTCGCTGGTGGGGAAGAACGTCATGAAGTCTTTGTATTCGGCCTCAGCTTGAATCAAGCCGGAGGTGCCTCCTTGCTTAAAGAAAGAATCCGCAATGGCTAGCTTGGCTTTTTCTTTATAGTCGCTGTCCGGGTAGGTGTTTAGTAATGTTTGAAAAGTAAGCCGAGCCACTTCGAAGCGCCCCTTTTCTAAATCCTTCAGACCTTTTTCATAAAGGATTTTGTCGGGCTCTGCGTTTCCCGTGGGAGTGATCACTTCACCTTTCTTAGCAAGAAAACAACCTAGTAAGTTGAATATTAGGAAAGAAGATAAAATAAAGCCGACAGTTCTTCTCATGAATACCTCCGTGCCCGATGAGAAACTCAGGCTTGTATTTCCGCTAAACAATGATTCGCCAGATTAATCATTTTTCTTACTGTCGCATGCGGATCTGCTGTATCAAATATTTGGGAGCCGATAACCAATATCTCAGCACCACTTCGGATTAGATCACATATATTATCCAATCCAACCCCACCGTCTACCTCTATTTTAACTGGCAACCGTTTGTGTTGAATTATCCCTCTCAGTCGTTCTATTTTATCAAGGGTAGAAGGAATAAACTCTTGACCACCGAAGCCAGGGTTCACAGACATGATTAAGACATGATCAACCCATTTTAGAACTTCCTCCAGGAGACCCAGTGGAGTTGCTGGGTTTAAAACCACGCCTGCCTTTACGGCGTGAGACTTAATGAGCTGAAGAGTACGGCTTAGATGCTTGCAGGTTTCTAAGTGAACCGAAATCCAGTTGGCACCCGCTACAACAAAAGAATGGATGTAGGCGTCGGGATCTTCGATCATCAGATGGACATCCAAAGGTAAAGAGTGTTAGGAACAAAATGGCCGTCCATGATATCGAGATGGATCATGCTGGCTCCGGCGACTTCGACGGATCGGATCTCATCAGCCAACTTGGCAAAGTTCGCAGAAAGAATGGAAGGAGCAATCTGCACCATGTCTATCTACAAACCTCCAGGTCGATAGAGCTGCCTTCAACCAATTTATATCCAGGGGGAGGGTTCTGCCGAAAAATCGTTCCTTTTAACAACCCAGGAAGAGATTGATAATTCACCGCTCCCAACTTAAAACCTGAAACTTCGATGACTTTGGAAACTTCCTCCAAATTACTTCCTGTAAGGTCAGGCATTAAATAGGCCCGACTCTTTTTCCCGGAGGAAACCAATAGGTTGACCAAAGGTGACAGGGCTGTTTGAGGAAGAGGATCCTGGGAAATAATTCTATCCATTTCAGCCAAGTCAGAATGCACGGAAGAGACTACCCCTAGAGTCAATCCTCTTTCAAGCAAGGCAATTTGGCAAGCTCTTAAGCTTTCTCCCTTAAGATCAGGAACGGGCACTTTCTTGGCTCCCAAGCTGACAGTCACTCTTACATTCCTACTTCTCTTGAGCTTTGAATAGGCAAAGGGTGTTTGAGAAATGATGAGATCGCTTGCCAGCCGGTCATCGAAACGGTGCGTTTCCACTTTCAGTCGGAGTTCGGAGAGGCCCACCAACCGTATTCCTTCATGAACTGTTTTCCCGACCAAATCTGGAACTGTTACTTCACTACCACGGATTGCAAACCGCATGGCAGCCAAACAACTTAGAAAGCCCGCCGAAATAAGGATTGAGGCGAGGAAGAGCAGTCGAAAAAAACTCAGTAACTTTCTATGCAATAAGACACATCACCTCAGAATATTTAGCTTCAAAATGACTTTATCACAGCAATGTTGGCTGTTCAAGGAGCAAAAAATAGCGATTTCATGGGGAGGTTTGTTGAGACAAAGAGATGATCTCTTCGGCTTTTCTTGCTGAGAGGTCAGGAACGGCTCACGCGGTCTCACTTGAGGTATCCCAGAGAGTGAGCGGAAAACCGAAACGACGCTCTTCTTTCAACTTCTGGCGGCATCCAGTATGTGCTGGGGGGGATTCTTTAGGTCCCAAACAAGATGGAAGAGGGAGAATAAGCGCAGTGCATAATAGGAGACATCTAATTCCCACCAGAAAAACCCCTGATTGGCAGAGGTGGCGTAGTAGTGATGGTTGTTGTGCCAACCTTCTCCCAGGGTCAGAACGGCCAGGATTAGACTATTACGGCTGGTATCGGTGGTTTGATAACGTCGTTTCCCAAACATATGACACAAAGAGTTAATCACAAAGGTACCATGATATAACAGAACCGTGCTGATGAAGAACCCCCAAACCAGGCCCTGCCAACTGGCAAACAAGAAACATCCAGCCGCCAGTCCTATTCCTGGGAGGACATGAAACCGGTTGAGCCAATATAGCTCCGGATACCTGGCAAAATCTTTGATGATGTTGTAGTCTGTTTGTTCATACTTCCGACACAAAATCCAGCCTACATGAGACCACCAAAACCCCATAAGTTCAGGGGAGTGAACGTCCTCCGCTTGATCCGAATGTTGATGGTGGTGCCGGTGATGCGAAGCCCACCATAGTGGGCCTTTCTGGAGAGCTGAACACCCAATTAGAGCGAGAACAAACTGAAAGGGCCGGCTCGTGTGATATGTCTTGTGAGAAAAATAGCGATGAAAGCCGGCAGTAATGGCAAACATGCGAATGAAGTAGAGCGAAATGCATAAGAGTACAGCATTCCAGGAAACGCCGGTAAGAAAAGCGGTGAGACAAGCCAGGTGAACTCCAATAAAAGGTAGGCTTTTTACGAAATCTATATGATTTTCTGTAGTAGATTTGGGCTTTTTGACTGAGACGGAGCTTCTCATCAATTCCTCAATTAAGTAGATTTAATAGAGTCAAAAAAGAAAATCGAGCGTGCAAAAATAACTCGCTGGGACGTGATTTCAGGAATGCTAAGGGAAGATAGGAGTCTATTCAGGAATTTTAGTTTGGATAACCTTCCAACATTTATTTATTCTGGAGTCGCAGACCAAAAAAGCGACAATATCGACAACAAGCAAGATCGTCAACATAATTCTGAATTTTACTTAATCTCCCCTCGTCCGGATTAGGCCTGCGATTTTCCGTTTTTGCTTATCGGCAATCTGGAGCTTTTCTTAATAGAGCAGCGAAAAACCCGTCAGAATGGAAGACGGGCGGGAACAATCTAAAATACCTCTGATCATTAAAAAACGGACGAAGATTAGAGTCGGAAGTAGATCCAGACTAAATTCAGGATGCCTCCTCGGGAACCCTGAAATAACATTCTCGTTCTCTTCTTCTTCAAAGAACAGGTGGAATAGACAAGGAGTCCTTTGCAATTCTTCGACATCACTGGGTTGGAGTCGGCAACGTATTTCCGGATGACGCTGCAACGTACCAGTCCCGGAGCAGGGTGCATCCAGGAAGTGTGGGCCTTGTCTCGTTATATTCTCGGCAGAGTCCTGAAACTTGCAGGCGAGCGGAGGCGAGCGGCAAGATTATCTTCCCAGGAGTACCGACTGATTTTGTGGTAGACGGATGCCGTGGAGGAAGTCCTGTGCCAGGATTTTCTTGCGATTCTCCAACTGGACCTGTTGAAGTTGGAGAGAGCCCTGTCGGCACGTTACCACGGCACCCAGGAAACTGTCATGGGTTAATGTTCCCGGAGTCTGGTTACTCCCATCGATTTCAACTGGAGCCGCTTTCCAAATCCGGAGCAGAGCCCCATGTAGGTAGGTGTAAGTTCCTGGCCAAGGATTAAAAGCGCGAATGCGATTATAAACTTGTATGGAGGTTTGTTCCCATATCAATTCACCATCTGATTTCTTCAATGGAGGTGCATAGGTGGCAAGCTTTGGGTCCTGAGGGATAGGTTGTATTTCATGGCGTTCGAGCAAGTCTAGGGTTCTCAACATCAAGTCTGAACCGGTGGCAGCCAGGCGATCGTGAAGGTCAACAGCAGTTTCACCTGGAGCGATATCCATTTTCTCTTGAATTAATATGGCACCGCTGTCTAAGCCGGCTTCAATTCTCATGGTTGTCACCCCTGTAGTGTTTTCCCCATTAGCAATCGCCCAATGGATTGGGGCCGCACCACGGTATTGGGGGAGTAATGAGGCATGTAGATTAATGGCACCATATTGCGGCAGCGTGAAGAGCCACGAGGGCAGAATCTTACCGTAAGCCACAACCACAATGGCATCTATGGCTAGCGCTTGAATCCTATCTTGCCATGTTTCGGCTTTTAGTTTTTCAGGTTGATAAACTGGAATTTCGTGTTCTAGACCCAGTCGTTTTACCGGGGGTACGGACAATCTTGCTCCCCGCCCTGAAGATTTGTCGGATTGAGTAATGACAGCGACTACCTGGTGAGGGCTGGAGAGAAGTTTCTTTAGAGTGGGCACTGCAAACTGCGGCGTACCCATAAAAAGCAGCCGCATCACCACTCCCCAGCACGAACTTTCTTACGAATCTTCCTTTTGATGATATCCCGTTTAATGGCTCCTAAATGATCGATAAAAAGAACTCCGTTGAGGTGATCAATTTCATGTGCGAATACTCGCGACAAAACACCCTCACCTTCAAAAACCTTCTCTTTACCATGTATGTCTTGCCCTGAAACTATGACCCGATAGGGTCGATGAACTCTGGCAGTAAAACTAGGAATACTCAAACAGCCTTCTTCTTCAAACTGGTCGCCCTCGGCATTGATCAGTTCGGGATTGGCCACAACAATTAATGATTCCTCTTTTTCTCCCACGCTGACATCAATAACAATGAGCCTTTTCAAGAGGCCAACCTGAGGAGCAGCCAGACCATAGCCTGGAGCCGCATACATGGTTTCCACCATGTTCTTGGAGAGCTTTTCCAACTCGTGATCAAACAGAGTTATTGGCTCACAAACTTGATGTAGGATAGGATCGCCATATTTAACGATGGGCAGAAACATAGGGCCACTTCTGCTCTTCTAGTAAGACCTCGGATTAAATCTTAGCCTCTCCCTTGGGAGTCGTCAACTCACCGTTTGGAGGTAAACCCAGTCGTTGAAAGTAACATAGGATAGAAGGCTTGGTAGCTGCAGTTTTTCTTACCACAGGAATATCTCTTTAGCTGCCAGAATAGTTTGGCGGAGATTAATTCTCAAAAATTCGCAAGCTGCTCTCGATATCCCTGAAAATTTCGCTCGGTTTCAGTGAGAGAATCACCCCCAAATTTTTCCAGAAAGGTACGTGCCAGAATTATGGCGACCATGGCCTCGCCTATCACGCCGGCGGCAGGTACGACACAGGTGTCGGATCGTTCGTAGGCAGCATCAAAAGCCTCTTTGCTAAGGATGTCCACTGACTTCAGTGGCTTGCGTAAAGTGGGAATCGGTTTGACATATCCTCTCACCAAAATATCACAACCGTTCGACATTCCTCCTTCAATGCCTCCGGCATTGTTGGTGCCTCTATAAAACCCGCCTTGCTCACGAGCAAAAAAGATTTCATCATGCAGACGTGAGCCTAATATCCTGCTGGCACGATGCCCAGCCCCAACATCCACTGCTTTGACCGCATTAATCGACATGATGCCTTGCGCCAGTAAGCCATCCAGCTTGCGATCCCAGGCGGTGTGAGAACCTAGTCCGGGACAGACCCCGTGGGCGATGACCTCAAAAGCTCCACCAATCGTGTCTCCGCCCAAATGCGCCGCTCTGACCACGTCTATCATTCGCCTCTCGAGAGCGAGGTCGATACAACGCATTTCGGTATTGTCCCGAATAGCCATGAGATCTTCGAACTGATATTTCCTTTCATCTGGCAGACTCACCTCACCAACAGAGATGGTATGGCTAGCAATCTCCAGGCCAAAATGGCGCAATAAAACTTTGGCAAATCCACCCACAGCCACCCGCACCGTGGTCTCGCGCGCACTGGAGCGCTCCAAGATATTGCGAATGTCCTTGGTGTTGTATTTTAGAGCCCCGGCGAGGTCCGCGTGTCCTGGTCGGGGCTTAGTAACCTTTTTCATTCTGTCTTCAGGAATTTCGTTGGACTTTACGGACATTGATGCTTGCCAATTGGCCCAATCGCGATTCTCAACAATGATAGCCACAGGACTTCCAATGGTCTTCCCGAAACGCACACCCGAAACGACGTCGATATGATCGCTTTCAATCTTCATCCGACCCCCGCGGCCGTAACCCGATTGACGGCGCCTCAAATCCTGATTAATCGAATCAAAGTCGATTTCAAGCCCCAGAGGTAACCCAGAAATCACGGCTACCAGGGACTTGCCATGTGATTCACCTGCCGTGACAAAATCAAACATAAGGGGTAATATATCATTCAGTTTAGGCATTCTAAAGATTTTTTACTCCAGCTTGCGAATGGTATTGTGGCATGCCCAATCGGTACTCTCATTGACACAGATTCTTGTTTTCCACGCAGGTCCTTTCGTCTCCCTCTTTTGTTTCTCCTGACTTTTAGGTGATTCTTGAATCTTGACTATATTTTTGTGAATCGATTAGTATGCATGCATGGCGTTTGTCCGTTCCAATATTCGGTCGCAAGCTTTCGCGCAAGATTAGAACAAGAAGAAGGTGTCAACTCCATCCTCATTCCTCTCTTATCATTAGCGCAGAATTAGAGGGTGCTAATACCGATGACAAACCAAGCCTACGAATGAAATAGTCCCCTCTGCTTGCTACACGCAATGGAAACCATCTCAGGAAAACCGCCTTCTTTCCTTCAGGACTGGGTGCTTGAGACCCAGAATCTCACTGTTCTCAGCATTAGAGCCCTCCTCAGTTTATTCCGCAGACCACTGTACCTTCGCGAAACTTTCGATCAGATGGATATCATAGGTGTCGGCTCTATGACTATCACCATGCTGACCGGCTTTTTCTCTGGAGCAGTCATGACGCTTCAAACAGCCAAATCTCTAGGCTCCTTTGGAGCTGTAAGCTACACGGGAACAATAGTCTCCGTCACGCTGATTCGGGAACTGGGGCCCGTATTGGCTGCAGTTGTCGTTGCAGGCAGAGTCGGTTCGGGCATCGCGTCCGAAATTGGATCCATGCTGGTCAGTGAGCAAATTAATGCCATGCGCGCCCTAGGAACTGACCCGATAAAAAAATTGGTCGCACCGCGGGTTTTTGCCTCGATAACCATGGTTCCAGTCCTAACCGTTCTATGCGATATGATCGGAGTAATGGGAGGCTTTTTTGTTGCCTATTTTATCCTACGAATAAGTCCCACGCTTTACCTCACCTCAGCCTATGACCAACTAACCTACTCCGATTTGGTGCAAGGACTGATAAAACCCCCGGTTTTCGGTTTTATTATCTCCATAATTGGCTGCTATTGTGGCCTAAGGACTTATGGGGGAACAGAGGGGGTCGGAAGATCAACAACACAGTCGGTTGTTACCGCAACCGTTTTGATCTTTGTTTCTGATTTCTTTATCACCAGGCTCATCCTCGTTCTCATCTGAATTTATGATGAACAGTCCGCTGTCCGTAGCGATTGAATTGAAACATGTTTATAAATCCTACGACGATACCGCGGTTCTGAAAGACATTTCCTTTACGGTAAGACGCGGCGAGAGCAAAATCATTTTGGGTGGTAGCGGTTCCGGGAAGTCAACAATCCTAAAGTTGATCATTGGTCTGGAAAAGGCAGACGAAGGTGAAATCTGGGTAGACGGCGAAGAAATTTCGACATATAGCGAAAGAAACTTGATGGAGGTTCGCAAGAAAATCGGTATGGTGTTTCAAGAGGGAGCCTTATTTGACTCCCTTTCGGTTGCTGACAATGTCGCCTACCGCCTATACGAACAAAGCGATTTGGATGATGAAGAAATTCATTACATTGTTCGAAAAACACTGGGGTTTGTGGAGCTAGAGGACGCCATCGAGAAGATGCCCTCGGAACTTTCTGGGGGAATGCGCAGAAGAGCAGCCATTGCACGCGCCTTGGTTGGGAACCCCAAGATTATGCTCTACGATGAGCCCACCGCAGGCCTAGATCCGCTAACGGCTCGGACGATCAATGAATTGGTCATCAAGCTCCGGGATTTAGAGGGTGTCAGTTCGGTTTTTGTCACTCATCGCCTCAAAGACGCTTTCACCATGGCAAACGAATTCCTGGGTCACCAAAATGGAGTCTTACGCTATATCAAGGAGGAGGAAGGCCAGCTTTGCCTCGTAAACACCCGATTTCTCATGCTCA
>QHZQ01000175.1:5716-6531 GCA_003224725.1 Acidobacteriota bacterium | reverse complement strand
ATATTCGAGGGTGTAGATGAGGAGATCCGTCGCAGCCAAGACGAATATATTCGAAGATTTCTTTCGTAGGTTTAGTCTTTTGCCTGACAAGGAGGATTTATGCCGAGAAGAAGGCTTGCCTGGGCAGAGTTGAGAGTAGGAATTTTGGTGGTGGCCAGTTTTACAATTCTAGCCATCGCAATCGTCTTAATCAGTGGAAGAGCCGGTATTTTCACTACGAAATACACTCTGAAAACATATTTCCCCAGTGCCTCCGGCCTTAAGAAAGGTTCGCTCGTTTGGCTGGCAGGTATCGAAGTAGGAAACATTCATGACGTCAACATCTCTCCTTCACCGGACCGCAATCGCGCCGTCGAGGTGATCATGCGGATTGACAAAAGTTACCAGAATTCAATCCGGGAGGACTCAGTCGCTTCTTTGGGCTCTATTGGATTATTGGGAGATAAATACATTGACATTTCTCGTGGAACAGAGTCCTCCAAGGTCATCCCTCCCAATGGTGAGGTAAGAGGAAAGGCTGAAGCGGATATAAAGATAATCACTCAAAATGCCAACGACCTAGTCGCTAACCTGGGAGACTTGGTAGACAAAATCAATCAGATAACCACTAAAATCGACGTGGGCCAAGGGACTCTAGGGAAGTTTATCAATGACCCTTCCATTTTTACCAAAATCAATACAACAGTTGATGAAGCCCAGAAGCTAATTTTAGAGGTCAAATCGGGTGAAGGTTCTATTGGTAAGCTCATTGGCGATCGAGAAATTTACGACCGGTTGAATGGAACTTTAATTAGGATAGATAATGTGATGGCCAA
>QHZQ01000175.1:0-5678 GCA_003224725.1 Acidobacteriota bacterium | reverse complement strand
GTTGGGCAAGTTTGTCTCTGATCCGGCGGTGTTTAATCGCGCCGAAACCTTGTTGACAAAATTCAATGTCGTGGCAGATCGAATGGAAAAAGGGCAGGGCTTCTTGGGAAAGCTCTCTAAGGACGAGACTCTCTACACTCAATTCCGAGATACTATGAGCAAGTTCTCTGCAATTGCGGATAAAATGAATCAGGGCGAAGGCACAGTAGGAAAGCTCTTTGTCGATCCTTCCTTGTATTCCAACCTGAACAATGCCTCATCTGAGGTAGTCAAATTGCTTTATGATTTTCGTCAAAACCCCAAGCGTTTCTTGAAAATCAAGTTCGGACTTTTTTAGGATCAAAGTAAACTTCTAAGCAGGAGTTCTGGCTTTATTCCTCATCTATGGACTTTTGACTTTTTCGGCACTAAAATTATTACCAAATCTAGCGGGTGAGAACCGATTAAAGAGTTTTGGCAAATGACAATTCACATCAAGAAGAAATTAGAAGACGAAATCCGCCTCATTGAATACGAACTGAAGAATCAACTGCCTCAGGAGCTGAAAAAAGCGGTGGCTATGGGAGATTTGAGCGAAAATGCCGAGTACCAGTCCGCTAAGCAAAGGCAGGAAATCCTTAATGCTAGATTGGCGCACTTACGCAAACGGCTGGCTGAAGTTTCTATGATTAATCTCGAAAAAATCCCCCGAGACCGAGTTTCCTACGGTTCTACAGTGGTTCTTTATGACACCCAAAAGAGCGCTGAGATAACTTATAAGCTAGTTTCAGTCGAGGAATCTGATCTTCAGAAGGGGCTGATTTCAACCTCCTCCCCAATAGGTAAAGGCCTATTGAATCGGCGGGAAGGTGACACAGTCAAAATCACTACGCCTGGAGGAAGCAAGGAGTTTGAAATACTAAAGTTGACCACGATTCATGATGAAGAGGATTCAGACTAAATATCCATGTTGAGTCGGCTCATTGGAAAATCTTGCAAGGCAATTCTTGATGTCATCGTGGGTGCGGTTTCCTTTCTTGGGGTCAATCCAAATTTTCTAACTTTTGTCGGCTTCATCATTACTATTTTTGCCTCCGTTTGTTTCGCAAAGGGAAAATTTGTAGAGGCAGGTTTTATTATAATACTTGCGGGAATCTTTGACATGTTGGACGGAAGGGTAGCTCGGATCACCAATAGCGTAACCAAATTCGGAGCGTTCTTCGATTCTGTGCTGGACCGCTATTCTGACATTGCAATGTTCCTGGGTCTGATGATTTACTATTCCAAAGCCCAACGACTAATCTACATGATTCTTTCGGGTGTTGTCATGATGGGAGCGGTAATGACTAGCTATACCAGGGCCAGGGCGGAGTCTTTAATCCCACTCTGCAAGGTTGGCTTCTTGGAGCGTCCCGAGCGTCTGGTGTTGATGATTATCGGCGCTCTTTCAAATCGGATGGCACCTGTACTTTGGGTTATGGCGTTTTTTTCCAATCTTACCGTTATTCATCGTATCGCTTATACCTGGAAGGAAGCTTCAGAGTTCAAACAGCCTGCCTCATGAGTTAAGAAGAGAAGACCTTTTGAGAAACACCTCCGTCCCCGTAATTACAGCCGAACACAAAATCTTTACATTAAATCCTTAACCACCTGCTTTTTTTCTTGCAGTGTTTTGTAATTTATTGTAAATTCCACATATTAAAAGTGTTGTCTAGGATTCGCTATATCCTCACACCAAAAATATGGAAAAGAACATCCTGCCCCAACTTGAGTTTTACAATCAACTGAGCGAATCGTACGACCAAATGATTTCATGGCCAACGAGGATAGGGGCCGAAGGCATGTTCTTTAAAAAGCTCGTTTCTGACCTTAAGCTCAAGAGCTCATTGGACGTAGCCTGCAGCACGGGTTTTCACGTGATTATGTTCCGCCGCCTGGGATTAGATGCAGTAGGAGTAGATGCCAGTCCCAAAATGATCGAAAGGGCTAGAGCAAATGCCATTACCTGTGGTGTAACAGTCGAGTATATCCTAGGGGATTTCTCAAATCTGTCGAAGCGGTTTTCGGAAGGTTTCGACATCGTCACTTGCCTAGGAGACACTATTTCTCACCTCAAAACAAAGCTGGAAGTTAAAAGGGCGTTCCAGGAGATCTATAAGTGCTTAAATCCAGGTGGCTTATTTGTTTTACAGAACCGAAACTACGACTATATAGTGAAAAATCGTGTTCGATTTATGCCGCCCACGGGCTCCAGGAACGGAACTGAGGAAACGCTCTTCTTTAGACTGTTTGATTTTAATCCCAAGTCCATTGATTTCAGCATAGTGAAGTTTCACAGGCACGAAAACAAATGGGACTCTACCGTCCAAACGACCGAAATCTATCCTTATTTTAAAAATGAACTGGAAAGTTTGCTTAAGGCAGTTGGATTTAAAAAACTGGACTTTTACCGAAACTATAATTTCGAAGATTATGACAAGAACGGGCCGGACCTAATTGTTGTTGGGGAAAAGAGGGGTGTCCTCAAGTCAAAGCAAGCGGGAAAGCACAGTGGGGCCTCGGAAAAATTGGAGAGGAAACCCAGATCAATCTTGGGTAAAGTCAAGCAATCCACATCAGAAGGAATCTCCAAAGCCGCTTCTGTAAGACCTCGCGGAAGACCACCTAAGACGACCGTAATCCCCGGCAAAAGACCTCGTGGAAGACCTCGCAAGAGCATTTGAGAGAGAGTCCAACCAAGAAATGAAAGAAGTAGTGGTCTATTCGAAAGAGGGCTGTTGCCTCTGTGAAGAGGCTCTAAAGGTATTGAGGAAGGTTCAAGCTTCTTGTCCTTTTATCTTAAGGGAAGTAAATATAGTTGAGGACAGGAACCTCCTTGAGAAATTCAAAGAAGAAATCCCGGTGGTTTACATTGATTCCAGGAAGGCCTTCAAATACAGGGTGGAGGAAAGGAAATTCATCGATCAGCTAACCCGCGGGGTCAATCAAAAATGAGCGCAAGAGTCTCAAACAAGTTCGGCCAGTGTAAATCCGGAGATGTCTTCTCCACTGGGTGTTTTTACAACCCTGGCCCTTCTGTTTCCCTCAAGCCCCTCCTGCTTGACAGTTCGCAAAAGCGCATAAGAGACCAGAACGTCTCTGTAAAGAGACGTAACAACAAAGATTTCTCCAGATTCTAGATTTTTCCACATCTGACCTGTACAAACTTTTTTCACGTTCATATTATTAGTTCAAGAAACCAAGAATTTTCGGGTTTTTCCTCTCCAGAATGAGGAGGATTCTCAGGCAATTAGATTGGCACATTGTAAAATCGGCGGCTTTGTTAATTAGATTAGGTTTTTTCGGAGCTTATAGCGAGGTTTCAACGAAGGTTCTAGTTCTAAAGAATGGTGCTTCAAGAATGCCGCGAAGTAGTTCTCTGAACTTTCCAGAGCGAGTGACAAGAATCCGTGAAGTCTTTCCCATTTCGAGAGCCAGTACCCTTTTGAAGCTAAGCTGTTTCACCACACCAAAGGTCTTGAAGTTTCCTCCAGGGATAGATATTTGCAGCTAAATTTGCCATTCACCGAGACAACCTTATCTCTTAGTTGCAATTCTAAGGCGTTAGGCATAAAGAATACCTTCCGAGGTTTTTTGACTGGAAGGTAACCAATTAACCGGGTGGTCTTGCGGCGTATCTGTTCGATTGAGTGGGCAGCGTCTTCAGGATCTTAAGCCTAATCCGCAAGTCGGGCGCGAGGCTGCATGATATAATATAACTTGTCTTTAATCCGTGTTAGACTAATTTTTGATCCCGATTGTAAACTTAGAAAGGAGCAAATCTCAATGAAACATTCGAAAAGGGTACTCTCCACTTGTCTAGCCCTTGCCCTTTGCCTCGGCCAGAATACTCCCCTCCTTGCAAAGAAACCGAAGAACTCTGATGTGGAGGACATCGGTAATCGGGACATTAACAAAGGAAACTGGAATTTTATCTCGCTCGAAAAGGAAATTGCTTTGGGCAAATCGTTGGCCCAAGAAGTTGAAAGACAGGTAAAACTGGTTAATGACCCGGAGATAACTGAATATGTCAGCCGTGTCGGCCAGAACCTGGTTAAGAATTCGGATGCAAAGGTTCCCTTCACCATAAAAGTGGTGGATTCGGATGAAATCAACGCCTTTGCTCTTCCTGGTGGTTTTTTCTATGTAAATTCTGGTTTAATTACTGCAGCTGACGAAGAATCGGAATTAGCTGGCGTCATGGCACATGAGATTGCTCATGTGGCAGCTCGTCATGGCACAGAACAATATACGAAAGCAACGCTGGCTAATTACGCGACATTGCCTCTAATTTTCCTAGGGGGTGGCCTTGGCTATGGGCTCTATAATGCCGCGGGTTTCCTGATCCCGCTGCAGTTTTTACATTTCAGTCGAAAAGCAGAAACCGAAGCAGATTTCCTCGGTTTAGAATACATGTACAAGACCGGTTATGATCCGACTGCTTTTATTTCCTTTTTCGAAAAAATTCAGGCTCAAGAGAAGAAAAAACCGGGTAAGCTCGCTAAGGCCTTTTCAACCCATCCGCCTACAGGGGATCGAATTGAGAAGACGCAGGCGAACATTGCAACTATACTGCCTGAGCGCGACCAGTATGTCATCAACACCTCAGAATTTGACAAAATCAAAGGCAAGCTCGTCGCCTTCGAAAACCGCAAACGTCCGGCTGAAGGAGAAAAGTCAAACAAGCCAACTTTGAAACGACGCACCAGCGGAGAAACTGAGGATTCTTCGGATGAACCCTCAGGTAATGATGAGGATCGTCCGAAGCTGAAAAAGCGCAACTGAGACCCTCAAAAGTTTGGTAAAAATGAGAACAGCGGCTTGAAGCGCCGCTGTTTTTGTTTATACAGCTATGACAAAAAGGCTTATAGTTTCTTGAGTTCCTCGGCGTAGTACTTTCGGTAAAGAATGTCCCACTCCAAGCTGCCTTCTGGAACGGTCTTTTTTTGAGATTCTATCTTTCTCCTGGCGTCCCGATCGAGGGCTTCCTCCTTTATCAGCTCTTCATTAATGATTTTTACGATTTCCAGCCGAATAGTATTGCGATCTTCGACAAACTCAATGTCATCGTGATTCACTAGCTCATCCGTAATTACATGAGCAAGCTTATTTACTTTTTCTCGACTGAGACGCATTAATCCTTTCTATCTATTCTATATTATAAAGTCACTTTCTTGTCCTTGACCAGTTTGTTCTTCACAATCTTGAACATCTCCTGATAGGAGACACCGGTACGCCGCATTTCTTCGGTGTAATCCTTCAAGATCGATCTCACTTCTTCATTAATCCGGTCTTCAACGCTAAGTTCCATATCCATGACTGCAACAACTCGCTCCTGCAAGAAAAGAGTATCCCTGACCTCGATCATATCGCGCTTGATCAATTCTTCCACAACTCGTCTGGAAAGATAGCGAACATATTCCTTCTGCAAGCTCATTTGAAGACTTGATATGGCGGGGTCGAATGAAACTCGAATTGTTTGGGCCTGCGAATCTAAATTAAGTTATCAAAGCGATACTCGCATAAACATCAAGAAAAGTCAATTTGACACACGTTAACGCTTCGCTTGGCTACGAGACTCTAACACCCCCTATCGAAGAGCTCGAGATCCGGAGCGGCCCGACAAGGTCACCGCCGCTATCTCAAGGCTGAGATTGATT
>QHZQ01000734.1:1815-3719 GCA_003224725.1 Acidobacteriota bacterium | reverse complement strand
GTAAGGGCCCAATCGGTAGACGGCCCATCGACAATCATCAAAGCGGGACATCTGGTGGATGTGAGGGCGGGAAAAGTCCTCGACAATCAGATGATACGGATCCAGGGGAGGACCATCCAAGAAGTCGGCCCGCTGGTTAAGATCCCCGCCAGTGCCGTCGTCATTGACCTAACGAACTCCTGGGCCCTGCCTGGACTGATTGATTGTCATACTCATATCACCTCGCAATCGGAAAACTACTACGACGACCTTTTCAGGAAATCTTCGATTGATCGAGCCATCACTGCCCACCTCTTGGCTCGCCGCACCCTTGAGGCGGGCTTTACATTCTGCCGGGATGTTGGGGCGCCTGATTTTCTGGATGTGGCTCTGAAGAAAGCGATAGAGAACGGCAAAATCGCGGGCCCACGCCTCGCCGTCGCCACACTGGCCATTGGCGCTACTGGCGGGCACAACGACTTGAATGGGTTTTCTCCCTATCTGCGATTGGAGGGCTTTCTGGGTATTGCTAACGGGGTCGATGAGATTCGCAAGGCGGTACGTTTTCAAATTAAGAATGGAGCAGATCTCATTAAGATGATCGCAACCGCCGGCGTCATGACCGAGGAAGAGTCCGTGGGAGCTCCACAATACTCTCTAGAAGAGATGAAAGCTATGGTAGACGAAGCGACCCTCTGGGGAAGGAAAGTCGCGGCCCACGCGCACGGGACAGAGGGCATCAAACGAGCGGTTGCGGCTGGAGTGGCTTCTATTGAACATGGCAGCATTCTTGATGATGAGGCCATTCGATTGATGAAGCAGAAAGGGACCTACCTGGTTGCCGACATTTACAACGACGATTATATCCTGGCGGAATATGCCCGGTTGGGCTATCCAGAAAAGATCCTTGAGAAGGAAAGAAAAATAGGTAGGACGCAAAGAGAAAGCTTTCTACGGGCCGTGAAGGCTGGCGTGAAGATTGCTTTCGGAACTGACGCCGGCGTATACCCGCACGGTGGGAATGGTAAACAATTTGTCTACATGGTGCGCTGGGGGATGACGCCGATGCAGGCAATTCAAGCGGCTACCGAGAGCGCTGCCGACCTGTTGGGGTGGAGTGACAAAGTCGGTTCCATCACTCCCGGAAAATTTGCCGATATCGTGGCTGTTGCCGGCGATCCCCTCCGGGATATTTCCGTACTCGAGAACGTCAGCTTCGTCATGAAAGACGGCGTTGTCTACAAGAACGAAGCAAGTAAGAAGAGGTACTCACTGCAGGCCCCATAGCCTGCGTGCTATAGATTGAGGATAGTTCTTCATTGTGCACGTCCACCGCTAACTAGCCTCGTCGTCGTCCTCATAATTCGTCCTCGATCCAAAAAGCCGAGCACGACGACGAGAACGAGAACAACGACGATTCCATGAACGAGAACAAAATTCCCGTTTCGATCCACATAACGGGCTCAGCGATCCTCCATCATCTATCCTCGATCCTCGTTCCCTCCCGTTTCCACGGCGCGGTAGCCTTAACAAGGCCTTTACCTTGCTCGATGACCAGAAACTGGTCTGCGCGGATGTCTCGCACCGTTTCAATCTTTCCGTCGGGCCAGTGAACCTCAATCAGGTCCACCCTGGCTTTATCACCTAAGCCATAATGCAGTCTCAAGTCGCTTGAGGAAAGGTAGCTTCCGCCGCTGCGAACTTCGTCCCACTGCGCCAAATCACCGGCCACCACTTGGACCTTTGCACCCAAAGCATCGTGGTTGTGCCCTTTTGCCTGGGTTTTGACCGTGACCCAATGGTTACTGTTCCCACCATCGTTTCTCAGGATCAGCGGCTTGCCGTCCAGGTTGTTGATGACCACGTCGATGTCTCCGTCGTTATCGATATCGCCGAAAGCCGCCCCGCGGCTGACACGAGGGATG
>QHZQ01000734.1:0-1803 GCA_003224725.1 Acidobacteriota bacterium | reverse complement strand
CAGGTCGCTGCCACTTCGGAAAAAGTTCCGTTGCGCTCGTTGTGGAACAGCAGAAGGCGCTGCGCATAGGGGGTGCCTACCTTGGCAGCGTCGACTTGTGGATAGACATGGCCGTTCACGGCCATGAGATCCGGCCAGCCATCGTTGTCGTAGTCCAGAAAGGCTGTTCCCCAACCCACGAATGGAAGCGTAACGGGTGCGATCTTGGATGAAAAAGAAACGTCCGTGTAAGTAAGGCTCGATTGCTGGCGGTAGAGGGTATTGTATTCGTCCGAGAAATTGGTGACGAATAAACCCAGCCGGCCGTTGTGCAGGTAATCACCCACCGCCACACCCATCGAACCTTGTTCCTGTCCGTCCTCGCCCACTGCCACCCCAGCCGGGAAACCGATTTCAGCGAACGTGCCATTGCGCTGGTTGTGATAAAGAAAGTTGGGCCCTGCGTCGTTGGCGACGAAGAGATCCGGCCAGCCGTCACCATCCACGTCCGTCCAGATGCAGCCGAGGCCATAGCGTCCGTCAGGATCGGCAACTCCGGCTTTCTGGCTCACATTGGTGAAGGTTCCGTCTTTGTTGTTGTGAAACAGGGAATCACCGGCTCCCGGTAGACCCCGTGGGCCGCATTGCACGGGGATGCCGTGGTAAAGGCAAAACTTTCCTTTGCCGAAGGTGGGGAGGTCTGAAAGTTTGAAATCAACGTAATTGGCAACAAACAGGTCGAGGAATCCGTCATTGTCGTAGTCGCCGAAGGCCGCTCCCGTGGACCAACGCAGATCCTCCACGCCGGATTTTGCAGTGATGTCCGTAAACGTTTCATCTCCGTTGTTGTGGTAGAGATGATTGGGTCCCAAACAGGTGACGTACAAATCTTCCAAGCCATCTCCATCGCAATCGCTCGTTACCGCTCCCATAGCCCAGCCAGGGTAGGCGAGGCCAGACTTCTCGGTGACATCCGTAAATGTGCCGTTGCCGTTGTTGTGATACAGCGCGCTCTGCGAGTTGCGGGGATTACTAGCCGTTTCAACTGTAAGCGAGTTGGTGAAGTAAATATCCAGCAAACCGTCGTTATCATAATCGAACAGAGCTACGCCGCCGCTCATCGACTCCACGATGTATTTTTTCTCGGGCGCGGAGAGATGTCGAAATTGAATGCCCGTGGAATCGGTAATGTCTATGAATTGAACGGTCGCAGCGGCCTTTTCAGAGGCGCGCTGCAGGGCTGCCATGGCAAGGCCCAGCATACCCAGAGTTAGCAGGGGTATTCCTCTCATGAAAACTCCCGTACTGGCACGACACTTAGCTGAACCAGCCAAAAAATACAAGCCCACGAATCACACGAAGAGACACCAATCCGCTGAACTCTATTCGCTCCAAGCTGGGGTTCGCGGGTTTTGGGGAGACTAAAAATGACCGATATCGTTTCTTGGCTTGAAACAAGGATAGGGGTCACCGGTTGAAGCACGCACGAATTATCCTAGAAACAGCAGTAAAAGCCCACCGCAGAGACGCAGAGGCGCGGAGAGCTTCTTGTTAAAACAGCCAACAGTCGGGATGGTTGGTTTTCGGCTTTTGAACCCAGTGGTAGCCATACTTCTTTCACCGTTTTGGTGAGAGAAAAAATGGGAGGAACGTTACGTTTTATCCCTGTTTCTCTCTGCGTCTCCGCGGTTGTTTGAACCGCCGGTTTTAGGATTCTTTAGAGTCCCTGTACCGAAACGGCAGTACCGGATAGGGCGCTGCGGGTCACGGCTTCGGTAAACTGCATGTACTTGAGTCCGTCTTCGAAGGTCGTGAGCTTTACCT
>QHZQ01000183.1 GCA_003224725.1 Acidobacteriota bacterium | reverse complement strand
TGCAATTCGACATTGGCAGTTTCTGTAGTAAGTTGACCGGAATAGGGCATGGCGTCTCGGGCATTAAGGACCAGGTTCATCATGACCTGTTCGATTTGCGCGGGGTCCGCTTTCACCCGTCTTAGTTCGTGTCCCCAAAGGGTGACCAGCTCGGCTTGTTCGCCAATCAGTTGCCGCAGCCTCGGGGTCATGTCAGCTAGCACGGCATTGAGGTCTAGAACCTTGGGCACACGTTTTTGACGGCCCGCGAAGGCCTGGAGCTGACAGATGACAGAGGCGGCGCAGTCGGCGGCCTTGCTGATCTGCTCCGCATACCGACGTAGCGGGTCGGCCGGGCTAGCCCTCTTAAGCAGGAGTTCGCTGTAGCCCTTGATAGGCGTCAACAGGTTGTTGAACACATGAGCCACTCCGCTAGTCAGCCGCTGGACAGTTTCCATCTTGATTGAGTTAAGCTTCTGCTGGGCTTCCTGGAGTTGTCGCTTCGCCCTTCCCAACTCCCGTTGGCGGAACCGGAGATCCTGGAGCACGCCCTCATCCTTGGCGGGTGGGACCCATGGGCTTGGAGCGTGAGCCAGTATGGTCTTGATTAACTCAGCCTTGGTCATTTTTTGGTAATTAGCCGTAGGCGATCTCCCTATTGGCTCGAACCCCATTTCGTTTGAATCGGGTCTCCAAGGTGAGACTTCTGACTAATTTTTGCATGTTGCCATAATCTAAGTCGCGAAACCTCGAAAAAGCAACTAGGTAAATCCCTGAAAATTCAAAAAAAAACCCTGGTCTGTTTGGGCAGGGAATTCTCTTGCAGTGAGAAACTAATCGTTACTTGAGAGTATTATCGGGGTTGGTTTGGAAAGTTTCTTTGGTGTGGGGGCTACGTGGAGGCGGGTGTGTAAGGGCAGTTTTTCCAGCAATTTCGTCGACCTGATCCGGCCTTCTGACCGGATTGGCATTATTGAAGTCGATGCCCAGGTCAGGCAGGTGCTGGATTCTACGAGCGATCGGAAAAAGCTCAAGGCATCTATCCAGCGCCTCGCAACCGCTGCCACAGGAGGGTTCAGGATTTACGATGGGTTGGCCCAGCCGTGAAACATTTACAGAAGGCAGGAGGAGGGCGCAAGGCCGTTATCATGCTCATCGACGCGATGGAGAATGCCACCCATATCAAGTTTGAAGACCTTCGCCGTTTAATTGGCGCAGGCAGATGTGGTCTTTTATTCCGTTACGGTCCTTAGGTACCCAGCGAACCCTGGATGTTTCGACGCTCGGCCCGCGCGCGACGTTGTCTTTCTCCCTGCGGCGGAACGTCTCAAACGTCTGCTCGAGCAGGTCCTGGCTGGTAGGCTCTTTAATGTCCCTGCAAAAACTCGGTACCCGCATGTGTAACCAGACCCACATTAATGTAAACTTAGAATTTGAGTTTGATGCATCACCAAAGTCAAACTGAGAGCAGGAATGCTTACAAGAGATTTCATCTCGTTCGCAGCCAAACAAACCGTGCTGGACTGTGGAAAACAGGGTGCGGCTGGATCTTTCCACACGCGACCGAGGCAACGGCTTTGCCGCCTAGGCCTCGGTGATCGACAATGGGACCAACGATCCCCGCTCCTTACCTCCCACAGTGAGTCGGTGGCCTGCGGCGCACGTCCAGATGGCTCGCCCTTGCGGTCCGTGACGGCCCCCAACCTTCATTCAGGACTTGAGATCGAATGTCTCAGCGCGCCCAATGTTTCAGAGAGATGTCATCTGCGGAAGGAAGAGTATGTCTGAAAAAAATGGAGGTGAGGTGTGCACGTCGCAGAGAAAACTCCAAGAGTAAAACGAGAGGGCAATCCACTTCTCTATCTGTTCGGCAAGACCTGGCATTATTCAGCGGGCAATCGGCAGAACGTGGTGTGGTACTGGCTTATGTTCATCATGGCCAATTCCATCCTGCTTTTCTGTCAGCCTCTGGCGATGGCCAAAATCATGGATGTCGTTCAGAAGCAGGGTATCACGGCGACTAACATCAGAGTTCTCCTTGGACTTCTGGTGCTGACACTGCTGATTGAATTGATATTCTGGGCAATCCATGGTCCTGCTCGGTGTATCGAGCGCTGTAATGCGTTCAAGGCACGAGCTAACTATCGGAAGTATCTATTGAAGGGAGTCATGACCCTGCCGATGGAATGGCATGTCGACCATCACACCGGAGACACGATCGACAAGATCGAAAAAGGAACGGGTGGGCTGTTTTCCTTCTCAGAGGATTCCTTCGAGGTGATCTACGCCATTGTCCAGCTCGTAATCAGCTATGCCATACTGGCCTACTTCAGTCCACCGGCTGCCTATATTGTCCTGGGGATGATTCTTGTCTCTGCCTGGATCACCATGCGGTTCGATCGGGTCATGCTTGGTCAGTACCAGGAGCTGAATCGCGCCGAGAACCATATATCGGAGAGTGTCTTTGACGCCATCAGCAATATCACCACCGTCATCATTCTTCGAGTTGAACGCCTGGTTTTCAGCGCCATCATGCACAAAGTCGAGAAGCCATTCGATCTCTTCAAATATAACCAGCGCTTGAATGAGTTGAAGTGGTTTGCGACGAACATGTGCTGCACGCTGATGACTATCACCGTGTTGGGCGTGTACTTCTGGCAGAACATCGGGACGGCTCAGGGGGTTTTGATCGGCAGTGTCTATCTCCTGATTAAATATCTTGAGAAGATCAGTGAACTCTTCTTTAAGTTCACGAGCATGTACAGCGACATTCTCCAGCGCAAAGCCAGGGTCATGAATGCCGAGGAGTTAACCCAGGATTTCCGGACCGAGAATTTTATGAACCATGTTCTGCCTCAGGCGTGGCAACGTCTTGAAGTGCAGAACCTGAACTTTTCGTATCACAACGAAGGTAACGGTGATCTGCATCTTGAGAACGTGTCATTATCGCTGGCACGCGGTGAGCGTATCGCATTTGTTGGTGAGAGCGGAAGCGGCAAAACAACATTCCTCAAGATCATGCGGGACCTGTATCATCCTCGAAGTCTCCAGCTTAAAGTGGATGAACAGGAAATCCCGGATGGGTTTGGAGGAATCAGTCGAGCCATTGCGCTGGTACCGCAGAATCCAGAGATCTTTGCGACCACCATACTTGAAAACATCACATTAGGGGCCGACTATGATCTGGACTTTGTGCGACATTTTACCGACATGGCGTGCTTCTCGGATGTTGTAGAAGCTCTGCCACGAAAGTTTGATTCCTCAATCAAAGAAAAAGGAGTTAATCTCAGCGGCGGTCAGCAACAACGTCTGGCACTCGCACGCGGGCTGCTGGCGTGTCATGACAAAGACGTTGTGCTTCTGGATGAACCGACGAGCAGTCTGGATACGGCAACCGAGATGAAAGTCTACCGGAACATCTTCCGAGAGTTTCGAGAAAAGGCTATCATTTCGTCTGTCCACCGCCTTCACCTTCTGCCACTGTTCCATCGAATCTACGTTTTCAGCCATGGTCAAATCATCGCTTCGGGAGCTCTGAATGATTTGCTGACTCAATGTTCCGAGTTTCAGGAGTTGTGGCAACAGTACAATGAACGCAAAGAAGAAGCGGATAACCAAATCGGTATAAATAAGTGCCAATTGAGCCAAAGAGGCCTCACCAGCTCCTTTTTGCTTACTTAATTTAGACCAAAACGCTGCCGCGCGGTCCCTTGGGATCGCATCCGGCAAGCAAAACGACGCTGAAAAGAACAATGAGATTTGCCTTCCGCTTGGTGCGCATTGTTAGTCTCCTTCGGCAACCATTTAGTCGCACTCCAGATGGCTCGCCCCAAACGAGCCGCCATTACTAACGGCCAGGCCGTTCGGTGTCGAGGAGCCGATCGAATCCGGAACTTGGCGGCAAGTAGGCGTACGGGGTGCTGGCGTAGAAGTCGGCCACTCGAGACCGGAACCGGATGGATCGCCGGCAACGACCGGTGCACCGCCGCCTCCGCCATGCCTGCTGGGCCTGCTGAATAAGGTGCCCAGCGCGAGGATTCCGAGGCCAAGCACGACCAGCGGTACCAAGCCCGAAGACTTCTCCGGCCGGCCGGAAGAGGTCTGGGCCACTTCGTCCCTGTCGCCCTCCAGGAGCGCCCCCATGTTCCTGGCAAACTCTGCAATGTTGGGATAGGAGCTGTTCGAGGCCTGCTGATAAAGGCTCTTGGCACGCGGCAGATTTCGTTCTACCCCCCAGCCTTTCTGATACAGCCACGCGAGCTCGATGAGCGCGGAATCATCACCGTGTTGCGCCGCCCTGGTCAGCCAGTCTGCGGCCTGGCGGTAGTCCTGCCTGCCTTGGCCAACGTCCTGGCCAAGGCCATTTTCGTACCCATAACCCACGGCGTACTCTGCGGCAGCCAATCCCTTGTCCCCGGCTTTCTTGAACCATTGCATGGCCTGTGATTCGCTCCAAGCCACGCCGTCACCCCGCCGCAGGTGGAGTCCGAGCTGGTACATAGCGAAAGTTTCGTTCTGAGCGGCAGCCTTGCGATACCACTCCACCGCTTCGGAAGGATTCTTCTCTACGACTTGGCCAATTTCGTACTCGCTGGCCAGGGCAGTCTGGGAGCGCATGAGGCCGGCTCGGGCCGCTGGAAGAAACCAGGCGAAGGCGGCGCGATGATCCGGCTTGCTCACTCCCGTTCCGGTCGCAAACATCCATCCGAGTTCTTCTTGCGCATAGGCGTGGCCTCGTCGCGCCGCCTCGTAAAACCACTGCGCCGCCACTCCAGGATCTTTCACCACGCCGTCGCCGTCTTCACACATCAGCCCTAGCCGGTACATTGCATCCGTCTGCCCGCGGTTCCCGGCATCTGTGTAGAGACGCATCGCCCCTGCAGGGTTTTGCTGCACGCCGTTTCCTGTCTGGTAGAGCCAGCCGAGCATCAGGGCACCTTTCGCCGACCCACTCCACACGGCCTTCTGATACAACTCGGCCGCGGCAGCATAGTTCGGGGGTTGGCTTCGGCTATAGAGGTAGCCCAGGTTTACACAGGCCTCGGGTTCTCCCCTGTCCGCCGCTGCCGAATACCACTTTGCCGCGTCTCTTAAGTTCCCTTCGGCCTCCAGTACGCGGCCAAAAAGAAACTGATACCGCGGACGCCACGCCTGGCGCGTGGCGGCTTCTTGGCACACCGAATGCGCCTCGCCGGTATTGATCTGATCGAGTCGCACGCCCGGGCCGGACTTCGCGGGATCGTCAGGCGACTCAGCCAACTGATCGCATTTCAACTGCACGACATCTTTCGGAGTGAGTGGGTAAGCGGGAACGGAATCCTGCGCAATGACGTAGGGTTTCACGCTACTCCCCACTGGCGGAAGCGAGCTCTGCAGTAGAAGAGCCAACCCAGTCAGAATGGAAGAGATTCGGCGAGTTCTGCCAGTGCCAAGCATTTTGACCTCCATGGACGTGTTTTAATTAGATTGAGGGGAACGATCCAAGATCCATCATAATATATATAAGGAAGGGGCCAGCAGGCAATTAGTTTCAGAATCTCTTTAGGACAAGAGCCAAGGTCGTGGCAGCCGACGTCGATGACATGGAGAGTCTCGAGCGGCCATTCGCAGGCGCTTACGGTGCCTATCTTGTGGCGTTTTCCTCTTCCAACTGTTTTACGAGAAACCGCCGCACCACGCTGTCTTGCTCGTCTCGGAGCGGCTCATAACGCGTCAAAAAGGAACTGTAGCTTCCGTCAGTACCGTTGAAGTCCGGCTCGCTCCCGCTCTTCTTCGCCAGCCCACCATTACCGCGACAAGCCCGACACTGGACAAGAGCATTGACAATGAGGAAGGCTCCGGCACAGCTTGCGCCGTGATGGTGATCCGCCCGCTAGAAAGCGTATCAATCGGGACATCGTTGCCGGATTCGTCGGAGAGACTGGTAGTGGGGAACAAGGCTAAATCAACCGGGAAGGAGCCGCTGGCGGCATTGGGAGAGACGTCAAAGAGCACGTGCCCAAGACCGACAGTGGTCCCGGTGTCCAAAGTGATGCCGGAGAAGGGAATACTAAAAAGGTCGGACGTCGCAAGTGACTGACCGCTCGTGGGACCGGTCAAAATCGGACCAAAGAGCGAATCCGTTCCGAAAATGTAGGCGGCCGCCGTCGAAGTGTTCGCACCCGTGAAGCTGATATCCAAATTCGCGATCGATATTCCGAAGCTGAAGCCGCCGATCGTTACCGCCGACGGACCGAGATTACTCAATTCCACATCTATTCCGTTAGCCGAAGACCCCGCGGCGGCGGTCACCGATTGCACTGAAATGATTAAATCCGCTCGTGCCGTCGTCGGACCCAGGAGACAAGCGGCAACTCCCGCCGCCAGGACGAATCCGAGCCGTAGATACCTGCTGGTGAAGCTCAACTTAGATTCCACAACGTCCTCCAATCTGCGCTGATTTGTTAATCTGTAAGTGTTTCTCACGGCTGCGACGTCCCGATTCTCGTCTTGACAATCTGCACGTCGGTGATGTTTACAACTCCGTCACCGTTGATATCCGCAAAGATGTTGTACGGCGTAACCGTCGCGTTGTTAACTCCTACAAGGTCTGCGGAGCTCACTGCACCGTCGTCGTTGAAATCACCCAGCAGCACCTTGAAACTCTGGCTGAACCCGGCCCCCCCGCCGAGTGGATTGCCCATGGCATCCTTCAGCGCATTCGCACCGCTGCCCGCCAGTGCCGTCGCAAAGGCGCCTAGGGTCAGCGGGTTGATTGTCCAGGTCAGCGTGTCGGTGCCAAGACCAGTGAACCCCGTGACTGTTACTCCGCTGAGACTGTTCACATTTCCGCTGACAATCGGCCGCGAGAAGACTACCCGGATTCGGGTGATTTGCCAAGGCAGGCGGTGGCGCGGAGTCCCCGCCAGGCTGTAGCTCTGTGATCCGAATAGCACCTTGTACGCCATCACGACTGGCGCCGTCTGAGCCGTGACCGAGAGAAGCAACGTGTTTGACGTAACCCTGTTCAACGACGCCGAAATGTTCGTGGAACCCGCCGCTACGCCCTTCGCGAGACCCGCAACCGCCCCGAACGTCGCGGCC
>QHZQ01000182.1 GCA_003224725.1 Acidobacteriota bacterium | reverse complement strand
ATTTATTTGCGGCAAGAGCGAAAGAGCCGCCAGATTAAAGAGGTCAGCCGGAGGTGGAACGGGATCGTCGCCTTCGTCATCATCGTTTCTTCTTCATGAAGCCCGGATGGGTCATTTCTATTAGTCGGATCGTTGTTAACATACGCATACCGATTCCAGGTCCCAGGATTGCGTAGTTTCGCGCTACCGCCGAATGGATCCGGCGTGGTGAATCTTCCAGACGTGCTGGCGTGGCCTCGGTGTGCTCAGGCAGGTCAGGGAGGTCATCTCAAAGCAGGAAAGCAATTCTTTTTATAAGATCATGTTTCTTAACAAGTTAACTTTAGGCTTAGGAGTTATGCGGAATTGTGTAAGAAGTCGTGATATTTCTTCAGCACATCTTATCTTGACTCTCATTAAAGCCAAGTTACAATTATCTAGGGTAGTCAGAGATGCGTCTCGCAGCGCGTTGTTCTCTCCTCACTACCCGCACGGCCAGTTTAAACGCTGGCCGTGTCCTTTTTTGCGACCTAGACATTCTTTCTAATAGAAGTCGTCATTTCCTGATAAACCTCAGGCGGTTCTGAATCAAAACGGGGTTAGATATCCTCAGTCCCACATCCCCAAGCCGTAGCCCGTTTTGGGGAGAAGGGGAACTGCCGAACCTTTTGCGTTCCTGCCACAGGGCAGAGTGTGTCAGAAAAAGCCTTAGACAAAGCTGTGCTATGATGGACCGGCTCATTGTCATCTCCTGTCATAGTCTAAATGAAATTCAAAATAGTGGCAGTGGATATCGACGGAACTTTGCTGGACAGTCGCGGAGAATTGCCTTCAGAAAATGCATCTGCGGTAAGGAGGACGGTGGATTTAGGTGTCAAAGTGATCCTGGTCACGGGACGACGTTATGGGACTGCAAGGAGAGTGGCTTACTCCCTGCAATTAGATTTTCCCCTGATCACTCACAACGGCGCCTTAGTCAAATATCCTACGCATTCGGAACGCCTGGCTACTTGGTTTCTTTCTCCGGGAATTGCTTCTGAAATCCTGGCCGCAACGGCCCCACTTCTGCCTTATGTTGTCCTGCACAGAGACAAGCCTCTTGAAGGCCAGATGGTGACTCACCCTCTTTCTTTGGAGAACCGCGCCTTGCAGGGCTATCTGGAAAAAATGCCTCAGGCTGTTTGCCAGCTCGAGAGCTTAGAGGACGCTATCGATGACGATCTTATCCAGATCATGTTTGCCGGCACACTTGCAGCCATGTTGGAAGTTGAAAAATCGTTTGAAAATTCTGGCCTGCTGGATAAAGTGAAACTGACCAAGACCTATTATGCCGAAAAGAACATTGGTATTGTGGATATACTGGACAAGGAGTGCTCCAAGCGGTGTGCCTTGGAATTTCTGGCAGGATTCTATGATTGTCAGCCCCGAGAAATCCTGGCGATTGGGGACAATCATAATGATTTAGAGATGCTCGAATATGCGGGAGTTGGTGTGGTAATGAAGAACTGCGTCGACGAGCTCAAGGGCAAGGGTTTTGAAGAAACTTCAAGTAATGACGATTTTGGCGTGGCTAAGACACTACAAAGGTTTTTCCTTTCTGAAACCAGGGTATAGAGCCGAAATGAACAGAAATAGGGTGACTCGAAACGCCATCGGAATAATAGGCCTCGTGGGTATCTGGCTTGGAGCCTTTTTCCCGGAGCCCTGTCTGGGCGCAGAAATTGCTTATCTAAGAAATGGAAGAACCCTGGTGATCCAAACTCACGAAGTGGTGGGAAGTAAGATAATTCTTACTTTAGATGGAAGTGACCGCCTTGAGTTTGATAAAGACTGGGTCGAAAGTTTTGTCCCTCTAGAGAGCCCGCCAACGCCATTAGACCAAGATCTTCAGCAAGATTCTGCAGCCAGGCAATATACCGTGCGAGAGTTGAAGGAAATCATCCACTTGACGGCCCAGAAGCATCAACTGGATGAAAACTTATTAGCTTCAATCATCGCGGTTGAATCCAACTTCAATCCCGGGGCCCTTTCCGTGAAGGGTGCTCAAGGCTTAATGCAATTGATGCCGGAGACCGCTGCCACTTACAAGGTAAAGAACGTTTTCGATGCCAGAGAAAATGTAGAGGCAGGAGCCAAATACCTTAAAGATCTTCTCCATCAATTCAACCAGAATGTCACACTGGCCCTCGCGGCTTACAATGCAGGTCCCTCAACGGTCGCGAACTATAAAGGTGTCCCACCCTTCCAGGAAACTCAAGCCTATATTCGCAAGGTCGTAGCGAGCAAGCTCATACCGCTGCCGAGAGAGAGGACACTTCTCGCGCAGAGACACGGAGCAGCAGGGGAGGAAAAAAGTCAGGATTAAGGTTGGAGAATCGAGATCGCCGGCTGGGCGCTTCTTAGCCAGCAAGTGAAACTAGGGTTACTTGGTAGCGAAGAAGTTCAAACTTTGCTCAAGTTTGTTAACCTGCCGTCCCCTCATCCTCATCCCCTCTCCCATTGGGAGAGGGTGGCCAAAGGCCGGGTGAGGGGTAAGTCTGCAACGGAGACGCAAGGCTCGGCGGTCTGAGGTTCCTCACTACCACTAGTCTGCGCGCAGGGATACTCGACCCTGAATATTTATCTATCGTTGGTCGTCTCCTTCCTTGTGGTGCTCGTGCTTTTTGTTTTTCCCATGGTGCTTTGAGTGATGTTTCAAGAGACCTTTTTCCTTCCCTTTGCCTACCTCTTTGGCTCGGTCAGTACCGAGGTCCCGATCCACGGTTCCTTGACCGTTGCTGTGAATGTTACTCTTGCCGCCAGCGGCACCTTCAGCTCCCCTGTCCTGACCTTTGCCGCCCTTTGCCATCAAGGTCGGACCAAAAGAACCGAAAGCCAGAATTAAACTCAAAGCAATTGAAGTTAACCTAGACATTTTTTCTCCTCTTGAGAACCAAAGGGTCGGTTTCAAATTCAGGCTAATGAAAAATTCTTGACCCCTTTTGTTGTCGTTTTAATTTTGAAAGACCTTCAAAGTTTACTTCTGAATGGATCTCCACTCCGCTACTTCGATGCAACTACAGTGGTATCGTTTCTGAGCAGGTTCACTTCGACCCGCCGACTTTTCCTTCTGTCCATACGACCCTTTTCGTCCTCGATGACCTTGGCTTGCCCCATCCCTATGGTACGAATGCGGAAAAGAGGGATTTCATGCTTTTCACTTAAATATCGAACAACGCTGTTGGCACGTTGGCGGCTTAACTCCAAATTCAATTGAGGCGAGCCGCTAGGATCGGCAAATCCTTCGACCTCCAGCAGGTAACCTTTCGAATCCTTCAGTTCACCAGCCAGCCCGTCTAAGGCGGCTCGGGATGTTTGGTCCAGACTGAACTGCTTGAGCTTGAAATTCACCTGCACCGTCTTAGCAAGGTGATAATTCTGGATATTTTTCTGCATCCGCATTCGAATCGGCCAACTTCGCAGCCACTTGAGCTTCTGCGGCCTTTTTGTCTGCCCCGATAGCCTTGGCATCGGCCTCCTCTGTTTTGCTCATGGCCATGTGGATGCCCGCTTGAGCTCGCTCATCCATGTCTTTAATTCTGGCCGCTTGCTGCTTATTAATTTCCTCTAGCTCGCTAATGCGCCCGGTCAATGGATCGATTTGCTTCTTAATGTGTTTCTTGGAGGCAAAAGGCCAAAGTTTTCCTACACCCGCTTCTGCGGGAGTTACTAATTCGCCTCCTAAGAAACTAACTGTCATGGCAATAGCCAATGTACGCAGCATTCTTCTTTTGCTCATGCTGTTCCCCCTTTTTATTTGATGTTGCACCTGACGATTAGCAAGCCAGATGCCACCTTGTGCACCGAGATAAGCCATTGGAATCCAAAGGGTTGATTTAGGCCGAGAAAATTGGACGCGTTCTCTAAGGATAAAAACTACCGAGGAACGTGGATTTTCTTCACTTTGAAAAAATCATCTCTGGATTTCGTGCCAGAGGTTTAAACTGGAGGTAGAGTCCAAGGTAGCTTTCCGTTATAAAATCTTTCTTGGAGTAGCCTAGTTGCCGAGCGACCTTCTCAATGTCCTCTTTCGTCCCCTCGATTTCAAGATAATTTCCTATAGGTGTCTCATCGAGGCTTAATACTGTTTTTGGCTTCCTCGATGCCTCCTTTTCAAAAACAGAACGATATTTTTGATAGCGAAAGACCAGAACCAATCCTAAGCGCCCAAGAATTTGATAAAGAATAGGCGCATCACCCACCTCTGTTTCCAGCTCTTCTCGAATCTTAAATTCGGCAGAGCTAATCGATGGGGCTTTGAAGGTTACTAAGGACTTGCCATTGAATTGACGGAGGCGCAACAGGCAACGCGAGCGGGCCAATGGCTTAGCGGGAAAATCTAGAATCCAATTCTCCTCCAAAGCTCGATGGACCTCTTCCTCAAATCCGAGGGCTTTTAACTCTCGCCGCGCTTTTTGCAAATTTCCAATTTTCAACTTTACTTCGATCTCAAGATGCTTTTTCTGCGGGAGGTGCTTTGCCCTGGCTCTCATCAATAATTTGTTCTCGCTCCTGTTTTTGGCTATCCACCTTTAACAATATTATCCTCCTGAAAAGGGAATTCGGACAAGTCCCCTCCTCACCTCTCAAATCGTTCGAGGAACTTTACCCCATGAAGTAGGGATGCGGATGAATACGGAGAACACAGATGTACTTACGGCTCAAATCTGGAAGTTTGATTGGTGTTTACACAGAGCTTGAGGCTCGGTGAGGTGACCGACCTGATTTTGAAGGGATTTTTTTCGAGTGTAGCATGAACCGGCTTATGGGAAAAGGCCAGCCACAGTCGCCTGAAGGGAAGCCTGTCCTGGCACAAGTCACGCTTAGGCTCGAGACCATAAGATTCGTGGTATTCGTGAATTGATTTGTCACCTCTTTGTGTAGGCCTGCAAGCTCATGGAAATTTCCTGCCCATTCAGATAGACTGGATGCGATGCAATCAGAGCCAACCTGCCCCTCCTGCCAACTCTTGGGTCCCTTCGAATCGGATGTTTGTCCCAAATGCCAGGCTCCGCTGTTTTTCCAGGCGAAGGGGGTCGAGCTCAACCGGGGCACGCAGGCAGAGGCGGACACAGAAAATTGGAGGCGTTCTGTTGCTGCAAAGATTCAGCCGGTGGTCCGAAGGCACTATGATCGGGCGCAACACGCTTATCCACAGGTCCGTTTGAGCCCAGAAAAGTTTCTCCAGAAAATCGTCGAGGTTTTAGAACGGCGCGCGCTTAATCTGCGCGGGAAATTAACTGACCTCGAAGAGGACGCCACAGAGGCACACCTTCTGGATACTCTCAAATGGCAGGAACTTTTCTTGACCACAGCCTGTGCTGAGGGTGGCGAGGCCGCCTGGCAAGTATTTCAATCACAGTATGAGCGGGTCATTCAGAAAGCTGCGCGTTACTATGCTGAGAATCGTTCGGAGGCCAACGAGCTTTCCGAATCTCTAATGACCGACCTATTCTTGCCAGCCCAAACGGGGTCCGGGAAAAAATCGAACAAGATTGGACAATACGATGGCATCGGCTCCCTGGAAGGCTGGATCAAAGTAGTCGTGTCCCGAATGGCAGTGGATCAGATCCGCAGGTCTCAAAAGCAGATTTCGCTCGAAGATCTGGAAACCGAACCCGTCTCTCCCAATGCAGATGGCCGGCATGCTGGCGTGGTCCAGGAAATTGAAATTAAAAAAGCCTCCACCCTGTTTACCTCAAGCCTGAGTCATGCAATGCATCGATTGACTGCGCAGGAGAAGCTCATTTTGAACTTGTACTATTTTAAAGAAGCGAATCTGAAGGATATCGGAAGGCTGCTGAAAGTCCATGAATCGACGGCTAGTCGGACCTTGGATCGGCTCAAAAAACAACTACGTAAGTCCGTCGAGAAGCATTTGCGCGAACACTTTCGGGTTAGACCTGCGGAAATCCGTCGCATTATCGAAATGGCCCAGTTTCAAGCTGAGCTTGATTTCAAGAAGATTTTGGCAGAATGAGTGCTTTGCGGTAGCACAAGCAAGATATTTGATGATCGATGCCAACAAAAACGTGCAATACCTTCCAGATTCCGCGTCTAGTCATTGAGGGGACATATGAGTGAGAACCGACAGGAGACCTTTGAGGCTCTGTTAAGAGAGCACTTGAAAAAGAAGTCTGTAAAAGCCTCGGCGGATTGTCCAGATGAGAACATAGTGACGGCATACCTGGAAGGTGTCTTGCCTCGAAGATTGAAGGAAGATTTTGAAAGGCATGCTGCGCTTTGTTCCCGTTGTCAGGAAGAATTGGTACTACTGTTGCGATCCGAGGGCTCGCCGCTAGCCGTCTCTTCTCAGGAAAGCTCACAAGCCAAACACGCAAAAAGAAACTGGCTGGCTCCAATTTTAGGTGGCTTCGAATGGATCCATAACCTGGGACTAAAGCCCGCCCTGGCGATTCTTATAACGACAGTTATCAGTGGCTACGTAGGCTATGAATTGTTCCAGCAGCACCAGGAGCGCAAGGCGAAGGTTGCTGAAGTCGTCCAGTCGGCTCCAGACGTTGAGCGAACGATTAAAGGGAAAGAGACAGGATTTAGTCTTGCACCAGAACTGGGTCAGGCCCAACAAAAGAAAGTGCCTTCCGGACTCGAAAATGAAGCTGGGACAAAGGGCGGGGCAGTTACGGCTGCCAAAAAACCTGTCATTCCCAGCAAGCCGGCAGCCTCGCCGCCTGTGGCATTTCCAAACGCACCCAGGGATGAAGATCAGGAGAAGACGCTAAAAGACAACCCTCGCCTTGACCTGACCAAATCTTCGGAAACGGACAAAGTGTCTTCCTTCAAAACCAACTCAGCAGGGCTGGCAAAGGAGGAGCCTAAAGGTCTCCTCCAGGGCATGGCGCATCCAGGGTCGGTAGAACAGAAGACCGAGGCACTCAATGACGTGAAGCAGTCATCAGCACCTCCTGAATCGAATGTTGCAAGCACTCAGTCACTTCGTGAAGACCAATCTGCTTCAGAGAATGACAATAAGTCGAAGGACGCGGCGGCTTCATCTCAAAGAGCCAGAGCTGAGGAACTACCGGCTAGGAGGTCGAAGCTAAAACTGGAACGCGTCGTTGGATCGAGAGCAGCAAGTGTAGACCGATCATCGGAAGGAAAGAAACCCATTCAAATTGAGGTGTCTGGAAAGACGTTCGAACTCAGAAACAACGTGTGGGTCGATTTATCGATTGCGGAAAAGGAAAAGAAGAACTTAACTTTCATATACAAAAACTCATCCCGCTATCAAGAGCAAATAAAGCCTCTCTCCTCATACCAATCGGTTCTTTCGCGCCCTGAGGACTGCTTGATTCAGCAGGATGGCAAAATTTTTTACGTAAAAAGCTCGCCCTAGGGTTCCTTGGTTGTGGCGAAGAAGTTCAAGCTTCGGTCAAATTTGTTAAGCTGCCGTCCCCTCACCCAGGGAGCTTTCTCGAAGCTCCCATGCCTCTCCCAATGGGAGAGGGTGGCCGAAGGTGAAGTCTTGAGAAGACTTCACGCGGTCCCGGAGGCCGGGTGAGGGATCCGTGGCCGATGGAGCCGCCCTCCTCGGCCGTCTGAGGTTGCTCGCTACACCCCTTGCTTTATGGCTTCGCACTCCGATAGACAACCTTTCCTTCTCGCAGGGTCGCATGCACCCTGAGGTCATCCTCAAGTAAAACCAGGTCCGCATCGTAACCCGGTTGCACCGATCCTTTCTGTTTTTCTATTCCGACGGCTTGGGCAGGATTTTGAGTCGCCATATAGACGGCTTCTTCCAGGGGCAGCCCGGTCCAACGCATCATGTTTTGCAGTGCCCGATCCTGGGTCAACGTGCTGCCCGCCAGTTGACCTTCGGCAACTCGGCAGACACCTTTAGATACCAGCACGGTCAGACTGCCTAGTTGATACTGCCCGTCGGGCATTTCCGTGGCACTAATCGCATCGGTGATCAACAAGATCTTTTTCACGCCTTTGCATTTCAGCAGGATGTTCACTGCCACCGGATCGACATGCACTCCGTCCGCAATAATCTCCGCCCAGACGCTCTGGTCGGCCAAAACTGCCCCCAAAATCCCGGGCTCTCGATGATTAAAATCCCGCATGGCATTGAACGTATGAGTCGCATGGGATACGCCGGCATCGATAGCGCGCATGGCCTCCTCGAAAGTGGCATTAGAGTGGCCCATGGAAACAAGCACGCCCTTAGACCTGGCATTCTCAATGAATTCCAGAGAGCCCTCAATTTCCGGAGCCAGAGTAATCAGCTTGACCCGATGGTTAGACATCTTGAGAAGCTCATCAAAGATGCGGGTTGAAGGTTTGCGAATGTGTTCTGGTGGATGCACACCTCGTTTCTTCTCACTAATAAACGGTCCTTCCAGATGCAGCCCGACCATTCTAGCGCCCCCGGTTCCCTCCACCATTAATTTCCCCAGGCGCTCTACAGCTTGAATCGTGGCGATGGGCGAGGCTGTCATTGTGGTCGCCAGATAGGAGGTCGTTCCGTGTTTGGCTAAGATTCCAGAAATTACTTCGACGGCCTCTCGAGTTCCTTCCATGACGTCTCTTCCACCACCTCCGTGGATATGAACATCAATGAAGCCAGGAACTAAAGTCTGTTGCTCAGCGTGCAAGACGGCAAACTCTCTCTCCTCAAACCTCACCTGGTTGCGAGGCCCGACTTGGAGGATTCTCGTGTCTTCCACCAGCACAACGCCCGCTGGAATGATGGTCTCCGGGGTGACGATCTTTTTTGCAAGGATGGCAAATCGATTCATGAGCGAGTTCGGTGGATAACAATCGCACCCTGAAGCTGTGAGAAAATTCCCATGCACTCCCCGACCCGGCCTTCGGCCACGCAGAAGGCATGAAAAAATTCAAAACCCCGAGATCGGGAGGGCGAGGCTCCCGCCGAGCCTAATGGGGTAAGAACCTGCCAGGGCGATGGCCTCGCCAGGAGGCTCGCCCTCCCAATATTTTCACACCTCCCCTCGCCCCCATCGGGGGAAGAGGATGAAGGCTTGACAGGCCTTCAGGGGTGAGGGGGGCACTTCAGAGTCCGCTCCAGCTAATTGCTTCACACCTTCCCTTCTTAGGGCATTTTCCCATCAGCCGCTCTGCGATTGCAGAACCTCTCTAAGGTTCATATGGGCTTTTTTCAATCGCCCCAGAGCGATCTCGCGAGATACACTCTGTTGCAACATCACAATTGCCACTTTAATATCTCCCTTAGCTTGCCTCAGAGTTTGATCCGCCGTGTGGTAATCAACCCCAGAGGCAGCCATGATAATTCTCCGCCCACGTTCTCGCAATTTGGCATTCTTCATCTGCACCTGGATCATCAAATTGCTGTATACGTGGCCCAGTTTAATCATAGCCGAAGTGGTGATCATGTTTAGAACTAGTTTTTCAGCCGTTCCTGCCTTCATGCGAGTGGAACCAGTGATCACTTCAGGCCCAACCATTGGGGCAATCGAAACATCAGCCATCTCAGCCATTTTAGACGTGGGATTGCAGGTAATGCTGAGGACTCTGGCACCAATGGACCTGCCGTACCTCATCGCTCCAATGGTAAACGGAGTTCTTCCGCTGGCGGCAATTCCGGCCACCACGTCCTTAGGGCTTAGCCTCTTTCTCTTCATGGCCGTGGCTCCGGCCGCTTCGTCGTCTTCCATAGCTTCAATCGACTGGTAGGTGGCTTTCAGTCCCCCCGCCATAACGCCCTGAACCAGTTTGGGACTTACATTATAGGTGGGCGGGCATTCGCTGGCATCCAGCACTCCCAAGCGCCCACTGGTACCGGCTCCTACGTAGATGAGACGTCCACCATTCCTGAATGCTTCCGCCACTAAATCGGCGGCTTTGGCTATTTGAGGAACCTCTTGCGCCACGGCCAGAGGAACTTTCTGATCTTCCTGATTGATAACTCGCAAAATACCCTCCGTGGATAATAGGTCGATATCCATCGAGGCCGGGTTACGTTCTTCAGTGAGCAAGTTATTCAGGAGAAGATCCATTAGCGCCTCAAGCCTGGTTATGCGTGAACCGTGAGAGGTGAAACGTGATACGTGATACGTGAGGGATGGGGGGTTTTGCCTTCACGTTTCAGGTCTCACGTTTCACGCATCACGTTTCAATTCATTTCACAACGTTTCAGTCACCTTTTTTAACGACCTCGGCTTGTCTGGGCTCAGTCCTTTTACCTCCGCCAGCATCGCTGCAAAAATCTGCCCAGGAATAATATAAGGAATGGGAGAAAGGAAATCCTCAATTCTACGACCCATCTTCACAACCCGGGTTGCCCACTTGAGAATAGAGGGCTCACTGGAAATGACGATCGTTTCAGCTTTCAGCTCCTTCAATTGTCGAGCCAATTTGAGGATATCTTGCAAGGTTTTTCCGGGCGGAGCGAAAAGAATGACGGGAAAATCCTGTTCGACCATGGCTACAGGACCATGCAAGAAATCTGCTGAGGAAAACCGCTCGCAAACAATGTAGCAAGTCTCCATCAACTTGATGGCTAATTCATAGGCATTGGCATAATTGAGCCCTCGGCCCACTACGATGCAGTGATTCATGAAGCGATAGCGCTCCACCATCGAACCGATCTGAGTCTTCAGTCGAAGGGAATCCGCCGCCAGTTCCGGGATCCGCTGCAGTTTTTCCAGACCTTTGCCCCCTTGCAGTGGGTGTAGGTCTTGGTGGCCGCCACGCTCCTCTCCTTACCGGCTCGAATGAGGAAGACTTCGTCCACCAGTCTAGACATGGAGGAGCGCGCTTCATTAGTAATCCCGATGGTATAGGCACCCTGCTTCTTGGAGTTTTGCAGCACCCAGTTAATATCCATCCCCTCGCCGGATTGGGAGACTCCTACCACGAGCGTATGATTCATGCGCAGCCTGGAGCGGTAAAGGGTGTGGACAGAGGATGCTGCTAGCGATACCGGAATTCCACCGGTGATTTCGAGCAAGTATCTGCCAAAGAGGGCTGCATTATCCGAAGAGCCTCGGGCCACCAACATGATGAGGTGAATCTCCCGGGAAGAGAGAAATTTTCCAAACTTCAAAATCCTGGCGGTCTCTTCTTTTAGAGTTCGAGCCAGCACCTCTGGCTGCTGCTCGATTTCTTTGAGCATTAAAGACATCGAACTATTTAGTCCCTTCAATGGCTCTCACCACTGCGTCTGCCACTTCTCGTCGAACCTCCCGAATGGCATTGTTGTCGTGCGTCGGGTAAACGCGATTGGACAATAAGATGATAAACAATTGGCGCGTTGGATCCACCCAGATCGAAGTTCCAGTGAATCCAGTATGCCCAAAGGATTTTGGGGAAAGTAAACTTCCTGCAGAACTTTCACCTGAGGGTGTGTCCCATCCAAGCGCTCGACTGCTGCCCGGCGGCAAGTTCTGTGGGGCAACAAATTTTTCGAGAGTGCCCCGTTTTACAATTCGATGGTGATCATAGACTCCACCATTGACAAGCATTTGACAAAAAATGGACAGGTCGCCAGAAGTACTAAATAGCCCCGCATGGGCTGAAACACCTCCCATGGCAAAGGCATTGTTATCGTGAACCTCGCCCTGGACTAGACGACCTCGCCACGGATCATTCTCTGTGGGTGCAATTTTTGATTTCAAGCTTGGCTCCGGTTTAAAAAGAGTATGAGTCATTCCCAAGGGTGCAAAGATGCGCCTGCGCGCTAATTCATCTTGAGGTCTGGCAGTCATTCTCTCCAAGATACTCCCCAAAAGAATAATGCCTAGATCGCTGTAAACTGCCTTCGTCCCCGGCTCATATTCCAGTGGAGTTTGAAGGATTTTCCTTACGAATTCACTTTTCCCACGGGTGTCCCTGTAGAAAGGCAAATGGGCAGGCAAGCCCGAAGAATGAGTTAGCAGATGTTGGATGGTGATTTTCTCTCTGCCGCCATCTGTAAACGACGGATAGAAACGGCTGACAGGGAACTCCAATCTAAGCTGACCCGTTTCGAAAAGCTGCATTGCCAGGGTCGTAGCACTAACCACTTTGGTTAATGAAGCCAAATCGTAAATGGTCTCTGGGGTCACCGGAGTCCCTCCGGCAGAGTAATCAAATCTGCCGAAAGCTTGCTGGTAAATCAAATGGCCTCGATAGCCGATGGCAACCGAGGCACCTGGAAAGGCTCGCTCGCGGATATGTCTTTCTAACAGGCTTTCTAAAGTGCTTAAGCGGTCTCGAATGGGCTGAAGCTCTCTGGGTAAATCAGCTGCAAGCTTCATGTTGAGCTTGGGACGCTGTATTCCGCTATAGATTTTTGCAATTCCCGGTAAGGTTGCTGGAAGTTGGCCAGCGACCGGAATTTCGCCAAAGATTGCTTTGACGGCGGCGGTCTGGGAAACGTCCGCATTGCTGAAAGTACACAGATAAGTGCCTGCTTGAGAAAATTGCTGAATGATATAAGGATTGCCAAAGGCGATAACCAATACTGGCTTTTCTAATGCCGCCAGTTGGTTTACGCAGTGAGCCAGTTTTTCTGGTAGGCCGACCGTGCCTGTTCCTGTGACCAGACGAGCAAAGGTTGCACAGATGACCAGGTCAGCAGTCTCGGCTTCTTTCAAAACTTCAGCCAGTTGGCTATCGCTGGAAGCCGTGGAGATTCTATGGATCGTTAGTTGCTGCAGACGTCGCCGGAATTCCTCTTCAAATAGGGTGGTTTCTTCCTGTTGATCACGGCCCAAAACCAAGACAGCCAGTGCGGAGCGGATGCTACGAACATCGACAGGCAGAAAATTTCGTGAGTCGCGAACTAATGTCATCGAGGCATCAGCCATTTGCTGAGCTTGCTCTTGCAGTTCCGGATCGTCAATCACCTTGCTGACAGCTTCCAGATTGACTCGCGGGCTTTTGGGCAAACCCAGCCAGGCCTTGGCATGCAAGATTTTCTCGACCGACTGATTCAGCCGCTCCTCAGGGATGTCACCTCGACGAGTTGCTTCTAACAAAGCCTGATACACAACATCGGCATTGGGCGGATCTAAGAGCACATCCACACCTGCTTTCACAGCCCGCACCACAGCGTCTCCGATCCAAAATCCATTAGCCAGTCCAGCCATTTTCAACGAGTCCGTTACGACGAGATTCGAAAACTCCAATTCCTGCTGGAGGACCACTTGAAGAACCTTGCGCGACAAAGTTGCAGGAATATTGGGATCACTCTCCAACGCAGGAACGGCCAAATGGGCCGTCATGATGGCCCAAACACCGTTATCTATTGCCTTCTTGAATGGAACGAATTCCAGTTTTTCCAGACGCTGGCGGTCCGCTGTAATGAGGGGGAGTTCCAGATGCGAGTCAACTCCTGTATCTCCATGCCCTGGAAAATGCTTGCCAGTGGCCAGGACGCCAGCCTGCTGAGCCCCACGAACAAAGGCGCCACCCAGTCGTGCCACCAATTCCGCATCTTCCCCAAAGGAGCGAATATTGATGACCGGATTGGAGGGATTATTATTCACATCCAGCACCGGAGCAAAAATCCAATTTACACCCATGGCCCGGGCCTCTTGCGCCGTAATCTTGCCTTCAACCTCAGCCCAATGTTCAGACCCGGTTGCGCCAATAGCCATATTCCAGGGGAAAGACACCGTGCTGCGAATGCGAAAATTAGCCCCCCTTTCGAAATCGGAGGCAATGAGGAGAGGCAACTTTGACAAGGCTTGCATTTTATCAATCAAAATCGCCGACTCGTAAACGTCTCCGGCAAAAAGGATAAACCCCCCCACATGAATTTTTTGAATCTGGCGCTTTATTTCCTTGAACTCGGCAGTATTGGAGTTGAGATAGATACCGCGAAAAGCCGGCATGATGAGTTGTCCAACCTTCTCTTCGAGTGAAAGTTGCTTCAAAGTTTTTTTCACCCAGGCAGACTGAACGGCTGCGGGCTTAACTGGCTTGGATTTCGTTTGAGAAAGCATGCAAGGGGTAAAGGCCATTAATCGCAGGAATAGGAATGTTAGAAGAAAAGGCCACTTTCGAGACCGGTCGAACTTCAATTGCAGAACCAATTTTCCGCCATTCCATGGTGCCCATGGTGCCCATGAGGGACATCGGCAAGAACTATAGCACAGAAGGAAAGCCGCGGAAGATTTTCAAACGGTTGGGTTTTCAGTTATGGTATTTTATGCGTCCTGGCAATTACGCTAACATAGTTGCCTGACTCCCGCTTCCCCGAACGCTTTGAGGTCATGCTCGTTTTTTTCATTAGCCCCGCGCTTCAGCACGGGGCTAATGAAAAACAGATTTTAAAAGGCACTGTATTTTTGAATCGGTGGACTTAGTGATGAGCGCCTTGGGCAGACCCACATTGACAAAGTGGACCAATGACCCACTCCCAGTCACC
Source organism: Acidobacteriota bacterium (assembly GCA_003224725.1). GTDB lineage: Bacteria > Acidobacteriota > Terriglobia > Versatilivoradales > Versatilivoraceae > QHZQ01. The sequence goes on along the minus strand of QHZQ01000182.1, from coordinate 2,988 downwards.
TGGCCTTTGGGCACTTTCTACCGCGATGGGCGAGGGAATAAATTCAAACAGCCTACCCTCCCTTCGCACCACGCCAAGTGTTAAACTTACTTCCATGGATATAATTCAAGAAACAACCGAGCTACTCCCATTCTTTAAAAGGCTTGAGCCTCAAATGCTTCAGTGGCTCGCGGCCCTGATTAATCTGGATACTCCATCAAACCAAAAGCCGGCTCTGGATGCGCTGGGCCAGCGTCTCGCCAGGCAGTTTCAGGAATGCGGCGCAAGAACTCAGTTGGTCGAGAATCGAGAAGTGGGAAGTCACTTAATCGTCCGCTTCGTGCCGGAGTCTCAAGAGAAGAAACAGATTCTAATCCTGGGTCACATGGATACCGTCTGGGAAGTGGGCGAGTCGCGGCGGCGCCCCGCTCGAGTGGAAGACGGCAAGATGTTGGGCCCCGGCGCTTTCGATATGAGAGGTGGACTCACCTTAATGCTGGCCCTGGCATCCTATCTCTCTCAGCAGAAACCCCACTTGACTCGTCCCGTCACCATATTGATTGATTCGGATGAAGAAGTTGGAAGCCAGACATCGCGAGCGTTGATTGAGAGCGAGGCTCGCCAGAGTGAAGCCGTTTTGGTTCTTGAGCCTTGCCTGCCGGGCGGAGCCCTAAAGACATGCCGCAAAGGGGTAGGAAGATTCGTCATCTCGGCTCAGGGGGTGGCGGTTCATTCCGGAGTGGACTACCACAAAGGTGTCAGCGCCATCCGGGAAATTGCTCATCAGGTCCTCGACCTTTACAAGCTGAACGACTTCCAAAAAGGGACGACCATCAACGTCGGGACTGTTGAAGGCGGATTACGCTCCAATGTGATCGCTGATCATGCCAAAATCGAAGTGGATCTGAGAATCTCGTCAGTGGCCGAAGGCGAGAGGCTGGCAAAACATATTTTGCAGCTGAAGCCGAAGCTCGAGGGCGCACATCTAGAAATCACTGGTGGGATCAATCGCCCACCTCTGGAGCGAACGGACCAGATCGTCCAATTCTTCCATCGCGCCCGGAGCTTGGCAGCCGAACTTGGGATTGATTTAAAAGAAGGATCGACCGGCGGAGCCAGTGATGGCTGTTTTACGGCGGCACTAGGAATTCCCACGTTGGACGGCCTGGGCCCAGACGGAGCCGGTCCTCACGCGTTGCACGAACATGTCCTGATTGCCAGTCTGGCCCCCCGTGCCGCCCTGCTCACTCAGTTGGTTCTGAGGCTTTAAAATCCGTGAAACGTAATGCGTAAAACGTGATACGTAAGATTTAAGGAGAAGGACGAGTGAACTACGAGGAATGGAAAAGATCAGTTCCCCACACGATTACTGACGATACATTGTGGAAGATGGAAGCGTATCGACTCGCTTTGTTTCTGGCAGATCTGGGTTGGTATGATGTTACAAAGCTAATTTCTGATAAACGCACACTCGATTTATCTGATCAGCTTTATCGGGCGATTGGTTCCATAAGTGCCAACTTGGCCGAAGGCTATTCCCGTAACACAGGTAAAGACCGCGCGCGGTTTTACGAATACGCCCTTGGTTCTGGCCGAGAGAGTCGCGACTGGTATTACAAAGGGCGACATGTTCTTCGCGAAGAGGTCACCAGTCATCGTCTGTGTCTGCGTCTGCTTACACAAGTCATTCGCTTGCTGCTTACCATGGTCCCACAGCAGCGTGGTCATGGGGTGCGTGAAGATAGTACCTTTTACAGACCTGACTTGTGCGATGCCATCGTTGCCGAGCAGGAATTGGAAACTCTGCTTCAAAGAGTCCCCTTCGCCTAATCAGCACCTTAGATGTTCACGTGTCACGTTTCACCTTTAGTGGTAAAGCCATCTAAGCTAACCGTCACATGGCTTGGAAACTCGACCAAATCGAACTTCGCGAAATCCACATGCCGCTCATCTCTTTTTTTGAAACCAGCTTTGGGCGAACCACTTTGCGGCGCATCATTCTGGTGCGGGTCTTTGGTGAAGGGATTGTCGGCTATGGTGAAGCCACCTCTCCGGAAGCTCCTTACTACAATCATGAATCGACGGGCGCTGCCTGGCATATTCTTAAAGATTTCGTCATCCCTCGAATCTTTCAAGCTCGGCTTGATAAACCTGAAGAGGTTGCTCCTCTTTTGAAGCCAATCCGCGGTCACAATATGGCCAAAGCGGCCGTGGAGACCGCATTCTGGGACCTATTCGCCCGGCAACGGCAGCGACCGCTTTATCAAATGCTGGGCGGAAAGCAAAAGTCTATTAACTGTGGCGTATCCATCGGAATTCAAGACAGCGTGACAGAACTGCTGCAGAAAATTGAAAAGGAACTCAAGGCAGGCTACCAGCGCATAAAAATTAAAATCAAGCCCGGTTGGGACCTGGAAATCGTCAAGGAAATTCGAAAGCAATTCCCCGAAATTGCGTTGATGTGCGACGCCAATTCCGCTTATACGCTCGACCATCTGGATCTGTTTCGGAGACTGGACGAATTCAACCTGCTCATGATTGAGCAACCCCTGGCTTGGAACGACATTCTCGATCATGATGAATCTATTCTCGACGCCGAGGACGCCCGCAAAGCCATAGAGGCCGGAGCCTGCAAAATCATCAACATTAAGCTGGGTCGGGTGGGAGGGCACACAGAAGCCAGAAGAGTCCACGATGTCTGCCAGTCTCACGCCATCCCTGTGTGGTGCGGGGGCATGTTGGAATCCGGGATTGGACGCGCTCAGAACATCGCCCTGTCCAGTCTGGAAAATTTCGTTTTGCCTGGCGATGTGTCTGCCAGCAAGCGCTATTTCAAGCGCGATCTCATCGATCCCGAGGTCGAGGTCGACTCGCAGGGAAGAATCCACCTGCTGGACGAAGTGGGCCTCGGCTTCCAACCCAACTGGCAACGTATCGAAGAGGTCACCGTTCGGACCGAAGTACTGAGGCCATCTTGATTGCGGATTGTGGATTTCGGATTGCGGATCA
>QHZQ01000181.1 GCA_003224725.1 Acidobacteriota bacterium | reverse complement strand
GAATCGTTTTCATTACAACTGGCACTGGCAGTGGGCTTATGGTTGTGGCGACATCGGCAACCAAGGCGTTCATCAACTGGATGTGGCCCGCTGGGGCCTCGGGGTCGGTTTGCCTCATAAAGTGCATTCGATGGGTGGACACTATATGTTCGATGACGATCAGGAAACCCCTAACACCCAGGTTTGCGCCTTTGAGTATCCAGCGGAAAAGAAGCTCTTGACCTTTGAAGTTCGCCACTGGATCACCAACCCGGAAGGAGGTATCGGCAAAGACAAGGGAGATTCCAACGCCGTAGGGGTTCTCTTCCTCGGTTCGGAAGGCTACATGGAAATCCCCAGCTATGGGATGTATCGCACTTTTCTGGGGAAGAAGAAGGAACCGGGCCCAATCGCCAGGCAGGAAGGAGATCACTTTGCCAATTTTATCCAGGCCGTGCGCAATCGTAAGCCGGAAACCCTTAATGCAGAGATCGAAATTGGACACATTTCCTCAGCGCTGGCACACCTGGCTAATACTTCTTATCGTTTGGGTCGCTCTCTCGTGTTTGATCCCGTGACTGAAAAATTTTCCGACGATCCAGAAGCGAACCGTTTGTTAGCCCGCGAATATCGACCTCCCTACGAAATCCCAGAAAAAGTTTGAAGCTTCGTCCCCGAAATGGAGCCATGTAGCGGCTCCATTTCGGGCCCACTCGCAAGTGATCCAGGCGTGAATAGAAAGCTCATGTGACATGGGGGAGTTCTGTAACGTGCTCTAGCCGTTGCGCCCTTCAAGGGGATGTATTACACTCGTGTATTACATCTAGAGAGGGGTGAATTCTAATGACCATTACGGTGAGGCTGGATGCACAGACAGAGAACCTTCTCGAGCGTTTGGCCAAGAAACGAGGGCAAAGCAAGTCTGCTCTCGTCCGAGAGGCAATAAACAGTCTCGCTCCAAAATTGACGGGTGAATCCCGAAAAGAGTCATTTTATGACAGGATCTCGCATTTGATTGGATGCGTCGAACTCAATGATCCTACGCTCTCAGAAAATACTGGCGAGCGATTTCGTAAAATAGTCGAGGAAAAACATCGTGGACGTCGGGCTCGTTGACGCGGGACCACTCGTCGCTTTACTAAATCGGGGAGACTCTCATCATGAGGCTTGCCGTCTTGCCGCCCAAAAACTTCAAAGACCACTGCTGACGATTTGGCCGGCTTTTACTGAAGCGATGTACCTCTTAGGTACTTCCCATTTAGCTCAGGACGCCCTTTGGCAACAGGTAGAATCAGAAGCGTTGTTGATAATGCCCTTGGAACAAAAAGACTGCGTCAGAATGCGATTCTTGATGCGGAAATATCGGGACCAGCCTATGGATTTGGCAGACGCGGGCCTAATATGTCTTGCTGAGCGGGAAAGAATTGGCCGCATTTTCACGCTCAATCGCAAGCATTTCAGTATCTATCGAGCCAAGGGAATAGGGCGGCTTGACGTAATTCCCTGAAGATTATTCCCTCACACTCATGAGACTTCGCGACAAAGTGGCGATCATTACTGGAGCAGCTCGCGGCATTGGCCTGGCAACGGCCATTCGTTTTGCCGAGGAAGGCGCCCGCGTAGTTCTCTGTGACATCGACGAAAGTGCAGGTCATCATTTAGCAGAAGCCGAAGTCAAGAGAATTTCATCCGCCAGCTTCTTTGCGAAATTGGACGTTACTGATCGAACTGCGGCTGGATTGCTGGCTCAGAAAGTGGCGCAGGAGTTTGGGCGGATCGATATCCTCATCAACAACGCAGGAGTCACGGCGGATGCCCAATTGCTCAAGATGACGGAAGACCAGTGGGATCGAGTCGTTGATGTCAACCTCAAGGGAATTTTTAACTGTACTCAGGCTGTCGCTGCGATAATGGTCGAACAGGGACGGGGAAAAATTGTGAATGCCGCCTCAGTGTCAGGTCTGTACGGCAATTTCGGTCAAACCAACTATTCGGCCGCCAAGTCAGGGGTCATCGGCATGACTCGGGTGTGGGCCCGTGAACTGGGTCGTAAAGGAATTTGCGTCAACGCGGTAGCGCCGGGATTCATTCAAACCGAGATGACCCGGAAAGTCCCTGAAAAAGTGAAAACGATGATGACCGGGAGAACACCTCTGGGACGGATGGGAACGCCTAGAGACGTGGCTAACGCCTATCTTTTCCTGGCCTCCGATGAAGCGGATTTTATCAACGGCGCTGTCATAAACGTGGATGGCGGCTTGGTGGTGTAATCCCATTAAGCTCTACTTGATTGAATGACCTGTCCCTTCTCCTCTAATCTGCTCTAATCTCCTCTGGCCGAGGGGAAGGAGCCAGCTACGCCTGCAGTACGGCGCGTCGCGCCACACTGCTTTGTCAGTACCGCGACAGTAAGGGAACGGGTTCTCCAGTAGCCAACGTCTGACCCCTACGATTTGATTCGAATTGAAATCAACCGCAGAGCTTGCTATCTTGGCGATTTGCTGCTCGATGTGAAATCAAAGGATTATCAAACATTCGCTCTTCTGTTCTTCCCCTAAAGCTATTTCTTTTATTTCTTCCCTGGCTGGTGACGGCCTTCCTTGCAACGTCAACTGTCATCGGAAAAACCCCTGGGCATAATGGCATTGAGATCGACACCCGTGAACGACCCCGCGTGCGCGCCTATCGCTTGGCGGCACCGCCCAATCTCGATGGCTTAGTCAATGAGCCGTTCTGGGCTGACATCGAGCCCGCCACCAATTTTATTCAGCAACAGCCCAATGAAGGCTTACCTGCCACAGAGCAAACCGAAGTGAGGATCGGTTTCGACGACGACAATCTCTACTTCGGGATCATTTGTTTCGACAGCCACCCCGAAAACATCGTGGTGACGCAAAACCGCAGAGATGCAAGCCTGACGGATACAGACTCCATAGAAATCCAGCTTGATACCTTCAATGACAAACAAAATAGTGTTATTTTCGGGACCAGTCCCACAGGCATTGAGTTTGACGGTCAGGTTTCCAAAGCGGGACAAGGAAGAGGCGGAGTGGGATCACCCGCCCGGGCGGGAGGGACTGGGGGCGGAGGAGCACAACGTGGAGGGTCATGCGGTCTGGTGGGTTCGCGCACAGATAACCCCAAGAGGATGGGAAGCCGAAATAAGGATTCCCCTCCGCTCGCTGCGATATCGTCCCGGCTCGGACCAGGTATGGGGGCTGAATCTCCGACGTAATTTGCGCCGGCGCAACGAACAATCTTTTTGGTCGCCCATGTCTCGGGCTTTCGAGTTCAATTATCAGATCGAACTGGCCGGTAGACTGGAGGGCCTGGATCTGGAGAGCCATCACAACCTGCGGTTGCAGCCCTACGTCCTGGGAGGGTTCAAACAGGACTATATGCTCGCTGACAACCCAACTCGGGCTCAGCACACCGGGGGACTGGATGTCAAATATAACCTCACCTCCAGCCTGACCATGGACGCAACCTTTAACACCGATTTTGCTCAGGTAGAAGTTGACGAAGAGCAAATCAATCTCACACGGTTCGATCTGTTCTTCCCTGAAAAGCGTCCCTTCTTCCTGGAAAATTCCGGGACCTTTGAATTTGGCTCTCCGCGCGAAGTAGAAATCTTCTTTTCACGCCGTATCGGGATCGATGAGACGGGAGAACAAATTCCCATCGACGCCGGACTGCGTCTGACAGGCAAAGCCGGCAAATATGACCTCGGCCTGCTCAACATGCAGACCCGGAAAGTCAAAGGCGTGGCCCCCGCCAACAATTTTGGTGTGTTCCGCTTGAGCCGGGAATTTGGGACCCGCAGCTCCGTAGGAATCATTGGAGTCAGCCGTCAATCCACGTCCTCGCGGCTCGGCTTGGATCGGGTCCCGTTCAATCGTACCCTTGGTGCGGATCTAAATTTCGGTTTTGGAAAGTATGCCAATTTTTTTAATTATTTCGCCAAGTCGATCACCCCAGGTCGAAACTCCAGCAACCAGGCGGGCTCTACTCTGTTTGGGTACGACGACCAGCATCATCGGATTGACTTGTCGTATCTGGAAGTGGGTCGCAATTTCAATCCAGAAGTCGGATTCGTGAACCGCGTAGGCTTCCGGAAGCCTTCCTTTGGCTACCGACGCACCTTTACGCCCGAAGGAAAACGTCTGCGGGCTATCTTCCCTCATTTTCAGTGGAACCGCTGGTACACCATCGCCGCCGAGGGACAGCCCCGCGGAAAGGAATCCGGCTTCGAACATTATCATCTGGATACTCGCTGGCAAAATGGCTCGACGCTGGGGATCGCTTGGAATCGCAATTTCGAACGCCTGGACAAGCCCTTCGAGGTATATCCCGGAATCAATATCCGGCCTGGTGCCTACCATTACAGCGAAATGGTCGCCAACTTTGGGTCGGACCCTAGCGCCAACCTGTTTGCGAGTGGCAACGTGGCCGTGGGTAACTTTTATGCAGGAACCATCCGAACGATCAACGTCAACGGTGGTTATCGAATCGGTGGCTACCGCTACACCCTTGCCGCCAGCTACATCCGCAACTTTATTCATTTGCCCGAAGGTAATTTCGACACCGACCTGCTGGGCTACCGCTTCAACTGGTCCTTTACGCCGAAGAGCTATTTTCAGTCTTTCATCCAATACAATAGCCGCACGCAGGACGTTGGCATCAATGTCCGTCTGGGTTTGCTGTCAACTTCCAGTACCGGCCTGTTCATCGTTTACAACTCACGCGTGGCCACTGTGGATTTCCTCGATCCCCACGAAGTCGAACGCCGCACGCTCAGCCGGGCGCTGTTTGTGAAATTTAATTATCTGTTTGATTTCTGAGCCATCAGCCAACCCAACTGTTCGCGTACAAAGAGCTGGACTCAGTGGAAAAGTGTGGCGGGAGCTGACATGAAGTCGAGAATTATTCTCTGGATCACTCGTCGGTGGGTTTGCAGCGAGATGCCGGCTAATCTGCCCTGTCCGAGCTTTGAGCTGGCAGAGGGATTTCTTTGGCCAAGGGTATTTTGGCAGGTTTATTGACAACATAAAGGATATGCTCCCATACTTAGCCGTTCTAGATAAGTTGACGATTCGTGGAAATGTTAGTGGTCATCTCGTGGGCTCTCTGTAAACCATGGAAACAGTGACAACCATAGAGCAGGCATATGGGGAACTAATCCCTCCCCAAACCATAGACACTATCGTCCGTGCAATTGCCCGGCACTTTTCGCCTCTGCAAATTATTCTGTTTGGATCGTACGCGTCAGGCCAAGCCACACTGGATAGTGACTTGGATCTTCTAGTGATCATGGACGGCGATCTTCCCCGCCACAAACGAGCCACTCCGATTCGACTGTTATTTAGGCCCACTCCATGCGCAATGGATATCCTGGTCTACACCCCGCAGGAGATCGCTGAATGGAACGGCACGCCAAACCATGTCATCACCGAAGCATTACGATCTGGAAGAGTTGTCTATGCCCGGTAAGCCAAGGGAATTGGGGAATTGGCCCTTTTGTGGCTGGAGAAAGCGGATCACGACTTGGTTACTGCCAGACAGACTTTGCTGCTTGAGAATGGACCCACCGACACATTGCGGAAATGTCAAACTACTCCATTGAAGTACGGTATCCAGACGACTGGTTTGAGCCTGCTCGCGACGATGCCCTACAGGCTTTGGCCGCTGCCGAGGAGGTGGTGAAAAAGGTTAGAATGAGCTTCGTCAATTCTCCTTCACGATGAACAGTCGCAGCAGACCTTCCCATCGCTACCACGACCAACGGGGTTCTACCATCGCGCCCGGTGCTCTCAATTCGAACGGGAAGAATCGGCTCCCGGGGGTCTGGGCACCTTGAGCCGGGCCTTGTTTATCAAGTTCAATTATCCTTTTGATTTCTGAGGAGCTAGACCATGCCCTGCCAACGCGAGCCCCGCTGGGAATGCCCGTTGGATGGCACCGAACCAAGGTGCACTTGCTCGATATCGCCTCGAATTACGCGCGGTACCTATCACCCGCCGCACCGAACGGTATTGCCAGAAATGACTTCCAGGGCGTGAGAAAGGACCCTATGGATCGCGGCCAAGGATTCTCGGACGCCTTTAACACTGCCGGGCAGGTTAATAATGAGAGTTCTGTTTCGAACGCCTACTAGAGCGCGCGAAAGTGCAGCTCGGGGAGTGCTTTTCATTCCTTCCAGGCGCATCAGCTCGGCCATTCCAGGGACTTCTTTGTCAATTACCGCAATGGTCGCTTCAGGAGTAACATCGCGAGGTGACAGTCCGGTGCCACCCGTTGTTACGATCAAATCAATAGCGTCCGACCGGGAGTATTCAACTAAGCTCTCCTTAATCCTTTCAAGCTCGTCGGGAACGATGTGCATTGATGCGACCTCGCAACCCAGCTTTTCCAACTCGTCGCGAGCCGCCGGGCCTGACAGATCTTCCCGTTCGCCGCGCGAAGCAGAATCGCTGATGGTCAGCACAACTGCTCTGGGCTTACGCATGGAGTTTATAGAAAAGCTAACCACAAAGACACGAAGACACCAAGGCATACAGTGGAACCCTTGGTGCCTTTGTGTCTTGGTGGTGAAGCCATTTGCAGATTAGAATTTTTCTAGATTGGCAAGGGCAAACAAACCGTTTTTCTTGAGATACGCAATGATTCCACCTTCGCGGTAAAGCCGCAGCATCATGCTTGGGATTTCGACCTTGATTTCCCGATCTTTGGTTTTGTTGCGCAGAATTTGCGACTCGATATCCAACTCCAATTGATCGGCTTCCTCAACGGAACTCGTATCGGCAATGACGCACAGGAGGCCGAGGTTAATGGCGTTGCGGAAAAAAATTCGCGCATAAGACTTGGCGACAATGGCTGTGATATTTGAGTACTTCAAGGCAATGGCTGCAGTTTCGCGGGAACTACCACAACCAAAGTTCTCGCCAGCCACGACGAAATCACCCGGCCGAACTTTCTGACGAAACTCAGGGCGGTACTCGATAAAGCAAGCTTTGGCCAGTTCCTGGGGGTCCGTCGTGATATTGTAACGACCCGGGGTAATCAAATCAGTGTTGATGTTGTCGCCAAATTTCCAGTTCATGGACTCTCGGAAACTCGGATACTAAGCAGGAAACTCTTTCGAATACGCACAGCCCCTGGACTAATTACCGAGAAAGAGCCTTGCAGTTCTCCACCGTGTTGCTGGAGTGCCGCACTGACAGTTTCTACCTTGATCTGTTGGGACAGTCCAGCTAGCCTGATTAGGATAACGCCTCTGGTCAGTTGCCCCTGGCGAAATACCAACTCTCCAAAATCCTTGTCTGCCGTCAGAAGCAGCATTCCTCTCTCATTTACTTCCTTGAGAACAAGCTGATCGGAAATCCCTGGATGCATCTCAGCAACATCGAAAACCGTGTGTCCACCCTTTCTGAGGCGGCTTACAATTTGCTGATCTACGCTCTCGTCAGCCAGGAATTCAACCTTTGACCTCAGTGATCGGATAGACTACATCTGCTTTAAGCGCTTCGGCAGCAAAAGCGATTGCTGCACGGATGGTCTGCTCAGTCAGACGGGGATGCGCTTCAAGAATTTGTTCTATACTTTCACCTGCAGATAGCTTTTCAAGTATTAGCTCCACGGTAATCCGGGTTCCCGCGATGCACGGTTTGCCCATCATGACGTTGGGATTGGATTCGACTAATCGTTCTTTCATAAGTTAAACGCATCAAAAATCATGCCCGACTCCAAGGCACCTCGCAGGACCTTCCGCTCAGCGGATGAAATTTCGTGGGTCAGTAATAATTCCCGTCAACGCTGACGCGGCCGCCGTCGCCGGGCTGGCCAGATAAATTTTGGCCTTGGGACTTCCCATGCGCCCCTCAAAATTGCGGTTGCTGGTGGAAACGCAGACCTCGTCGTCGTAGAGCACCCCGCCCGATCTCCCCAGGCAAGGTCCGCAGCCTGGGCTTGAAACGACTGCTCCAACGTTAATAAACTCCTCGATGTAACCTCGCTGCAAAGCCTGCAGGTAAACCTTACGCGAGGCGGGCGTGACAATGGCTCTCAGGCCCTCTTTGACTCGCTTCCCTTTCCACATGCCATAAACCACTTCCAGGTCTTCAATCCGACAGTTGGTGCAGGATCCAATAAACACTTGATTGACCGGGATTTTCTCCGCTTGCACTTGTTCCACGGGTACATCGTTATCAATGTCGGGGGGACAAGCGATCATGGGTCTTAAGTTCGAAATGTCAAAATCTAGGACCTGTTCAAAGCTTGCGTCTGGATCGCTACGAACCGCTTCAAATTCAATGAGCCGATCGTTTTCTTTCAGGTAAGCCCGTGTTTGATCGTCTGGGGCAACAAGGGCAGCTTTGGCCCCCATCTCGGCACTCATGTTGGTTAATGTCAGCCGAGCAGGCACATTAAACCGCTCGACGGTCTCCCCATCATACTCAATAACGCGATAATTAGCGCCATCGGGCCCCATTTCCTTGGCCACAGTCAGCACCACGTCTTTGGAAAAACAACCATGAGGCAGCTTGCCTCGGATATTTATCTTGATGGTCTGCGGGACTCGAAACCAGCACTTGCCGGTCGCCATGGCGATGGCAGCGTCGGTGGAGCCCACTCCGATGGTCAGAGCACCCACTCCCCCTCCCGTAGGGCTATGGGAATCGGCTCCCAGTATCAGGTTCCCGGGATTAATAAGGCGTTCCGACATGACTTGATGACATACCCCGTCATAAACCACCGGGATACCCTGCTCGTCGGCGAATTTCTTAATCTCAGACTGGAGTTTCGACATCGCCACACTGGGACTGGGGAAAGCGTGGTCGAATGGAATAAAAATCTTCTTGGGATCGAAGACCTTGGTGGCAATCTGGTAAAACGGCTCCAGCGCCCAAGCGCAGGTCGTGTCGTGTGCCATCACCAGGTCCAGATCTGCCAGAACAAAATCCCCTGCATGGACCTTTCGGCCACAGTGATTGGAAAATATTTTCTCTGCAATGGTTTGTCCCATATCCCTCTAGTTCCACTTGGTGGCTACCAAGTTCAAACTTTGGTCAAATTTTGTTAACCTGCCATCCCCTCACCCCCAGCCCCTCTCCCCGGGGGAGAGGGTGGCCGAAGGCCGGGTGAGGGGTCAGTTGCCAACAGAGCCGCAATCCTCGGCGGTCTGAGGTCGCTCGCTACGTTCTTAGCGATTGGACTTGTCTTGGGGGGCTGTTTGGAATCCCTCGTTAGATTGACCCCATGAAACGGAGACGGAAGTCGCGGCATGAATGGCCTGAGTACAACCCTTCTCAGGCTTCTCTGCTCTAGCCCAAAACACCCCCATTATAGAGAAAAGGGCTGCGGCAGGCAACCGCTTGACTTTTTGTCGGCGTGTAATAGAGTAGGACTGTTTGAGTCCACAGAAGGCTTTTCTAACCGATGAGTGACCCACCCAAACCTCTTGTTGCCGTCATCATGGGCAGGCTGAGTTCGAAGTTATGCATGAGTGTCGCATCGTCTCGGCCAATCGCACACCCGCATGGTTGGCTGAGTTCGTTGGTAAAGCTGAGTCTCGGGGAATCGAAGTCATCATAGCCGGAGCCGGTGGGGCGGCACATTTGCCTGGGATGGCGGCAGCCCAGACTCTTCTTCCTGTGCTGGGCGTACCCGTGGAAAGCCATTCGCTCAAAGGAATGGATTCTTTGTTGTCGATCGTGCAGATGCCGGGAGGCATCCCCGTCGGCACGCTGGCGATTGGCAAGTCGGGGGCTACTAATGCCGCCCTGCTGGCAATTGCCATACTGGCCAATTCGAGACCGCAGCTCAGAGAAAAACTCCGTCGGTTTCGTCGGGAGCAAACCGAGAAAGTGCTGAAAGAGACGCTGACGTGAAAACGTCCGGGGTCCCTCCTGTTTTTCCGCTTGAAATTGCAAAATAAGAAAGGGTGCAGGCCGGTTTGAGTTCGTCGCATCAACAGATTCTCCCGGGCGCCACCGTGGGTGTCCTGGGCAGTGGTCAACTCGGCCGCATGTTTGCCATCGCGGCGCGGCGAATGGGCTACCGTGTCCACACTTTTTCTCCCGAGACCGACACCCCTACCGGACAAGTGGCGGACGTGGAGATCAAGGCCTCTTACGAAGATTTGGAGGCCTTGAAACAGTTTGCCCGGGCAGTCAGTGTGGTCACTTTCGAATTTGAGAACGTTCCGTCGGCAGCGGTGGAGGCGGCATCACAGTATGCGTCTGTCCGGCCGGGCGGCGCCGTCCTCCATGTTACCCAGCATCGGCTGAGGGAAAAGACTTTTCTAGCCCATCATGGCTTCCCCGTGCCCCCTTTCCGGTCAATTCATGGCGCGGAAGACCTGCGCTACGCCCTGAAAGAGTTGGGTTACCCGGCCGTCTTGAAGACAGCCGGGTTTGGTTATGACGGGAAGGGCCAAACGAAAATCACTTCGCCCGATCAAACCGAGACTCTTCTGCAAAACATTGGCCAGCAGGAAAGAATTCTCGAGGGCTTTGTTAACTTCGACCGCGAGCTCTCGGTCATTGGGGCCCGCAGCCTGGACGGCACCTTCGCTCACTGGGGAGTCATCCAAAATGCTCATCAAAATCATATTCTTGATTTGTCCGTAGCTCCTGCCGACGTGCCCCCGGCTGTCGAGCGGGAGGCTGTCGAAATCACTCGCGGGGTGCTTGAGCAACTCGATGTTGTCGGGGTGCTGTGTGTCGAATTTTTCTTCACTCGGGAAGGCAAGCTACTGATCAACGAGTTGGCGCCCCGACCTCACAATTCCGGCCATCTAACGTTCGACGCATGCCTGACCAGTCAATTCGAGCAACAGCTTCGGGCTGTTTGTGGTTTGTCACTGGGATCAACCGAACTGCTTCGACCAGCCGCCATGGCCAATTTGCTGGGCGATCTCTGGCAGAACGGTGATCCCATTTGGACGGCCGTGTGCAGGTTCCCGGAGGTCAAACTCCACCTTTACGGCAAGCTTTCACCCAAACCAGGCCGCAAGATGGGACATCTCACTGCCTTGGCGGCTACCCCGCAGAAGGCATCCAAGCTGGTCCTTGAGGCGCGCTCTTCGTTGAAAAGTAAATGAAGACAATCTCCGGATCCCATGGGAAAGGTAGCCCGTTCGCAGAGTGTGAAATGTTAAACTGGGCCGTCTGGTTGGCTTGGGGAGATGGCTCGTGAACGATCTGTTAGGTTTTCCTTAGCCCCGTGCTTCAGCGCGGGGGCCTTTGTCGTTATGTTCTTCCCTTCGTCTGCCCGCCGTGCCCATCAGCCGATGGGTACGGCGGGCCCGGACCAAGAAATTGTAGGCGAGACCGCTGACCCCGCGCTGAAGCACGGGGCTAAGGAAAACGAGCATCCCGAGTCGGTAGAAGCGATCACATATTGACGAGAGATCCTCGGCCGGGATTCCAGCGCCAGTATCACTGATAGCCAATCTCCTCTATGGGGTCACTTCCAGAACGGGCCTGTTAACGGAGTTCTCCCGGCTGTTAGACCGGACCAGCTTCATCGCTTGAGTCGAGTCCCACAGCATCAACGATACCTTCTTGTCACCGGCTAGTTGTGAGTTGACGAAGGAGGTAACGTTGAAACTTGTCCATCCGGTGGTTGGCAGGCTCGTTGAAACCAGTTGCGAACCGAAAGCGGGCTGGTTGTTCCAAGTGATGCCAGTTTCTGTCCAGCTATCTGAAGGAACCGCAAAGACGGCAATTGGTGCCGTCCCGTCTACCAGAGAGGTAACGTATAGCTTGAGCGTCGCCTGGCTGATGCTGGTGCCGGTAATGCTACTCAACTCGAAGCGCAGAAATGTCCGGCGGTCATAGGAATCGAGATTGCTGTTCTTCTCCTCCAGCACAAAGGCCGTGCCGAAGTTCTGAGAGGCGTAGGTTCCGCCGCGTACATAGGCATCTGCGACTGGATTGAAACGGCTAAGCTGTCCTCCCGTGCTGTTGCTAACAGTCAGCCTGATGGTTGAGGAAGTCGTTTTGTTACCGGCCGCATCACGTGCGACCGCTGTCAGAATATGCGAGCCATTGGGGGTCGTGGTGGTGTTCCAGCTCACGTTATAGGGTGCGGTGGTATCCTCGTTGCCGAGGTTGGCCCCATCCAGCTTGAACCGCACCCCCACCACACCCACATTGTCACTGGCAGTGCCTGAGACCGTGACAGTCCCCGACACTGTGGCTCCGTTGGCAGGCGTTGTGATCGACACCGTGGGGGGAGTCGTGTCTGGTAAGGGTGTGGTGGCAGATACTTCAGTGGAATAAGGGCCTTCTCCAGCCACGTTCAGGGCGGAAACGACATAGTAGTAAGTGGTGTTCGCTGACACACTCTTGTCGGTATAACTATGCACGGTGAGGACGGGGGGAGGTGCGATCATAGTATAAGGGCCGCCCGGCGTGGTGCTCCGTTTGACACTGTACCTTATGGCCCCGCTCAAAGCGTCCCAGGCCAGGTTGATCTGGGTAGCGGATAGGGGGGTGGCTGTCAGACCAGTGGGTGCGGGGGGCGGGGTCTTGGCCCGGTAACAGCCCTGAATAAAATAGTAGTCACCGTAAATCAAAGACACGTCGATTTCAGTGCCATTCGGCTTGCTTCCAGTACCGTGCAGCACAGTGCCGTCGGTGGCGAGGCGATCTCCCAGGTAAAGGGTCGAAGAGAGCGAGGTTTGAATGTTCAGGGCCGCGTTGTAGTACCGGTCTTTGTCCGTTTGAGAAGGCGCATACGTGCTGAGCTCCAAAAGGCCAGCGGCAGCAATGGCGGCGGATGAAGAGTCTCGCGGCTCGGCACCGCTCATGGAGAAATCCCAATAGGGCACGTAATCGGGCGGAAGATGATTGATGAAATAATTGGCCAGGCGCTGAGCCGCGTCCAAAAAGCGCGCATCCTTTGTGTACCGATAGGCCATGGTGAACCCATAAAGCCCCCAGGCTTGCCCGCGCGACCAGGTCGTCTCGTTCCCCGCCCCCTGCACCGTAAATTTCCGGTAGACCGTGCCGTCATCGTTGTAGTCGACCACATGGTAAGTGCTGCCGTCGGCGCGCACGTGATTCTGGATCGTCTTTAAGGCGTGGCTAACGGCCATGTTGTACCAGTTGGGGTCGCCTCCGTTCTGTGCCGCGAAGAAAAGGAGTTCCAGATTCATCATGTTGTCGACGATCACGGTTATTTTGCTGTCATAGCCAGGCCACGATTCGATGACGCCGGCTCCCGGTCTGTAAAGGGTCGCCAGGGTTTGCGCGGCCGTTTGGATGACACTCATGTAGGCTGGATCTCGCGTGATTCGGTATCCGTTGCCGTAGCTCGAGAAGATCTTACACCCTATGTCGTGGTTATTGGCGTTAGTGGCTTGGCTTTGCAGATTAGCAGTTTGGGCTTTGGCCCTCGTCATCCAGGAACCATTAAGTGTCTTCTCGTAGATGTACCACTGCCACCCGGAGAAAAAACCACTGGTCCAATCGCTGGCACTGACCGATTTCCATTTGTTGGAATTATTGGAGTCGGTGCTTCGAGCATGTTGGGAGGTGCTCAGGTAGGCGATGGTATCGGTTAGCTGTTGCTCTGCCAGCGTAAGAGCGGCGTCAGTACACCCCATCCCTTGCCCCTGGGCAAACGGCGTCAGATAATACCCGGTTGTCATGACCAGACCGGCAACCAATGAAATCCTCCACACTTCGGGGCGCGTTCTCCGTTTCATATGCTTCCTCCTTAAGAGCTGCTCTTGGCCCCTTTGTCAAAAGCGGGTGGAAACGACCCCCCATTCGATCGCCAAGGAAAAAACACCTATCACCACTTTAGCGCAGTATGTGAATCGAAACGAGAATTTTGTTCTTGTTTATGGAATCGTCGTCGTTCTCGTGGTCGTCGCCCTTGTGTTCGGCTTTTGCATTTCGCGCACGAGCATATAGAAGATCAGGGCTCTCAGGTCTGTCTTCAGTCCCCGCGGGGCGACAGGTCGCTCCTGGCGGAGCTTGGGACATTTACGCGCCCTACTGCTATAGACATGCTGCCTCTACGAAGCTTTCTGTCTAGGTCTCACTGTCCAGCTTGGAACACCCACAGATTTGTCGCACACCCTCGACAATCAGGATCTTTGTCTGGCTCATCCAAAAGAATGCTAGCATTATTCAGTTTTATCCACTTTCTGTTATAATACGGCCTTTTTCATAGGGGGAATGGGTTCATGGAATTAAATCAGGGTATCCTGGCGAAAATCTCCAGGGAGGCGAAAGTCAATGTAAAGCAAACTGAAGCGACCCTTGTTTTGTTAGAAGACCAGGCCACGGTGCCTTTTATTGCGAGATATCGCAAGGACGTTACAGGCAATCTGGATGAAGTACAGATTCGTACCATCGCCGAGCGGCACGAGTACTACAAAGAATTGCTGGCCAGGCGGATGACGATATTAAAGTCTATCGAAGAACAGGGGAAGCTCACCGAAGATTTAAAGAACACGATCCTGGCCTGTTACGAAAAAAATGAACTGGAAGATCTTTATCTCCCCTACAAACCAAAAAGAAAGACCAAAGCTACCGTTGCCATCGAAAGAGGAATGGAGCCTCTGGCTAAGTTTATTTGGGAGCAAGTGCCCGGCGAAAAATCCGTTGAGGAACTAGCCGAGACATTTATCAACTCGGAAAAAGGTGTCTCTTCGAAAGAGGAAGCCTTGGAGGGTGCGCTTCACATTATAGCGGAGTGGATTTCTGAAAGTCTGGAGATTCGAAAGACCCTCCGCCAAATGATGTTGCAAGAGGCTGTGGTCGTTTCCAAAGTAGCCAAAGTCAAAGTGGGGCAGAAAACGAAATACGATATGTATTACGATTTCCGTGAACCCGTCGCCAAGATTCCCTCTCATCGTATGCTGGCGATTCGTCGCGGCGTCAAAGAACAGGTTCTGACCTTCACCATAGAAATGGATGGAGAGAAAGCGCTGCGTCTTATTTCAGGTCAAGTCACCAAAGATTCGCAAGCCTCTTTTGCCCCATTTCTGCAAATCGCTCTCAAAGATAGTTACGAGCGATTGCTGAATCCGGGAATCCAAACAGAAGTTCGAGCTTTGTTGAAAGAAAGATCCGATTCTGAAGCCATTAAGGTTTTTGAGGCCAACCTGGCCAATCTACTGTTAGCCGCGCCGGCTGGACCCATAGGAGTCATGGGAATAGATCCCGGCTTTCGCACCGGCTGCAAGGTGGCAGTGGTTGACGAAACCGGGAAATTCCTGGAACACGCGAGCATTTATCCTCATGAACCCAGGAAGGATATCTTGGGGCCTGAATCAACCTTGTACCGTATGCTCCAGCAACACAACATTAAAGCGATCGCCATTGGCAATGGAACCGCTTCTCGGGAAACAGACGCCTTTGTAAAGAACTTCTTGCGTAAGTATCAGGGTGGCGAATCGTTCGACGTCCAGAAGCTTGTGCCAAATGAGGCCCCAACCGTGGCTACGGCCAATTCTGTAGAAAACGGCCCCGCCCTGGCAGCTCTTGTGGAAGTGGCGGAGTCGATAGCTAGCCCAGGCACGCCATCCATCGACTCTGCAGATTCAGCGGCGTTGACCGAGACTATTGGACTTGAGAAAGTCTATGAGCCTCCGAGTGCACCCCCTCAGATTGCTGACGAATCGGTTGCCCGAGCAGAAGGACACACGCCTTCAACGGATTCTGTCAGAGAGCGGCGGCCTGTCTTTTCAATCCTGGTCAATGAGTCTGGTGCTTCCGTGTACTCCGCGTCAGAAGGCTCTCGCCAGGAGTTTCCCCGTTTAGATTTGACGATCCGAGGGGCCATTTCCATTGCTCGAAGGTTACAAGATCCGCTGGCCGAATTGGTGAAGGTCCATCCGAAATCTATCGGCGTCGGCCAGTACCAGCACGATGTTGAACAGAAACGACTGAAGCAGGGCTTGGAAGCCACCGTGGAGTCCTGTGTCAATCGCGTTGGCGTCGATTTAAATACCGCTTCCTTCGAGCTGCTTCGTTACGTTTCCGGGGTGAATCAACGATTGGCGAAGGAAATTGTCACTTATCGCCATCAGCATGGGAAATTCAGCTCCCGGCCTCAGCTTTTCCAGGTCCCAGGCTTTGGAGATAAAACCTATGAACAAGCAGCGGGGTTCCTGAGGATCAAAGGAGGGGAAAACCCACTCGACGCGACGGCTGTCCATCCTGAATCTTACCCTGTCGTGGAACGAATGGCCCAATCTTTAGGGCTGATGCCGGCTGAGCTTATCGAAAACCCGCGGACAGTTGAAAGCCTGGACTTGAAACATTTTTGTGACGAGAAGGTGGGCCTCTATACCCTGAACGACATCAAGCAGGAGCTAATCAAACCGGGTCGCGATCCCCGCGACCAGTTTGCGGTTCCAACGTTTCGCGAGGATGTCAAAGAAGTCGGGGATCTCAAGGAAGACATGGTGCTGGAAGGTACAGTCACTAATGTCACCAACTTCGGAGCCTTCGTGGACATCGGTGTTCACCAGGATGGACTGGTTCACGTTTCGGAACTCTCGAACCGTTTTGTTAAAGACCCACGGGAAGCGGTCCATGTCGGTGAGGTGGTTAAGGTCAAAGTGATAGGCGTAGATGTAGCTATGAAACGGATTTCGCTTTCCATGAAAGCGCTGTTGCCCAAGTTGAAAAGAATTAAACCCGGCAAAGCCCAAAAATCAATCCGCCACAATCAGACGCCAGTCAAAGCGGCCGAAGCTGTGGCGGCAGCAAAGCATACGGCGCCGGCCGAAGCCGCGGCCGCAAAGAAAGACCAGCCTGTCAAATTTCAACAGTCAAGGTTAAAGCGCAACCTAAGAAAGACGCCCCACCTCCGCAGAAGAAGAAGCCCGAGGTCTCCCCTCAACCAGTCCTATCGTTGGCGGATAAAATCCGCCTGCTTCAAGAAAAATTCAGCGGCATAAGATGATGTCATTTTGCGCGCTCTTGCTCGCCCCTGCGGTAACGAATCGAGCAAGAGCAAGATGACTTTTTCACGCAAATCTGGAATTGTGCCGGCAGAAATGTCAGCGTATCTGGGACCGTCGGAGCCCGTCTACCATGAAGAGCATGAAGGGCATGAAGAGAATTCAGCGAGCTTTCCAAGCGGGTCATTGGTTGTGCGATCGAGGTGCATCGCATCATTGGACCCGGCTTGTTGGAATCGACGTACCAGCAGCGCCTGGCACACGAGCTCAGTTGAACGGCATCGGGTTCACCCTGGAACACCCTTTGCCAGTCCAATACAAAGGACTTCACTTGGATTGTGGCTACCGAATTGATGTCTTAGTCGAGAACGAGATCATCT
>QHZQ01000180.1 GCA_003224725.1 Acidobacteriota bacterium | reverse complement strand
TCTCCAAAGCAAAGTTAAGCCTTCGGCTTTGATTCTCAACCCCGCGTGAATTCCTAGCAAGATGATTGTGCTTAATGGCTCTTTGGTTGCTACCAAAAGCTTCTTCTCCTCCTCATGAGTCAAAAAGCGGACCCGATTCAGGGATTCATGAAATGGCCTGATACCTCGAACCGGATTTTCACCCTCGTACTTTTTCCACTCTATGCATCGATTGAAAATGTTCTTCAAACACGCCAGCTCCCGATTCGCAGAGATCTTGGCCCCTTGCTGGAGACGCATTTGTTTGTGTTTCTCGACCAGAAAGGGATGGATCTCGCTTAGGCGTTTCCCTTTAAATTCTTTTCGAGCCCTGTTATGAACTCAGAATAACAACTGACTGTCTTCGGTCTTTTGTTGGCTTTCGCCCAACAAAGAAATTCTTGAGCAGCCCTGTCAAAAAGAATATCCTTCCGCTTCCTGCCGATTCCGGCCTCACCCCTTAGGATCTTGGCGCGTTCCACTGCAGCAAGTTCTCGGGCAACTGTCTTGTTGATGTTCCGTCCAAGCCTGGCTTGATGCCGCTCGCCCATATGGATGAAATCCAGCCAATAGGTTTTACCTCTCAAGACTAATCCATCTCCTCGTCTAGCCATTTTTCCTTGCTCCTTTCTGGTTGGGTTGATACCGATGAAATCTGGACGGACCTTGACCGTCTTGGGGAAATGGTCCTTGGGATGTGTGTCAGTGTTCGCGTATGGTAGGATGTAAAAAGCCATTTCGCCTCCAATCAGGCGCGATGGTCAGGGGTTGCTAGTTGTTCGCTGCAACTGGCAGTCCCGCCTTATGGACTACCATGATAGGACCGTTCCGCAATAACTGAGAGAGAAAAAGACTAGGTACTCGGCTTGGAGCCTCCCACTCAGCTTCGTGCTCCCTTCTTCTTTCGTAACGCCAGCATCTTTCCTGCAGCGTCCATTCTGATTTGCTTCATCCGCTCCAAGATCGGCTCCGCAAAGGCAGTGAGTAACTCCAAGATAAGCTCACGCCCAATTAAATCAGTTTCATTCATTTGCTTCACCTGCGGCATGGCAGGAGGACATCGTATTCCCATTCCCGTTTGTTGGAAGCACGGACTAAGAGCCTCGCACTCATGACCCTGGCTTTGTCGGATTCGATATTCCGCGTTGCCCGTCGGGCTGCTTCTTCTAATGTCCAGGCCTTGGCAGGATTTTCCTTGATGCGGGTGTATTCCTGCTGGTGAGTTTCAACAATATCCTCTATTCCCCCATGGATTCTTACAGTTTTGCGATTGGACAGAAAACTCTCATCAAGACCGGACATCTTGAGCCGATTTGCTACCCCAAGCCGTTCGAACTCCTGCCATTCCTGGGAGTTTTTTTTGAAGCCTAGGATCTGGGCCATCTTTCTGATAACTGGCAGGGGAGGCCCCCAGAGTTGACCATGTTCCATCCTGGTGATTCGGGGTCCATCCAACCCGGCCAGATATCCCAGTTTCTCGGCGCTCATTTCGATTCGTCTTCTGTGGAAACGGAGGAATTTGCCAAAGGTGGCGTCTTTTTTCTTCCTGGCCTTCATATTGTCATATTATACATTCTCCATGCTATATAGTACACTATTTTCGCACAACATTTCGATGGTAGGTGGTTTACCACACTCGGCTTTGTGAAGAGGCTGGCAAAGGCCGTCAGGGAGCGATTCCAGCTCACCACAGACGGATTCAAGCCGTAGATGATGAGTCCAAATCCGGATTCATCAAGACTGCTCATTTAGTCGATAAGTTACGACAGAATTAGTTGAAAAGGGAATTGAACTAAAGGTTAGTTATGACCCTAAAGCGGACGTACTTTACATGTCCTTTGGGGATCAATATAAAGGAGATTAAAACAACATGAGGAGCTTCATGAGGACAACATTGATTGCCGCGATGCTACTGGCCAGCGGATCGGTATTCGGCGCTCAAATCTCCATTGGAATCAGAATTGGCCCGCCACCGCCTCCCCTTGTGGTCCGAGTTCTGCCTCCAAGACCAGATCCCGAGTTCGTGTGGGTAGACGGTTATTGGTACCCGGTGCGAAAGCATCACAAGCACAAGTACAAGTGGCATGAAGGTTATTGGACTCGGCTACCATACGCGGGGGCTGGATGGGTGCCAGCTTATTACGATGGAGAGCAATTCTTTCCGGGTTACTGGGACGGCGATCGGGGCCGGCTTGAACATGACCACGGCTGGGACCGGGACCGCGACCGGGACCGCGACCGGGACCATGACCGGGGCCATCACAGGGGCCGGGGCGATGACCGCTAGCCGCGTACCACCGGCCCCTCGCCCTTTTGGAAACCGGAAAACCGCAAAACATAACAACAATATCTTTCGTTCTCCGTTTCCTATTGCTGGTGTTTCTTGATTCCCGTACGCCCAAAGAATTCTCTTCTCCAAAACAGCCAACTTCAGTTCGCCACCATCCGCTCATTGGGGCTGACTTCAACGCAAACCAGTTTGCAGAAGAGCGTGTACTGAGGGCTCAAAACGTCGAGGTCAATCTTGTCTGGCCATTCACGGGCGTCAATTCGGCCTGAGTTAAGCAGCTTGGCTTCGACCGGGAGCTCTTAGAGGCATCGCCGAATTCAGCGACAAATCCGAGGTATCCACAATTACGAATTGTTTATGGCATCCAGGATGAGTTCTTCCACCTTGGCCCACACCTCCGGGTCATGTTCTATCTGATTATGAGCCACTCGAAAAACCCTTCTATGCCACGGAACCTGTGAGATATCGATCTTCTTGTGCGTGTAGTCGAATTCAAAGTTGCCGATGATGGTCGTTTTGACAGGATCTTCAGGAACGATTTGGGGCTCGCCTCGAATGAGCCGTCCGTTCCTTTGAAAAAGATTGGCGGCGCGAGCCACATTAGGAGGAATTACCTTATCCCCTCTTCCCACGCTGTCGATCTGAACTGTCAGCAAAACCGGCACATTCATCTTCTTTAATTGCCGAGCCAATTTAATTACGGCAGCCCCACCGAAGCTCTGACCGTACAAAATTAAACGCACTGAGGCGCGTTCCTGCTCATCAAGTTGACCATCCTGATTGCGGTCAAAGGCATTCCGGATCAGTTCAATTGCCAACGCTCGTTTCTTGTTTTCCAACGTTTCCGCATAAACCAATGGATTGTTCATCGAGCGCAATTTCAAGGCGAGCTTACGAAGATTGTTGTCGATGTTCCAGGCGTCCCGTCCGCCCATGAAGCCCAGAATGAGAAGACTTTTTCCCCTCAAAGGGGTGGGAGTAGTGAAGTGATGGTAGCGCTGCCCATAAGAAAAAATACAGCCCGTATACATGACGGAGAGGAAGGACAAAAGACTCATGGACCACAAACTCATGGGCAATGGGTGGCAGTGCCCTGCGTGGAGCAAACGTCACTGCGGGGCCTGGTCAAAACCAAAGAGCCGAAAGTTGAGTGGCACCTGACGGCTCGCACAGATGAGCAACTCACTGAGTACCTCGCCAAAGCAAAATATGTGGCCGGGGAGACTTCCAAGAATCGCTCTACAAGCGATCCGGCAAATGGTGTTCCTATTACGACTACTTGCCCGTGTGTACGGGGAACAAGGAAAAACCAAAAGAGACTTTGGTGAAGATTCGATGATTTTTCAGAGCCAGCAAATGCTGGCTGGCTTTTTTTCTCATTCGGGACTTATCGGCAATCACCTACTTCTTGTAGCGTGCCATGGCTGGGGAGATTTATTTCCGTGTCCAGCTGCGGATTTTCTGCGAGCTGAGCGCGAGTTATTTGATAAAGAATCGAATTGACCGCACCGAGCGTGGCTTCGATCTCGGGGGGGCTACATCTTAGGATTTCAGCGATCTGCTTTACGTGGTAACCGCGGTAGTGTTTCCAGATGAAGATGTTCCTGTCAATTTCGGGCAAATGCGCCAGCATCTCCAAAATGGCGCCGGTCACCCTTTCTCGAAATTCAGGATGTCTAAACTTGTAAGCTGCAATCACTGACGTTCCTTCCTGTCCTAACCTTTTGTGACGGATTCCGATTCATCGCAGGGCATTTGCGGGATGAATCCGACAGAAAATTGTTCTTGGAGGTCGAGCGATGAGTGCCACGAATTACAGGGAACAAAAACGGAGTGCTGCCCATCGTCCGGACAAACGAGGTCTCTGGCCCTCGTATGAGAGAGGGTCAGGCCTTCGGCTCCGTCGCTCGCGATCCAAATTGGCCGCAGCGACCTCGCATGCCTGCCCGGAACTTCTCGCGTTCCTCGGGGGTCATCTGTTCCCAGCGCTCCATCATGCGGCGCCGCCAGTGCAGGTGTTGGACCGGTCGGCCACGGAATCCGCCAAAGAGGATTTTGCTCAGGAGTAAGAGTCCCAGAGCTTGCCAGAAGCTGATCAGTCGCCACCCGAAGAGGGTCGGCATCAGGCAGTTCCACAGGCTCATGACCATAAAGCCGAAAACAGCGGTACCTGTCGTCACGAACAGTGCAACCTTCATTCCTCTTAACATCCAGTTCCTTTTCATTTTTCTGGTCCTCACCCTTTCGTAAACTCGTCGTAGATGGCCTGGAGTCGCTGGCGCAGGTGAAGCACCGCGTAGTGCTTGCGCGAGAGCAGCGTATTCACACTCAGGCCGGTCTCAGCAGCAAGCTCTTTGAAGCTGCGACCCTCCAGCTCATGGGCGATGAATACTTCACGCTGCTCTTCAGGAAGCTCGTCCAAAGCGGCATCGAGTTCTTCCAGCAGCACACTTCGGACGTAAGCCACCGCCGGACCAGCTTCCGGCGACGGCAGCAGGTCTTCCAGCCGCAGCTCCTCACCATCCTCTGAGACTCCGACTGGACCGTCGCTCAACGCCTTCCGGGCCACCCGGAATAGCCAAGCGCCAACCTGTTCGATCGGCTTCATCAGCCGGTACGCCTCCACGAGCTCGTAGAAGACATCCTGGAGAATGTCCTCATCACTTTCGTCGGCCACTCGCTTCCAGATGAAGTTCCTAAGCCGGGCCTGCTCCCGCTCGATCGTTTCGAAGATGCGTTGGTCTTGCTTAGCGATCATCCACTCTATGCTCAGTGCCTTCATCATCTATCCTTGTAGACGAATGAGAGGCGCAGATATTTTACAAAAAATGAAGAATTCCCCTCGCATCCCACTTCCACAAGAAAAACCCGCTCCTTCAAGCGGCCTGGAAAATGGTGTGCGTGATTCGATTACCTGCCCGTGTAAATGGGGGATCAGAAGACCGTGAAGGAGACTTTGGTCAGAATCAAGTAGCTTTCAAGGCCAGCAAACGCTGGCCCTTTTTTTGCCCCTTACAGAATGTCCAGACCTTTCGCTTTGGAGTACCTATTTTTGTGTTAGACTTCTACACAATTCCCGAATCTTTCTTAATCGACAAGAATCCAGAAGGAGGATGTATGAGGACTATTATAAAGGCGCTCGTCCCTAGTTGTATGGGACTTTTTTTGATGCTTTGGACATCACCGTTGCACGCCAAGATACTGAACACTTCCGGGACATGGAAATTGAATCTGGAGAAGTCCGATTTCGGCAAAGGGCCCAAACCCCAAAGCATCATGGTCAAAGTGGTGCACAAAGAGCCGGCCTTCAAGTACTCCGTCACCGGAACCAACGCGGAAGGACAACCCATGAACGTTGAATTCGATGGCGCCATCGACGGCAAGCCCTACAAAGAGACCGGAACTCAGGGAGGGACCACCGTCACCTACAAGCGCGTCGATGATTCTAACATCCAGGGCACGGCGACCTCATCTGACGGGAGTACAACTGAGACCTTTACGCTGACCGTCTCCAAAGACGGCAAGGTGGTCACCCGAAAGGGAACGGTGAAGGGACCACAGGGGGAGTACACGACGCTGCAGGTCTACGAGAAGCAGTAACCTGGCGCCGGCGTTCCGGAGGTTGGATTTTCCTTACAACCTTGTTCTTCAACTCGGCCAATTGGCTGGAAGGGATAGGAGGGTGTTCGAACAACTAGACGATCCAAAGCTGGCAGGAAGGAAATCGTGGAAGGAACGGCACAGTGAGCGAGTCATCATCTTGGTGGTTTTAGCGCTTTTTATCGGAACTCTCGTTTACCGAGACCAATTTCCGGTTAGCGACTACACGTCCAATGAGTTCGAGTGGCGAACGGCGTCGGGACATGCAGAGCGGGGCTCTCCGTATTGTTCCCTGGCTATCGTCATCGTCTGCTGCCGGAACCCCAAACCCTGCGTTGGCTAAGAGCAGTCGGGGAACTCCGCCATGCTACATGGGTCGGTACGGAAGGCCGAGACGAAGCCGAGACGAGCTTCGGCGACCTCTGACTGATCTCACTGGTGGCCAGCTTTGAACTGTGCGATCCATGCGACAGCCTGTCCCAGCGTGTCGGAGAACTGGGCACCTAGAAGTGCTAAGATGGGCAGCACGATGTAGGTCAAGATGCGGAAAAACAAATTCATTGTCCACGTGACCTGACCGGGGATTGTATTCTTTAGCGTACTCAGGACCACATCACGCTCCATCTGGAGCAAAATGATGAATACCACTCCAACGAAGGACAGAATCACTCCCCAGTTGAACAGGAGAAACTGATCCCTGGGTTGAAAAGCATACGAAGTGACTGCGAGCAACATCAGGAGTAGCCCGGCCAGGATAAAGGAAGCCAGTCACCTTGTCCTGCAGCTCCCCGATTCCACAGAAGGAATCCGTGGTTAGGTCAAGGAAGTAGAGGCCGTGAGGCTCGGACTCGTGAGCTTTTGGAAGTTGGAGTCCGTCAATCAATCGAACGCGCCGAAACATACAAAGGCCCCAAAGGAAAGCTGCCATGGCGACGCAAAGGAGTGGCACCAGGGGACACAGCCCACTTCGCAAGCTGAATGTCCTGAAGTAAATGAAGAATGCATTCGCAGGCTGTTTCGATACGCCATTCGCCCATGAGCCTACCAGCAACACCACAAATGTAAGAACAGCAAAGCAGCCGAAAGTGAACATCAACAGGACTTTTGCGTCGACCAGCCGCGTTTCCGCAGGCATGGCTAGGAAGGCCGCTGCCAGCCGGTAGACCGCTCCTGCTAACGCAACCATTGCAGGTACCGAAATGAGTGCCATGAAAACCAGCAGCCCGAATTGCATACGCTGGAGATCCAACCGGATTGCTGCAATCTGCGGTAGCCAAAAGGCGGTTACAGCCACTATGTAAACCATCAGCATGCTCAAGCATGAAGCCATAAGGAAAAGCTGGCACTGGGATTGATACTCAATTGTGACGGTGTCACCCAAGAGCCGCGAGATCCAGGTTGCACCGGTTGGGTGCGAGTCCCTTGCCTCGGAGTACTGTATATGGATCAACAGTTCGAACCCGCCAAAAGCTAGGCTCAGTAGGATCATGGTAGCGACGGAACCTTCCGTGTAAATGCCGCTCCTCTGGTTAATTGAATTCCTACTATCTAACCCCTCGCCGAAATCGCTGGGCATCGCTTCCTAATCCGAAATCGCGTCCACCAGACCGCTCCCCAAGCGGCCTTCCTTTTTCTTGCCAGAAAGCCCCGGCCCTCACGATAGCAGCCCCTTAGGCCTTCGCTGCGGATCTCAGCCAAGTGCTTATCCTGAAAGCGGAGAATAGAGTTGGAAGTAACCTTGACCTGCGGGAGTGCCATTCATTTGTTAGTTAGCCTCTTATATGCAATGCCCGGTCCGCTATAACTGTGCCGTGGTCTATGCGATGGAGACACTGCACCTAGATCCGGTAGTGTACCGCGCCTTGGAAAAAATTCATCGCCTTCTGTCTAAATATGGGCGGGGAAATAAAACTATGGAGGTGGGTTTCGATAACCCACCTCCTCCGAGCCACCAGCCTATTATCGGCAGGGCTTATGAATTTGGATGTTACCGCCAGCCAAATTGCCCATAGCGGTATATCCATTAGACAACCGGATCGCAAATGAGTCATTGCGAGCGGGTTCACCTCTGTCAGCCACATCAACTTGATAGGTGAAACCACCTTGACCATTGATCTCTGCTGTGCCTTCGATATGGCGTGTCGTGTCATCGACGACAGCATACGTCGTAACACCAGTTCCCCTGACCTTCATACCGCTTCCATGATCTATGTAGACCAGATGGCCCCAAAAAGCGCCGTTCTTGATTCCACCTGCTACGCCGAAGTTCCCTTTAGCACCGGATGGTGTGCCGGTTATCCATCCGCCACCGGTCACGAAGTCTCCGCCTGGGCACACTGGCTGACGACAGTTGATATCAGCATGCGTCGACGAGATAATCACATCCGCAATTCCATCGACAACAACGTGCAGAGCATTGACCGTGATAGCACACGTCCCATTGCTCTGGGAACTCTTTTGCTCGTTGATGACGACCTTGCCATTGGGCAAAGTTATCGTCTGGTTTGGCTGTCCTGTAATGACGACACGCTGTCCGTTAATGTCAAGAGCGACTATCTCTGAACTACCGCCAACAAAACAGCCTCCAGGCCTACAGACTGCCTCTGCCCTTGCCATAAGGAAGTCGGCAGCTAGGGTATTGCCTCCTACAGTCAGGGTTAAGTTCGCCACTGAGGCTTCAGAGCGACTATGGTTCCCCTGACCAACTGTGGAAGCGTGAAGAGCTTCGGCAGTAAGCAATCCAGGTACGCTCGCCTCAAGCAGAGATGCTTGCCGAGCACCGCCTGACTCCGGAAGGGGTCCGGTATCGGAGAGAACTACCGGCGGAAGTCCGAGAACCGTAGCTCGCACCACGCTCGCTTGACCGCTATAGGTTGTATTATTAGCTTGCGCCGATACCGGCTGGAGTCCGCTGGTCGTCGGGCAGACCAACAAAACGACCAACAACATTCTGACTAAGACTAAACTCCAATGTATCGAAATTTTTTTGTTCATAGGCACCTCCCAATTTCGATTTTGTTTCAATTTTGGTCCTTTGGTAGACCCCGCCCGACTTGATTCTTTTTCGAAAGGAATTTTAATTCCTACTGTGGAAAGTACGAAATGGGGGCGAATAATTAACAGGGAAAAATAACTTTAGCTGCGGGAAGCCACAGTGGGAGAACCAACTAGCTTTTCAGATCAACCCGCCAACTGCCAAAGATTATCTTGATCATGCCCGAACAGGAAGGCTTGGAAACAATTCAATTCTTGAGAAATGAGCGCCCGGATTTGAAGATTATTGCGATGTCTGGCACCGCTGAAGGTCAGTATCTCCCACTCGCGGAGAAGTTGGGGGCACATGTAACACTACCCAAACCGTTGCGCGCTGAAAAAGTCCTGGAAGCCGTCCGAAAACTTCTTGGCTGAAGAAGTGAAAACCCGTCCCGAAAGCTAGATTTGGCAGGGTATTCCCGTGAGGGGTTTCGCAAAATCCTTTGTTAGAGAAGCATTCAATATTCAATCTGTGGAAAAATCCGACCCAGAGCGGAATCCCAGGGACCGCTTCTCGTGGGACCTTGAGAATTAAGGAAATATTAATATAAGTGAATTGTAAGGATGAACATTTAATGTGCAATTTGCTATTTTTCCTTATTCCATCTCGTTTTCAGGAAAGGGGAGGTGGTCCTTGCACAAGGATTTCCACAGTTTCTGTGAGTTTTGTTGGGTAGGACAAATTGGCTGAAAACGGGTCATCAGGGAGTGAGCTTCCGTGCGTAGAACCCACGCTCTGACCAGCATGTCTAGCCCTAAGCACTAATCCGTCAAGGCCTCCAAAACAAGAAAAACAAAAGGCTGGCGCTTGGAAGCCGCCGTGCTTAGAACTCATGCCGATCCGGTCGTTTGAGCCAGGTACGGGGCTTCAAGAACCAGAGTTTGGGGAACTTTCGAAGCCAGCAAAAAAGGGGGCAGCAATGTTGCAGATCAGTTCAGAAAGCTTAGAAACACATGTGCCAGTAGGCGCGAATCCATTCGTCCAGCCGAGGCCTGAACGAATGCTGATCGTCGATGATGAGCACTTTATTCGTGATGTCTTAAGACAAGTGGTCGCGGGAGAAGGGTTCGAGAGCGACACGGCCCAGAATGCTCAAGAAGCGATACGGAAGCTGACTGAGACCAAATATGAGATGGTGTTAACTGACATCAGAATGCCTGGCCTCGACGGACTACAGCTGCTTCAATATGTCTCAAGCCATTATCCGGAGATCGCCGTGATCGTGATCACGGGGGTCGCCGATCTCGATGCGGCCGTCCAAGCACTGTCCACCGGAGCTTATGATTACGTGACCAAGCCCTTCAATGTGCTTGAGCTGAAAAATAAGGTCCATAAGGCTCTGGGGCGCCGCCGACTCGTTCTCGAAAACCGCCAGTATCAACTTCACCTGGAACAAACGGTGCAAGAGCAGACCGCCGAGCTACGAACCGCCTTGGACAGCATCAGCAATGCCTACTCCCATACGCTGGAAGCCCTCAGCAATGCCCTGGACGTGCGGGAGCGAGAAACTCAGCGACATTCCAAGCGAGTCAGTGAATACACCTTGCTGCTGGCTAGACAAATGGCCATTCCTTCGGATGAATTGGTGCATATCGAGCGCGGCGCGTTGTTGCACGACATCGGCAAGATGGGGATTTCCGATAACATTCTCTTGAAACCGGCCAAACTGACGGAAGCGGAGTGGGTGGAAATGCGGAAGCATCCAGAGATTGGCTACCAGATTCTCAAAGGGATTGACTTTCTCAAAGAGGCTACCCGAATGGTTCTACAGCACCAGGAGAGATTTGATGGTACGGGATACCCACAGCGTCTGAGCGGCGAAGAAATCTTGTTAGGGGCTCGAATCTTCGCCGTGGTCGATGCTTTCGACGCCATGACTTCGGACCGGCCTTATCGCAAGGCTCTGAGCTACCAAAAGGCTCGTGAAGAGATTATCCGCTGTTCCGGCACTCAGTTTGACCCACAATTGGTTGAGTGTTTCCTCAGTATTCCCGAACAGATTTGGTTTGATACAAAACTGAGCCTGGTCGCTTGAGTCATGACTGTATTCGATAGGTTCAGCCGCAATCCCGACTGTCGCCCTGGCATCCGACGTTAGCCGTGCTTGGTTCCGCACCGCCAACTTTGTAGGACTTTTCCATGTCACATGCATGCGATCACCGCCCTCTTTTCTTTTGAGACACGCGCCAAAAAGATTGCTCTGAGACAGGTTGGCATGGCTATGAGAAATAGGTAAACAATAGCTCCTGACCTCCGATAAGGTGTCGAACCAATGAACTGGAGGCAATCAATGTGGAACTGGATTTTTTCGTTGATCGTGTGTCGGGGAACGCATCAATATATGCTGCGTTTTCTTGGCGACCAGCAAGGGTTGGAATGTTCACGCTGCGGGCGCCTTTTCAAAATTCCAGAATCCTTGACTCGCCCTTCGGGACCCTTCACGCCGGAAGCGCGACAACGCACCCGCGAAATCTTGCGGACTCAACAAGTCAGGCCGACCAAGGTTCAAGACATCAAGCAATTCAAGACCTTCAGGAAAGGGGCCTGAAAAAAAAGCCAAACTAACCCGCTTCCTAACTCCAAAACCCATCCCTAAACACCGCCCCCGCGGGGTCTTCCTTCTTTTCCAACAAAGAGATGCGAATAACTCTACGTAGTTGAAGTGTATTCGCAGTAGAAAATATCTAATGAACCTCCCGTGATCCGCCGAAAAGATACGTTAAGCACCAATCCTTTTTTGAAGTGCCATCATGTCTAAAGCCAGTAGTGCAGTTCGGGAAAACGAAAAATCAAAACTGTTTATCAAATGGGTTGATGCCAATGGAGAATCGTTCACGGAGCAGACAGAAACTCACGATATTAGTGAAACCGGAATCTCTTTCTACTTGAAAAATCCAGTTTGGGTGGACACTCATCTGACCATCAAAATTTCTTCCAGTAATCTCTTTGGCCATCTCCATACCATAACCGCCAAAGTCGTGCGCGTCCATGTGGACTACTCAGGCGAGCAAATTGTTGCCGCCCGCTTTGATGAATAACTGACGCGCTCCCATCTCAATACTCCTGTTGAAACTCCGTAACCTTACTACCTCAGCCTGATTTCTTTGGAACGATCTGCTAAAAAAAGTCAAGCATGGCCTGCGCCGAGATATTTGATACATGAAGGGTGGAACGTCACCACCCTTTCGCTTCTTACACTTATTCACATCACTTTGGAAGCACACCTATTTCAGAAGTTCACCCATAATCAAATCCTTCCATTCAA
>QHZQ01000733.1 GCA_003224725.1 Acidobacteriota bacterium | reverse complement strand
GATCCAGGCGGCAAAACTGGGAAAGCGTGTTGCCGTGGCGGAGAAGCGGGTGTGCGTCGGCGGAGTGTGTATCAATACGGGAACCGTTCCCAGCAAAACCTTGCGCGAAGCAGTTCTCTACCTGTCAGGCTTTCGACAGCGTGGACTCTACGGCGTCAGCTATGCAGTCAAGAAGGAAATCACCATGGAAGATCTCACCTTTCGTGTCAATCATGTCGTCAAACATGAAATAGACGTCTTTAAGCCCAGCTCCGGCGCAATGGAGTCGAGATTCTCAACGGCTCGGCCTCCTTTCTGGACCCCCACCACGTAAGAGTGCAGGGACTCAATGAAACGGAGGAATGCCAGGCCCAATTCGTCATCATCGCGACAGGGACCTCGCCTGCTTACTCCGATCAGGTTCCGATTGACGGGTCCACCATTATCGACAGTGATATGTTTCCCAAGTTGCCTTCGATTCCAAAAGCAATGACCATCGTCGGCGCCGGCGTTGTTGGTATCGAGTATGCCTGCATGGCCGCAGCCCTGGGAATCAAGGTTACCCTGATCGATCTTCGCCATCGCATGCTCGAATTCGTGGACGCCGAGATCATCGAAGCGCTCAGCTACCACATGCGCGACTTCGGCGTCACCTTTCGCTTGGGAGAAGAAATGGAAAGTGTTACCAAGGCACCCTCAGGCAAAGTAATCGTTAACTTGAAAAGTAAGAAGCAGGTGGCCTCGGAGGCCGTACTTTACGCGGCGGGGAGGCAGGGTAATACCAAGGATTTGAACATGGAGGCGGTGGGCCTCAAGGCCGACGGTCGAGGTCGTATCGCCGTCAACGAGTTCTTCCAGACTCCCGTGCCCAACATCTACGCTGTGGGCGATGTCATCGGTTTTCCGAGCTTGGCTTCTGTTTCTATGGAACAAGGAAGACTGGCCGCCTGCCACTCTTTTGGTTTGCCAGCGGTTTCTATGCCGCAGCTTTTCCCTTACGGAATCTACACCATCCCTGAGATCTCCTATGTCGGCCAGAACGAAGAGCAGCTCACCGATGCCGGTATCCCTTACGAGCTAGGAATCGCGCGCTATCGCGAGATTGCCCGAGGCCAAATCTTGGGGGACGATACGGGCCTGTTAAAGTTACTATTCCACCGTGAGACTCGAAAGCTGCTGGGGGTGCATATCATTGGAGAAGGCGCGTCTGAGCTGGTCCACATAGGACAGGCGGTACTTGCGTTTGAGGGGAAAATTGATTATTTTGTCAGCACCGTCTTTAACTATCCCACTTTAGCTGAGTGTTACAAGGTGGCTGCCCTTGCCGGAATGAATAAGCTGATGGCAGTCTAAAGGCAACAGGGAGGCTGTAGGGCACGGTGCAGTCTGAGGCCTACTGGGATTCAGTCTTGGGCTAATCAAGAATTGAGCTTCGGATTCACACCGGTAAAAAACACTTGGCCGTTGCGGACGCTTAGCCATCGATCTTCTCTTCTACCTTTCGTTCTCGTCGTCGTGTTCGGCTTTTGATTTCGAGGACGAGTTTGAGGACGACGACGAGCACGATGTGCGGGGATATCAGGGCGAAGCCCTTGGTTAGTTAGGAGTGGCTTCAAGGATAATGCGATACCCTCTCGGCCCTTGCACTTGTCAAACAACCCCATCCCACCTGAGAAACTATTTGCTTGCGGGAACGCGTTATTCTTTGTAAAATTCTTGCTATTTGTCTAGGTTTAGAATGGCGGCTACGTTAGAGTGCAACTCCATCTTGAGCGAGGAGGACTATGTTATGTTTTCAAAGAGAACGATGATGCAAAGGTCCATTGCGATCGCATGCCTCATTCTGACGAATGCGTTTTGACCTTCGAGCAAATACGCCAACAAATGGAAAAGGCCATGGAGTCGATTAAAAACCCCAATAAAAATGCCAGGAAAAGTCCCAATGAAGCTGACTTGAAAATTAGAGCCCAAGATCTCTATCAAAGATTCAGGTGAAACCAGGGTTATTAACGGTTACAATACAAGGCATATGATCGTGTCAGTCCAATTGGAAAAGCAAGACCAAAAGAGCAAGGATAAAGGTAGCAAAAGTAGCTTTGAGATGGACAGCGATCTTTGGTTGACCAAAGATATTCGTGGCGTTGAGGAACAGAATGTGTGCTGAAGATGGGGCCGCCTTTATGCCGAGGGGAATGGCCACAGGAACATCCCCGGTGGCCCAGGATCCGAGAGTTGGGCAGACATACAAGGCATATGATCGTATCAGTCCAATTGGAAGGGCAAGACCAAAGATATTCGCGGCGTTGAGGAACAGAAAGCTTGTTTTTGCCGGCTGGTCGCTGACGCTTACAAACAGAATTTTGGAAGGAGGGAAACATGAAAGGAATCGATCGAAGGCATTTTCTTAAAACCTCGGCCACGCTTGCCGCAGGGTCTGCAGCTATGACCTACGCTGCCGTACCCAATGGACCCAATGCCCGAATTCGAGTGGCAGTAGTGGGTTTGAACGGGCGAGGCCAGGAACATATCCAGGGCTTTTCCAAGCTGAACCCTATGAATGTGGAAGTAGCCGCCCTGTGCGACGTTGACGAGAACGTACTGAATAAGCGTTTGGATCAATTTGAAAAGGCCAATGCAAAGAAACCCGTGGGTTTTACAGATGTGCGAAAGCTCTTGGAAGACAAGTCCATTGATGTGGTTTCTTTTGCTACGCCCAATCATTGGCACGCGCTGGGTACCGTTTGGGCCTGCCAGGCGGGCAAGGATGTATACGTAGAAAAACCTTGT
>QHZQ01000174.1 GCA_003224725.1 Acidobacteriota bacterium | reverse complement strand
GGTTTCGATGACCACCTTGTCATTCTGCAACTCTTCTTGGGCCAGGCCTAACAGGTCATACCCCTTCATATAGGTTGGATTCAGCCGGGTCACGGTTTGGAACTCGCTTTCTGCCATAGAAAAGCGATTGGTTGTGTAATAGAGGAGTCCCAGGTGAAAATGAATGATGAAATCGGTAGGAGACAGTTGCAGAGCGGCTTTCAAAGCGGGCTCAACAATATCCATCCGGTTCAGGGTGACGGCGTTGAACGCCAGCAGTTTATAGGCTTCAGGGTCACGCTGTTCGAGGGTCAAGCTGCGTTGTACGCGTTGGATCGAGTCCTTGAATTGCTTCTGCTTAAATAGAATCTGAGCCTCCAGAAAAAGCGTCTCCGCCGTTTCTCCCCGAACCATCACCTCTGCTTTCACTTGGTCCTGCGCTTCATTGACCCGGTCGGCATCGAGTAACTGCTTGATGGCCTGTCTCAAGACCCCCTTGCCTGAATCATCGATGGGCTCTTGGGATGGCACTGGTAAAGCAGAGGCAGACGGCGTGAGCATCACGATCCAAAGCAAAAGCCTTCTCGATGGATGGGTTATATTTGATAGCAGAAGACACATAGTTAATTCTTCAGCCAAGCTGTAATAAGGCGATTGAGTTTCTCGGTGAGGGTTTTGGCCGATTGACTACCGCCTCAAGCTCATTTAACCTGGAAATTCGGGTTTAACTGCGTTTGATCCGGAGCGCGATGTCAACAGAATAGGTAGGAGTCACAATTGCCCAATGACCTCCTTTATGTGCGACCTGGTCTGTGCGGACCAGCCCACCGGAAGCGGGATCAACCCAAGACGGTTCATAAAGGCAGTGACGAGTGATCAGTGGCGAGTGACGAGTATTCATGTGGCACATCAGAGTTGGGTGCTGGTTATTTGGGGAAGTCGAGCGGATATTGCTTTTCCATGTCGTCAAGAACCAATAGCCAATCGTTGCTGTCTCCGTTGGAGGGCGGAACGAATTCACGGATTCCGATGTTGGAGTATTGTCCAATCAAGATCCATGTCCCCTCGCGCGGATCGTACCACTGAGCTTTGACTTTTCTCCCGGAAAGTTTGTCCATATCAACCCCGATGCGATGGCCAAAGGGCAAATAGGCTAGGATGAAGCTGCCATCCTCGGACCTGGCAGCTTGAATATGGTCTTCTCCTTCTCCTTGTCCTAAAGCAATTACGGACGGGTCCGGAAGCATGCGATACCACGGTCGTAGCTCAAAGAGCTTACGAATCAGTCCCATGTCATAAGCGCCTTCGAAATCCATCGCCTTGCGCCAGTGAGTGGTCCCCCGTAGGGCCTCGAAGGGAAAGGACTGGTCATCGGGAGCCGGCATCCTCTTCACATCATAGAACTGCCAGATATTATTGTTGCCGTATCCATGGCCCGCTGCACCAGCCAGCAGGGCCCAATAGGCGGCTTCCCGCTCCTGGTGGGCATCCATCCGTCGCACGGCATTGGGACCGTCAGGATGATTTTCATACCGGGCTTCCATATCGATCGTGGGTTTTATGGGCCTCAGATTATAATCATGGGTGACGAACTCGAAGTTCGGAACGGCCCAGCGATGGCCCGACTGGATCATATTAAAGTCAAGCCAGTCTTCATTGTGAAACCAGAACGAAGAGGAATATCCAGTGAACCCCGGTCTCGGACCGTGTCCATGATAGGAAACGAGCTGGGTTCCCTGGCTTCCCTCTTTCAAGCCTCTGGCCATAGCCCGCCAGACTTCCATGTCCTGTTCCGGACCTCTGTCACCCCCTAAGAGCCAAATAACACAGTTTCCCTTGTAGCGGCTCCCGAGAAATTTTCCATAGACAAAGGCATTGGAGGGATTGAAAACCTGCTCGTTACTTCGGGTCTGCCTTACGTGCTCTCCATAGGTAACGACCAGGCCCATGACCAGTCCAAGATCATTGGCTTTATTGACAACGTAGTCGACGTTCTTAAAGAAAGCTTCATTGGGTTTAGTGGGATCTCGGTCCATCAGGGTCAAATCGCCGTAGGTATTCTTGACTCCCAACCCTCTCAGAACATACGCCTGGATTACGGTAAATCCCTTGGCGACTCGGTTCTGAAGATACTCATCCACTTCTTCACGGTAAAGCCGCTTGAATAACGTCCAGGCCGTATCACCCAGATAAAAGAATGGCTCGCCGTTCTGATTGATGAGATATCTTTTGTCAGCGCTAATTTTCAACTTCAGCCCCTTTACGGATCGCGCAGCCTTGTAGACAGAATCCCCCTGCTGGGCTAACCCGGGCATGTTACGGGAAGAGAAAAGGATAGCCAATCCAGTCAAAGGAACGAGCACCCGTTTCATCCAAATTCCTCTTGTTATGTTCATTCCATACTCCAGTCCCCCGTAGCGGGAAATCGCAGTTACGGTTTACGCCAGTTGATCTCTATCGACAAAGCAGCCAACGCCGCCAGACAGTACTTAATCTTTGGTTTCTGGAAATGGAAGATGCAACTTGCGCTGGACCAGATAGCCCGTATAAACGAACACTTCCCTTACTGAGGCCGAGACGCGTGATCTGAGATTGGACTCAATTGGGCTCTGCCTGGCAGGAGAGCCATAAGCGACAATCCGGTTGTCACAAAAAATCTGTTTGATTCGAAAAAGATGAAATCCATCGCTGACGGCGATTACCTTATTCAGATTTTGCAGCTTCAAATACTCCAATAACTTTTCGATGGTGTCCAGAGTGGTTGACCCGCTCGGCTCAGTAAGAATACAGTCTGCAGGAATGTTTTGCTTCATAAGATAATCTTTGCCGACTCCCGCTTCAGTGAAGCGAGCATCCAAACCGTGGCCGCCCGTGGTTATGATCTTCTTGGCGTAATTGCTCTTGAAAAGGTTGGCGGTGTGGTCTAGCCTTGCTTTGAAAACCGGGGAAGGTCGGCCGTTGTATTGGGCAGCCCCGAAAACGATGATGATGTCGGCTTGCTGGGAATCGTCTCGCTTAGCGGAGCGTCGGATTAATCCGTAGATAAATATGATGTAGGCCAGGATAATTAAAGGAAGGTAGGTAAAAAGCAGGAGAAATATAAACTTTTTACCACGCTCTTTCATGGCGAAAGATATTTAGCCAATTCTTTAGAGGGAACTGCACCTTCACGAATGAGCCGGGCCGGCTCCTCAGTGAGGTCCAAAATGGTGGAAGCCGCAGTTCCATTTAACTGGCCATAGTCGAGGACCAACTCAATTTTTCCTCCCAGTTGTTGAAGCACCTCATCGGCTGTGGCGCAGGCCGGGCGAGCCGAGAGATTAGCGCTGGTGCCAATGACAGGCAGATCAATAGCTCTGATTAATTGCCGCGTGATGGCTAAATCCGGGATGCGCATTCCGACCGTTCCCGTCCCGCCCGTAACCTTGAAGGGCAAATTGTTGGCTGCGGGAAGAATGAGCGTTAAAGGTCCCGGCCAAAATTGTTCGGCAATTTCATGGAAAACATCGGGGATGTTACGGGCGATAGCTTTGGCCTGATCGACCGAATCGATCAGCAAAAGAAGCGGCTTCCAACCTTGACGCCCTTTGATTTGGAAAATCTGCTCCACGGCCCTCAGGTTGAAGGGGTCTGCGCCCAAGGCGTAAAAGGTATCGGTGGGAAGAGAAATCACACTTCCGTTAAGGATGGCCGTCGAGGCAATTTCCAAAGCATCTTCATCGGTCGAGTCACCGTGGATCTTGATCCGCTGTGTCAGCATGGTCGCAAACGTTATCATAAAGACTGGTTACGGTCAACGGACCCGGCCTGTACTTCTCCTGCACTGCAGATTCGTGTGCGAACCTAAAAGGTCCAAGTGAAGTTTGTGCGACTAAGTCCGCCATTTCAGAAATACGGTGACGTATTTCATTTCCAGTCGTGCTCGCACTCTTGCTCCTGCTCTTGCTCGGCTTTCCGCCAACTAACCGAGTAAGAGCACGAGACAAGATGAAGTCTGCGCATACTAGGCAGACAACACAAATCAATACACTAGAAGTAGCGAGCAACCTCTTACCGCCAAGGGTCGGGTCTCCTAAAGCAGCTGACCCCTCACCCGGCCTGCGGCCACCCTCTCCCCGGGGGAGAGGGGAAGGGGGTGAGGGGACGGCAGGTTAACAAACTTGACCAAAGTTTGAACTTCGTCGCCACCAAGTAACACTAAATTCCTTCGCTGTATGTTCATTAGCCCCGTGCTTCAGCGCGGGGTTCGAAGAGGCGTCCCGCTCTCCCCACTTTCCAGCCAGCGGCGCTGGGTCCATCGCCGCTGGCTGGAAAGTGGAAGGGGGAACAAGGCATCGAAGGAGTCCCCGCGCTGAAGCACGGGGCTAATGAAAATTCGCCGCATTGTTTTGTGTAGGGCAGAACGGGGCACTACGTTGATCATCACTGCTTCTTCCAATCCTCGAATCCGGAAACTTCGCGAGCTGATGCGCCGAGGGTGCGCAGACTCATTGCATCGGGTTTATATTGAGGGGATCAAACTGGTGCAAGAGGCTTTGAAGAGCCGGCTCGAGGTTGAGGAAATTTATGTGGCTGAAAGCAAAATTCAGGAAGGCTCCGTCCGGGGGATATTGCAAAAGGCGGAAAGGTCTAGTCCCGAAGTGGTGCTGGTTGCAGATAGGATTTTCAAAATCTTGGCCGATACCGAGACTCCGCAAGGTATTGTGGCCTTGGTGAAGCTTCCTCAGTTTCAATTAGGTGATGTTATCCGCGACTCTCCCCTTGTTCTGATTGCCCACCAACTGCAAGATCCTGGAAACCTGGGAACCCTGGTACGCTCGGCTGAGGCCTTTGGAGTGAGCGCCGTTCTTCTCACCCAAAATACGGTCAGTTTTCTGAATCCAAAAGCGGTTCGAGCTTCCGCGGGCTCCCTTTTCAGGATACCCATTCTGTCCGGATTCAAGCTGAATGGGTTGCTTGAAAGTCTGCGTGAACACGGATTTAAGATGATTGCAGCCAGCCCACACGGAGATAGGGACTTTCGTGACGTCGATTACCGGGGGGCGACTGCCCTATTCATAGGTAACGAAGGAAGGGGCCTGACCAGCGATATACTTGACAAAGTCGATCTAAAGGTAAAAATTCCCCTCGCGATGACCGTGGAATCGTTAAACGTAGCCATTGCCTCTTCTATTATTTTGTGCGAGGTGGCACGACAACGTGGCACTGGCTCCTCGATCCGCGGTTAATAGTCTTGAACCCATAGGAGATGATCTGCCAGGGGACTCTTTCTAAGGGAATTCAGAAGTTTCTCATCGGCCGTAACCAACCGGCACTTCCTAAGGAGGGCTAGAGCCAGGTAAAGACTGTCATAGATGTTGCGTCGCTCCTTGATGGAAATGTTTAGGGCCGTTTCGAGCAGTGGGGCTGAGGGGTAAAAATCTATTGGAGTCGTGTTAAGCATTTGAAGAATCTCTTTGGCTACTCTTAAAGGCACCTCCTTTCGAGTGACTTTCTTCCATAAGGTATTCCCGATCTCTGGTACCAGTAGATCGGGAGCGATTAATTGGTGATCGCCATCCAAAAATCGAAGGGCAGCCTGAGTGTGAGGTTCCGGCACAAACCATTTTACAGCAACGCTGGCATCGACGACATAACAGGTCATCGTTCCCGATCTTCCCGGATCAGAGTGGTGCTATCGCTGTGCCGACGACGAGCCAGTTTCTTTTGAATTCTTGAGGCGGCTTTACGGAATTCAGTCATGCTGGGTTCTCTCACGCTCCGCTCCAATATGATTTTTACCTCCGCCTGCAGGGATCGTCCACCCTGTTGGGCGCGTGCTTTCAGACGCTCAATGATTTCAGTGTCCAAGTTCCTTACCAATATTCCTGGCATAAACCCTCCTGTGAAAATCCCCTCTTGGGAGGGGCAGAAGGCGTAGCCTTCGGGGTGGGTCCTGCCGGCTCGGGCAACCCACCCCTGCACCCCACCCTGTTGAGGGGAATAATTTTCATCGCCTGTGGTGCCCGCAACGCGGCATGGATAAATCTAGGGATATGCTAGCATTATGATAGCCCCGGAGGTAAGATCAATTAAATAGAAAACGCGTAATTGTGATTCTACCCTCATTCACATACAATCGCATACACTATGGCAATGGATCTTTTCTCCGGTCTGGAACCTGATTCGAAAGCAAAAGTCGACAAGAACACTCCCTTAGCCGATCGCATGCGCCCACAACGCCTGGAAGATTTCGTGGGCCAACAGCACCTTCTAGCTCCAGGAAAACCCCTGCGGGTTGCCATTGAGCAAGACCAACTCCGTTCCATTATCTTATGGGGGCCTCCCGGCGCGGGAAAGACGACCCTGGCACACATTATTGCTAAGATGACCCGCTCAGATTTTATTTCCTTCAGCGCTGTTCTGGCGGGAATCAAGGAAATTAAGTCGGTCATGGCCGATGCCGAAAAGGCCCGTCATTATGGCCGCAAAACGATTCTGTTCATCGACGAGATCCATCGTTTCAATAAAGCACAGCAGGATGCCTTCTTGCCTCACGTAGAGACCGGCAATATTGTTCTGATTGGAGCGACCACTGAAAATCCTTCTTTCGAGGTGAATGCGGCGTTGCTGTCGCGCTCCAAGGTTTATGTACTTCAAGCGTTGGCGGTGGAAGAGGTAGTCTCTTTGTTGGAGCGGGCGCTGGCCGACAAAGAGTATGGACTGGGCAAAGAGTCGGTCCAAATTGAGGAAAAACTCCTCCAACAAATTGCCTTGTTTGCTAACGGAGACGCGCGTGCGGCCTACAATACTCTGGAGATCGCGGTTCAAAGTAGCCCTAAGGACGAAACGGGAAAGAGAGTGATTACTTCAAAGATTATTGAAGATGCCATGCAACGTCGCATGTTGCTTTATGACAAATCTGGGGAAGAACACTACAACCTGATTTCAGCCCTCCACAAATCCATGCGTAACAGTGATCCGGATGCGAGCCTCTACTGGTTAGGACGGATGCTGGAGGCCGGGGAAGATCCGCTTTATATCGCCCGTCGTATAGTCCGTTTTGCCAGTGAAGACGTGGGCCTGGCCGATCCCATGGCGCTTCCCCTGGCGGTAAGCGCTATGCAGGCGTTTCATTTTGTAGGCCAGCCTGAGGGAATGTTGGCGCTGGCGGAAGCGGCCGTTTACATGGCGACCGCCCCTAAGTCAAATGCTCTTTACAAAAGCTATGGCTCAGTGTTGGAGGATGTGAGAAACACGGTGGCCGAACCTGTCCCCTTGCACCTCCGAAATGCGCCAACGCGGTTGATGAAGAACTTGAATTATGGCAAAGGTTACCAATACGCTCACGACTCTGAGAACAGATTGACTGATATGACCTGTCTGCCAGATTCCTTGAATCGGGAAATGGATTTGAAAAGGCTATTAGCGACCGTTTGAAAGAGTGGAGAGAAAAGATCAAACAACTGCGGGAGAAAAAGTGACCTGAATAGCGAGACGGGGAGACGCAGTGGCGCAGAAGGCCGCAACCAAAAACTAACCGCAGAGACGCGGAGACGCAGAGAAAACTCTTGGACACGGATGAACGCTGAACGGTATTAACGGCTTGAGGAATAACTCTGTGCCTTTGCGTCTCTGCGCGAGAAAAATCTCGGGAGTTGACCGCTTTGTGAACTCATCGCTGCCTAGCAGCAGAGGAGGACCATGACTAAATCTGCCAGGCTGGAAATGAAGGAGCACATTACGTCTACGGAAAAAAAGCAGCTTTATGTCAATCAGATGTTTGCAACCATTGCACCCCGGTACAATCTGGTGACTTCTTTGCTGTCATATGGACGGGACAAAAGATGGAAGAGGCAGTTGGTGGAGCTGGCGAGAATTGAGCCACAGCATGAGATCCTGGATCTAGCCTGTGGCACCGGTGACATAACTTTCATGCTGGCGGAGAAATTAACGCATGGGCGAGTTATAGGGGTTGACATTAGCGCTGCAATGCTGGAGATTGCCCGGCAGAAGAAACGCCAGCTTGGTCTCAAAACGATCGAATTTGAGTCAGGTGATATTATGCATTTGGCATTCTCTGAGAGCTGCTTCGATCGAATTACTGTAGGTTACGG
The DNA here is from genome assembly GCA_003224725.1 of Acidobacteriota bacterium. Lineage (GTDB taxonomy): Bacteria > Acidobacteriota > Terriglobia > Versatilivoradales > Versatilivoraceae > QHZQ01. The sequence goes on along the minus strand of QHZQ01000174.1, from coordinate 549 downwards.
GCTTCGAAATGTCCCGGACCTTTCTAAATTGCTAGAAGAGATATTCCGGCTACTCAAACCGGGCGGGCGCTTTCTCTCGTTGGATTTTGGAAAACCTCCCAACCGAGTTTACCGGGCCGTTTATCTTGAATATCTGACTGTGGTGGGTTCTGCTTTAGGATGGATCCTGCATGGGAATGCAGACATCTATCGCTATATTCCTGAATCCCTGAAGCTCTACCCAGCTCAGCAGGGCGTGAAGGCATTAATGGACGCGATGGGATTCGTGGATACCGGATACACCTGTTATTTGGGAGGAGCCATCGCCATTAATTACGGGACTAAATGACATGGCAGAACATCGACTGAAGCTGCAAACCAATAATGCTCTGACCATTCCACGCATTGTGGAGGAACTGAAGAAGCAGCAAAACATTCAGCAGTGCGTTACCCATGTGGAGCATTTTGCCGCCCGGGAAGCTCAGTTTGCCGATTTTCCTGCAAGCATTGATGCCGCACTACGTGAGCTATTGAAGCGTCTTGGTATTGAGAGGTTGTATTGTCACCAAG
>QHZQ01000173.1 GCA_003224725.1 Acidobacteriota bacterium | reverse complement strand
CGGCCTTTAATGAACACGCCGATGGCGGCGACCCGCATGCCTGACTCACGGGCAATATTCATACTGCCGCTCCCCACGGAGATCGTGGCCACGTCTTCCAGGGGGATTCGCGGTCCGGCCGGCGTGTCTACCAGAATGTTCTTGATGGTGGCGATATCACGCCGCTCCTCCTCGCGCAATCGCACGACGACATTAAAGCGCTTCTCGCCCTCCCAGATTTGTGTGGCCTCTCTGCCGCCCAGCGCCGTCTCGATTACGTCCTGGATAGCAGAAACACTGAGTCCATAACGAGCCGCCCGCTGACGATCAATCTCGATCTGCAGTTGAGGCACCTCTCCGGCACGATCCACAAAAGCCCGCGCCACCCCTCGCACCGAAGACACCGTGTTAAGCACCTCTTGCGCTTTGTCTCGCAGGATCCCCGTATCTTCACCGAACACCTTGATGACAATCTGGCCATCGATTTGCGAGATGCTCTCCAAAACATTGTCGCGAATGGGTTGCGAGAAGCTGGGTTTGATGCCGGGAATAGCCACCAGAGCCTGTTCCATCTGATCGATGAGCTGCTCTTTGGTCAGTCCCCGCAGCCTGCGCGAGGCAGGGTCGAGATTTACCAGGAACTCCGCCATGTTAATCATCTTGGGATCGGTGCCATCCTCAGGGCGGCCGGCTTTGGAGATGACGGAAGTCACTTCCGGAAATTGACGCAGGAGCGCTCGAATGCGGGCTGTTTCCCGAGAGGTTTCACTGACCGAAATCCCTGGGGGCAGCATGATATTGATCCAAAGACTCCCCTCGTTGAGTTCCGGCAGAAATTCACTCCCGAGACGTGGCACGAGCGACAGGCTGACAACCAAAGCGACCAGAGCGACGGCCAGCACCGTTTTTCGGTGACAGAGCGCCTTCTCAAGAAGAGGACGATAAATGCGCGTGCAAATTTTCATCAACCAATTCTCCTTCTCAGGTACACCCTTTCGTAGCAGGAAAAAGCAAAGCAATGGCACTAGCGTGAGTGAGAACAGAAGCGAGCCAACCAGTGCAGAGACGACGGTATAGGCCATGGGAGCGAAGATGCGGCCTTCATGGCGCTGCAAGGTAAAAATGGGAAGGTGGGCCAGGATGATGATGAGCATCGAGAAGAAGGTGGGACGCCCCACTTGAACCGTGGCTTCAAGGATCGTTTCCCGCAGGGACTCTCGATTGAGATTGGAATGCTGGGCGGAGAGCCGCCGGAAAATGTTCTCCACCACGATGACCGCGCCATCCACAATAATGCCGAAATCCATGGCGCCCAACGACAGCAAATTGGCCGGGATGCCCCGCAACCTCAAGCCAATAAACGTTGCCAGCAGCGAGAGCGGAATGATCAGGGCCACAATGCCGGCGGATCTCAAATGGCCGAGAAAAAGATAAAGCACCACCGTGACCAGCAGCGCGCCTTCCAGCAGGTTTTTGAAGACTGTTTTGAGGGTCGCGTGGATTAGAATGGTGCGGTCATAGAAAGGGACGATCTGGACGCCCTTCGGCAAGACCGATTGGTTCAGTACCTCGACCTTTTCTTTCACTGCGGCAAGCACTTCGGAAGGATTCTCACCTTTGCGCATTAACACGATTCCAGAGACGATCTCATCTTCCTCGTCCTGGCCGACAATGCCTTGGCGTGGGACGGCACTCACACTGACATCTGCGATATCGCGGACTAACAAAGGAGTGCCATTGTGTTCCGTCACCACAACGGTATCGATATCAGCGCTGGACCGCAGCAGACCGATTCCTCGGATCAGGTACTGCTGTTCGCCCTGTTCGAGAAAGCTGCCGCCGGCATTCGCATTACCCAGCTTCAGGGCTGTGAAAACCTGCTGCAGGGTAATGTTATAAGACTTCATCTTGGCCATGTTGAGATTGACCTGGTATTGCTTGATGAAGCCTCCAAAGCTCACCACATCAGCCAGGCCAGGGATCATCTTTAAGTTTCGGATCACCACCCAATCTTGAATGGATCTGAGGTCAGTCGGGCTGCAGTTGTCCCCTTTGAGCCGGTAGCGGTAGATCTCGCCAATGGCAGTCGAAAGAGGGGCGAGTTGAGATTGCACCCCTTCAGGAAGATCAACCCCTTGCAGTCTTTCCAGCACCTGCTGTCGTGCGAAGTAATCGTTCGCCTGATCGTCAAAAGTGAGGATGATGTAGGAGAGACCAAACTGGGTGTGGGAGAACATTCGGACAGCATGAGGAAGGCCGCTTAATCCGATTTCAAGCGGGATGGTGACTTGCTTCTCCACCTCTTCAGGCGCATGCCCGGGGGAAAGCGTAATAACGGTAACCTGAACGTCGGTGACATCGGGAAAGGCTTCGACAGGAAGAGACTGGAAGGCGACAAAGCCGCCCGCGCCAAACAGCACTGTCAACATGATCAAGAACAGGGGCTGATGGAGCGTGAAAGAAACCAATCCTTTGATCATTTAACTTTCCCCTCTGCCCTCTTGCTGGCGGAGCAGCAGCACGCCGTCGCTGACCACCTTTTCTCCCTGCTTCAAACCGCTCGAGATTCGCAGGCGCCCCGACCCATCGGCCAGAACCTCCACCTGCCTGCGAGCAAATTCTCTGTCCGCAATGCGCACATACACAAAATTCCGGCTCCTTTCGGTAAACACAGCCTTGGCAGGGACGGTCAGCCCTCGCTCGGATTCGTCCAGGAAGAGAATCACCGAGGCAAACATCTCCGGTTTTAAGTGCACGTCCGGATTGGACACCAGAAACCTGACTTTTACGGTACGAGTGGCTGGATCGACGATATCGCCGATGCGTGTGACGCGCGCCATAAAACGATGCTCGGGATAGGCTTCCGTTTTGACTTCGGCTCTTTGCCCCACCTTGACCTGAGACAGATCCCGCTCGAAAATGTCGGCCAACACCCAGACGCTCGACAGGTCGGCAATCGTCAGGAGGGGAGTGCTGTCCGGCTGCACGAACTGCCCTTCCGTGACAGGCCGTTCTATGACCGTGCCGGCCAGTGGGGTTCGGACCGGGATGCGCGAGTTCAAATCGCCGGATGGATTCATCTCGTGAACGTCCAAACCAAGGACACGGAGCGACTCCTCCGTACGGGCAACCCGAGCTTTCGCCTTGGCGAGATCGCTTTCCGCCTGTTGCAAGGAAATGCGGGAAGCCGCCTGATGCTCGAAGAGGTCTTTTGTCATGGCATAGGTTTTTTCGTCGAGATCCAGATCCTTGTGGCTCTCCAAATGTTCAGTGACCGCAGCCGCCACTTCACGGCTCTTAATAAAAAAAAGATTTTCTCCTTTGTGCAAGATGTCGCCCACCTTGGCACTCATTTGTTGGACCTGCCCGTTCACAGGCGCCAGAATGCGAGCCATTCGGTCCTCGTTGAATTGGACTTTGCCGGTGGCGGTTAGAAGTCTCGGAATGGGCTGCTCGCTCACTTCTTCTACTTTGATCCGGGTGATCATGGCCTCGTCGAGCTTAAGCATGTTGCTTTCTGCGGAGAGTGCATTTTCACGCGGGGCGCTTGCTTCTGCCTGCCCCGCTGAGCTGGTGGCCGTGGTTGAACTGCTGGCGCCGCTTCCGCACCCAGCCATCCAAAAGGCCAAAGCGATCAAAGGAAAAGACGTGACAGCGTTCTTCCGATTCATTTTCATTACTGGATGACCTCCTTGCCAACAGTGGCGTTTAGTTGAACCAGCGCGCGGCGGTAGGAGGCCTGCGCCTCCTGGTAGCTTTGCATGGTTTCGTTGAATGCTCGCTGGGCATCCAGAAACTCAATGAGGGATGAAGCGCCGCTCCGATAAACGTAAGCCGAAGTGTCACGCGCCTGTTCGGCAGGCTTCAGCAGGTCGCGCTCGATACTCTCGACCAGCTCACGGCCCGAACGGAATTCCTCATAGGCCGTTTTGACTTCCATTTGCATCTGGGCCTTGAGCGCTTGCATTTGACGTTGAATTTGATCTTGCTCGGCGCGCACCCGGGCAATTTCACCTTGATTCCGGTTATAAAATGGCAACGGCACACTAAAGAAAAAGCCCAGCGAGTTTGATTTCCCATTAATCCCTTGCTGGCGGCGATACTCGGCGCCCCAGGTGTAATCCACTTTGCCTAGGGCCAGCTCCAGCCGCAGTTCCGATTGCGACCGCGCCTGGGTGAGCTCGAGAACATGAAGGTCAGGCCGCCTCTCCAGAGCGAGTTCCTGTAAGAACCCTAATTGCAGCTCAGCCAGGTGCAGCGGCGCTTTTAGTTCGTCGAGCAGATCGAAATCATCCAAGAGCACTTTACGTCCCAGTAGGTTCTGCAGCTTGGTTTTGGTTGTTAGCAGGGAGAGCTCGGCCTGTCTGACATTTCGTCGGAACTGGAGCATCGCCACTTGAGAGCGCGTCAGATCGAGCGGTGCAATGGATCCGGCCTTAACCCTGACAGCATTGGTTTGCACCAGTTCCTCGAAAGTCCTCAGGTTGTCTCGGGCCAGCGCCAGATTGGCTTTGGCCTGGATCACCTCAATGCAGCCAAGGGTCACATCCAGCTTGAGTTTACGGAGAGAATCGACCAGACGAGCCCCGGCAATCTCGCGTTCATAATTGGCCGTCGCAATGCGCAGGTCTCTCTTTCTGCCTCGCTCGATAGGCACATCGACACGCCAGCTGATTTCAGGAGGTCCGCCCCCATTGATCTCACTAAACCCGGTGCCCGCCAGGTCGAGATGGTCACCGCTGAAGCTGAAGACGGGATTAGGTTTGAGTTTTGCGGTAATCAGCCGGGCGTCAGCGATGCTGAGATTCAACCGCTCCGCCAGCAGATTAAGGTTGTTCTGAATGGCCTCTTCGATCGCTTGATCCATCGTCAACCTGGACTCTGCCTGGCTGACAGGTTCTGTCTTCGTTCCCTCTAACGTTTGGGCCATACCCCTCACGCCAAGTGCTGGAACCAGTAGAAAAGCGACCAAAGGAGCTAATAGCCCTTGAATGAAACTACCCAAACTGACTCTCTCCATTTCAAATTTATTCAGGATGTGTACAATGCTTTGCAAAAGATTTTGCTTAGCCCGTTATGTGGATCGAAACGGGAATTTTGTTCTCGTTTATGGAATCGTCGTTGTTCTCGTTCTCGTCGTCGTGCTCGGCTTTTTGGATCGAGGACGAGTTATGAGGACGACGACGAGCACGATGTGCCGGAATATCAAGGGCCAGATCCCTTGCTTAGACCTGGGTAAGTCCTAACCAGGTAAGCACGGTTAAGTCGCGCTTGCCCTACAGGTAAGGACATCACTGATGGACTGATTTAGGAGTAGCGTGGAGGACCGCGGAGGCGAAGGTGATCAGAAGAGAATGATAGGCGAAAGGCCGGGGATTTGTGGATAGGGGAGCTTTGGAATTGCAATTTCGCTGCTAGAAAACCCGCCACGCATCGATCGACGGGCATCCGGTAATTCTGGGTAGTGGAAACCGCTAAGACTGAAGGACTCTCATGATTAACCGTCGATGGATTATCGCTGCTAATGAGGTTTAGCCATAACCAGCGGCTGCCTTCTTCAAAATGTCCCTTCCCGTCATTCAGCCAGACAGCCACGGGGAGCACGGAAGTAAAACTTACAAGAATGAGATCCCGATCATTGTCCCGGTCAACATCGCAGGCCACCAGATGAACCCCGAATTCACTTGTACCGGAGTTGAGGGATCTCTTCTCTGGCTCAGTGCTGAGCTGAATTTCAATATGATAGGTACGTCCGTCGAATTGGCCAATCGCCAGGTCTGATCTGCTGTCGCCATCAAGATCCGAAAGGACCGAGGTGTGATTGTGGACCCAGAACTTATTCTGTTGGGAAAGGAAGGGAGAGAAACCTGAGGTCGTGGCTGCCTTGATATTGAGGGAGCCCTGCAGCGCCAGCAAATAGAGTATCAGAAAGAAGAACAGACGTTTCAAGCTGAAAAATCCTCCTGTCAACCAAGCGCTAAATTAGCAGAGCCTTCCCCTGCTGTCAACCTTCACGGCCATTTCACCATTATGGCACCCGAGAGCCATGACAATTCTCGCGCACAGACGCGGAGCCGCCGAGAATGAAGAAGCTGAGGATTGAGGTTAGAGAATCGAGGATTGACAGCAGTCTTCGATCCTCTATCCTCGACTGGTGCCCGCAGGCCGGGTGACGGGATGACGACAATTACCAGGGTGTCGCTAAATTTAAAAGACAGCACTTGACCATATCCCTCAAGCCTTCGAGGCGCTCGAACCGCGGCCCAGCCAGTGGAAAAATAAGATAATCAGCAGAGCAGGAACAATGGGAGTCCACCAGGCATTGAGACCGAAACGGGCAAATGACGCCGGACCTAGACGAGTGACCGTGAATAAAATAGCAGCGGCCCAGGCCGCGCTGCCAATCAGATTAAGAGTCGTGAATCGAATTGCCGGGATCCCGGCATAGGCACAAGCCGCCGGGATGGCAATCCGCAGGCCCGGCAGAAAGCGACAGGCAAGAACCATCATCGTTCCATGGCGCCGCACACGCGTCACCACTTGCTCCTGCCGCTGGGCCAGTCTAGGGAAACGACTGAGCCAGGGATGAAGCCGGCCGCGCAAGACGTAAAAGAAGAATTGATCCCCGGTAGAGCCTCCGAGCATCGCTGCCAGAAAGACCGCCAGTGGGTCAAGCCGGCCCAGGCTGACCAGGACACTGGCGGTCACGAAAACCACTTCTCCCTCAACGGCTGCAGCGATAAACACGGCCAGATAGGCGAGGTGTCCCGGCCAGGTGGCTGGGTTCATTGGTGTGAAGCTCTTGGAACGCTGATGGAACGCTGGGCCGCGCGGGTGAGCACGGACCGCACCCGGTTGGCAATCTGCGCCACTTGCGGGTCTGAAAGCCCTGCGTAAACTGGAACCTGGACAACGGTGGCTGCCATCTCAGCGCCGGGCGACTCGTGGCAGGCTTCTCCGAACAAAGGCAGTCGAGTGCAGACGTCGACGTGCAGCGTCTCGATGTCGATGCCTTTGCGGATGCAGCGTCGAACCAGGTCGTCACGATCAGGGACATAGACACAATATTGATAGTAGACGTGAGATCGATCCGGCGGCACCTCGGGAATGCGCACTCCGGGTAGATCCCGTAATGTTTCATTCATCAAGCGGGCATGCGCCCGCGTGAGTTCGGTCCATTGATCGAGTGAATCCAATCCGGCAAGGCCGAGTGCGGCCTGAACGTTGCTATACTTCTCTGCATATTCTTCCGGAAGAGGGCTCAAAGGACGGATCGACTCCCACAGATATACGTCTGGCCTCGCCTTAAACCAGGAGGCGATCCATAAGATGGGAAATGCGGAGACAGTAAAAACTCCCGGGCGTGTGAAGATTCTCTGCAGCCGGCCCACTCGCAGACGCCCCAGTATCCGTTTTTCGTCGGGCCAGGGTTCGGCGGCCGCCAGGTCAGCGACTCTTTGGGCCAGCCCAGAATCTTGGACCAAGGCCATCCCCCCTCCGTAAGTATTCAACGGTTTTAGTGTCTGAAAGCTGAAGAACGCGGCGTCCCCGAAGGTACCCACGGGACGCCCTCGGTAGGTTGCACCCAGTGTGTGGGCACAGTCTTCAATCACAAAGAGGCTGTGGCGGTGCGCCATGGAAAGGATTTCGTCCAGGTCGCAGGGGAGGCCGAAAAGGTGCGTCGGCACAACGGCCCGCGTCTTGGGGGTGATGGCCCGCTCGAGCGCTTCCGGATCGAGGTTGAAGGTGGCTGGATCGACGTCGGCAAACACCGGCTTGAGACCTGCGACACGCGCCAGCTCTGGTACGACCCAGAACGTAAGTGCCGGCAGGATGACCTCAGAGCCCGGCGGCAGTCCGAGCGCCTTGAGAATATAATAGAAGGCCATGCGGCCAAACGAGGCTGAGATAGCCCGCCCACGGCCCAAACGTCGCGCAAAAGTCTCTTCGAATTCCTTAATCTTGGGGCCGCGCACCAACTCTCCGCGTCTCTGGCATTCGGCAATAATCTGCTGGGTATTCGGCAAGACGCGGGCGCCGTAACGCGAGATGGCAGTTAACACGTGACAGGCCTCGACATCAGTTCTATTTCCTTGCGGGTGTGGGCTTCGAAGGCTTTCGTGTCCATGCGGTGCACCCACTGCCGCACCGGGCCTCTCCGTATCCGCAAGTAGTTGGCCAGCCAGGAAGGCCGGGTATAGAAACGGGCATAGGCCGCACCCAGCAAAAACCGGAGTTCCTCAGCGTTTAGGTGAGGGTGCTTGAAGGTCGGAGTGTATCCATCAAATTTTTGCCAGTCGTGCTCGTAAATCAGTGGCTTCATCTGTTTCCACAGGGGTGTGCCCGGATAAGGCGTAAGAATCTTGAATTGGGCAAACGTGGATCCTAAGGCGATCGAATAATCAATGGTGGCGGCGATGGAGTTCCAATTGTCTGGCAGAAAGCCGAAGACGTAATAGGCCGTCGTCAGGATGCCACGCCGGCTACACACTTCAATGATAGCACGCTGGTGCGCTTCCGGAGTCGGGCGTCGCGCCACCTTGCGGAGCGTTTCGTCCGAAACCGCTTCCACTCCAAAAGTAATGACCCGTAATCCTGCCGCGCGCATGCGATCCAGCAGGTGTTCATCCAAGTGATCGAGGCGTGTTTCACACTCAAAGCGGAAGTTGAGGCCCCGCACCAGGACTTCGTCGCACAGGGCCAAACAGCGATCTCGTTGCTCGGTGAACAGCGGATCGCGAAAAACCACGTAGGGTCGCGGGTACCGGTCGCAGAGCTGTTCGAGCTCCTCAACAATGTTATTAACCGACCGAGCTCGGTAGCTGGTCAAGATGCGGTGCGGGCAATAGGTACAAAATTCGGGGCAGCTTCGGCTGGACAGAAGTGGAAATCCGCCACCGAAGGGTCGGCTGACCGCGCTGATCCGGCGCAGGAGTTTGCGACTCTGCAACAGGTCCCAGCGAGGAAAGGGCAGTGAATCCAGATCAGAGATCGCTTCGCTTTGGCACACACCGGACAGCGACTCGCCGCCCGCTAGTCTCTGGATGGCGGATTCGGGCTCGCCATCAATGAGGAAATCCGCGTGGCCGGCGAAAAGGTCCGGCATCTTGGAGGCCGCCAACCCGACGAATCCGACTCGCAGGCCGCTTTCGCGCGCGGCATCCGCCCAGGCCGTCTCGCGCCGGTAATCGACCAGCGATGAAAGGATGACCGCCACATCTCCCTCGAGAAGCTCGTCGCGCGTCCAGGCGACTTCGTGCCCCAGCCGCGCGCAAATCGCAGCAATATAAGCCATCTGCACACTGGGATGATCATGAAAGTTCTTCTTGAAGAAGCAGTAAACTTCGGTAGTGCGTGACAATGGGACAAGCCTCGACCCATACCCACCCGCAACAGTATCTTTGCCAACCACGCCTTCGGTTGCCTTCAAATCGGCTAATACGATGCGCATAAACACTCTCCACTGAGGCCAGGTTCTAGGCCCGAATTTTTCTTGTTCGTGTTTTCACTCTCATGGACTTCCTGCCGGAATGGCCGGACAACAAGGTTTGATGTGCCAAGTTGAGCTGAAAATGCAGGTTGTGAAAGTCAAAATAAAAGGGAGGGCGGGGCGCGCGGAGAGCGCAGGGAGCAGCATTCAAAGGATTTTTTGGAGGATTTGCGATCAATCTGGGTTGAAGCAACGGGTTTCAACTGAGCTGCGAGCTGACGCGGCTCCAGCCGCAACAATGGAGCGTCTTCCTCGTTGGACTCAGGGTCTAAGAAACCTTTGCGCAGGAAACTGAGGGAACGGGCATGCCATGAACTGAAGTGTCCTCGACCGTCATTGAGCCAAACCAGTAAACGAGGCAGACTGGTGATGGCAACCAAGTCAGGATCTCCGTCACGGTCTATGTCGACCATGACGAGCTTCACCGTGGCTTCTAGAGACGGATCTCTACCCCCCCAGATGATGCCTAACAGCCACTGGCCAAAGGCCAAGGAGCTCCCGTGGCCGGATGCCTTTTGAATCGGGGGAAGACCCAATGTTCGAAAATCTGCACTCGGAACTTGTCCGGCAGGAAAGAAAACAGGGCTAGCCTGTGCACCGAAGGCCCCGAGAAGAAGGCAGAAGGTGATAAATGCAAGGATAATGGACAACCTCAGCCTGCTGGAATCATGAGTGGGGCTCCAGCGCCGGCCAAGCTTCTTGTTTGCTGCAGTTAGTCCACGGGCGACAGCATCAGTAGCGTTCTGCGGGATGCGAACTTTCATACGAGCCACCCAGGGTCCCTGAAAAACCTCGCTTTGCTGATAACCATATAATTAACAACATTATAGTCGAAGCAGGGAATCCCTTCAATGAAAATCGGATCACATGAAAATCGGACGACGAAGCGGGCTCTCCCAGCCATGCCTTGACTTCCCTCAGCGGCTGAAGAACGAAGGTGAGGGTTATGACGAAGGAAACCTTCGTCGCTGCCATAGCTCATTGAAACTTGGCTGTCCGGGGGTCCCACTTCAACCGGCCTCCTTCTTTCTTCCACCACTCCTCAATCTTCTGGATGGCGGCT
>QHZQ01000172.1 GCA_003224725.1 Acidobacteriota bacterium | reverse complement strand
AGGGTTTCTGCCCTCGCCAGCTCTTTTCCAACAATCGTTCCGCCGGCGTGAATAAAAGCCATCCCGTCTCCTTCCAGCTTTTGCAAGATGAAGCCTTCGCCCCCAAACAGGCGGTGGCGCCATGGATTCATCCTTAAAGAGCGAGTGGAACTGCGGGATTTGCCCCAGGGGCGTCCAGTCGGACATGCCCTGTGTGTAGGCCAGGGTCTGGGGATTGACTTGGGCGGCACGAATTCGGTTAATGATCTCATCGGCGGTCAACGGCCCTTCTGATTTGTTGTTAATGGCTAGATACCAGTAACTCATTGAGCTCCTCTTTCTCCTTGGCCATCCTCACGGAATGCCAGAGTAAATACTTATAGCGGAAAAAGTCAACCCGCTCTAAACTGGAATATAATCGAAACCTGCAGGTGGATTAGACGGTCTCTCATATTGCGACTTAACCTCTGCTGTCATCCAGCAGTAATTTTCATTGCCCACTGGCACCGCCCACGCTATGGCAAACTTATTACTCCAAGTTCCGGCATTTTTGCGTCGCTTGAATCGCCTCGAGAAAGTCTTTCTTATCCTCTGCCTCTTGGAGCTGATTTACCGTGCAACTCACCGGCTGAGCGGAATCATCTTGCCATTGCGGGCGTTGCTCGATTTCAGTCTAACCATCCTTGCCGTTGTCCTCGGATTCACCTATCTGCGGCGACTCATTCGTCGCTTGTTATGGCGGTTGCGCAACCGCCTTATCATCACTTATGTTTTCATTGGTGTCGTCCCTATTGTCCTCGTCCTGGCCATGCTCGGGATCGCCTTATACATCCTGATGGGGCAAGTGGCGACTTATATGGTAACGACAGAGCTGCAGCGGCGCAATGACCTGGTTCGTGACTGTGCCTATGGATTGGCCTGGAATGTGGCTGACCATCGGCGCAGGGGCAATACTCAGGCTTCCGCGAACGAATTTCTTAAAGTGCTCCGCGGCCGCCATCCCCATCTTCAGGCCGTGGTACAAGGAGATGGCCGAACCTTCTCGGTTCCAGCCGACGCGGTGGTTAAAGACATTCCGCCATGGAGTAAGCCTGGTTTTGCCGGACTCCTGAGCGCCGGACTTGCGTATGCGATGGCGGCACATATTCAGGCAAGCGACTCCGTGGCCGCAGTCCAGGTCTTTGCCTATGAACCGGCCGATTCCGATTTGCTGGCTCGCCTTCTCCCTGGCCTGGCATCCATACAGTTTCTCCAGCTGGAAAACGCTCCTGGCGGAGGCAGGCGTCTGGCGCGGCAGCGGGAAGAGAACGATCCCAATTGGGAGATCAATTTTACCGAGCCTGTACAATTCGCGACGCTGCCGCCCGCCAGGGCGTGGTGGGACATTGTCGTGAGCTGGGGAACCCCAATCCCCTTGTGGAAATGGGAGAATGAAGGGGGCACGCCCTTAAGCGCCCTGGTGGTGGTCAGGTCGCGCCCGTCTTTGATTATCAACCAGCTTTTCAGCACGTCGGAAGAATGGGCCAGCGCCCTTAAACTGGCACTGGTGGGAATCGGAGTTCTCTTCCTATCGGTGGAGATTGTCTCACTCATTTCGGGTGTAGGTTTAACTCGAACGATTACCCGGTCGATCGCCGATCTCTATGAAGCCACACGCAAAATCAAAGTGGGTGATTTCTCACACCGCATCCCAATTCGCACCAACGACCAATTGAGCGAACTGGCTGGCTCGTTCAATAGTATGACTGAAAACATTCAGAAACTTATTGTTGAGTCGAAGGAGAAGGAGAGGCTTGAATCGGAACTGGAAATTGCCCGGGAGGTGCAGTCTCAATTGTTCCCCAAAGAGGTGCCGCGGCTGAAAACTCTGGAATTGGACGGGGTCTGCAATCCCGCCCGCACTGTCAGTGGCGATTACTATGACTTTGTGTCGATCGAATCCTGTTGGACTGCCCTGGCGATTGGAGACATTGCCGGCAAGGGCATTTCGGCCGCATTGCTGATGGCCAGTATCCAATCGTCGCTGCGCGCCCAGTTGACCTATCGAAACGGCCCCCGATCCAATCGGCCGGCGGAGAACGCACCCATTTCCACTTCTTCTCTGGTGACGCTGCTCAACCAGCAGCTCTATGAGAACACGTCCCCCGAAAAATTTGCCTCGTTTTATTGCGGCGTTTACGATGACCGGAGTGGCAGGCTTTTCTATACCAATGCCGGCCATTTACCTCCGATACTGATCCGGCAAGGAAAAGCCAGCCGCCTGGCGATCAGTGGCATGGTCCTGGGAGTATTACCGAATAACCATTACGATCAGGACTGTGTCGAGCTCCAACCCGGCGACCTGCTGGTGGCATTTACCGACGGCATCACCGAGCCTGAAAACGAGTACGGTGAAGAATTCGGGGAAAAGAGGCTGACGGAATTGCTCCTCCGCAACGCCCGCCGACCGCTAAAGGAACTGGTGGCTGTCGTCACCGGCGCGGTTAGCGAGTGGAGCAACAGCCCCGAGCAACAGGACGACATGACTTTGCTGTTAGCCAGACGCGTCTGACTCTCTTTCCTCTTTAGTCAGGTGCTTCCGGCGAAGCCGGGGTTTCGCTAGAAGTCAATTAACGAGAAGAATTCAATGCTTTGTCCTTCTTGTGGATCTGCCAATGCCTCAGAAGCCCGTATTTGTTTTTCCTGCGGAACATCACTGGCATCCAATCAGAGCCGGCGAATGCCTGCTCCTTTGACGGCTCCAAATGTCGCCGCGCCTCCGGCCACTACACCTTCTCCCATCGCCGCCGCCTCCTCATCCCCTGCGACTCCCTATGCCGCAACGCCATCCTCCGCTGATATTGTGATAGCGGGCAGGCGCATTGCCAGGTTGGGCGACCGCCTGATTGCTCTCGTACTCGACACATTCCTAATTGGAGCCGAATTTGCCCTGTCGGGGATGTGGATCGCTGCCCGCTGGGGAGGAATCACTGAAAACGGGTTTGCTTTGGAAGGCAAATCTGCGGTGCTGACCCTCATTGCCACCGGAATCTTTGCCCTGCTGTACTTTTGGATTATGGAAGGTGTTTTTGGCGCAACCTTGGGCAAGGCCATTATTGGGGTCCAGGTACGGAGCAAAAATGGGGGGCGCTGTGATATGCGGGCTTCGCTCATTCGCAACCTGCTCAGGATTGTGGACGGGATAGGAGTTTACCTGGTTGGCTTTCTGATCGCGATATTTTCCAGGTTGCGGCAGCGGCTCGGGGATCATGTAGCCGAGACCGTCGTGATGGAAACTGGAATCGGAAGGCTGGCACGATTTCTTCTGGTGTTGCTGTGGGCGGGGAGTATTATTGCCGGAATATGGGGCGCCTACCGGATCCACAGTCGCAGGACCATCGCTCCGGCAAAAGCAGTTTTCCTCAACCAAGGGGACAATCAAGAGGGAACTGAAGACCGCTGGGGAGCTGTGAAGAAATTGGGAGGGCGAGCCTCCTGGCGAGCTATTGCCCCAGCAAGTCCTTGCCCCATAAGGCTCGGCGGGAGCCTCGCCCTCCCAATTTCTTCACAGCTCCCCAGCGGTCTTCAGTTCCCTCTTGATTGTCCCCTTGGTTGAGGAAAACTGCTTTTGCCGGAGCGATGGTCCTGCGACTGTGGATCCGGTAGGCGCCCCATATTCCGGCAATAATACTCCCCGCCCACAGCAACACCAGAAGAAATCGTGCCAGCCTTCCGATTCCAGTTTCCATCACGACGGTCTCGGCTACATGATCCCCGAGCCGCTGCCGCAACCTGGAAAATATCGCGATCAGAAAGCCAACCAGGTAAACTCCTATCCCGTCCACAATCCTGAGCAGGTTGCGAAACAGCTCCAGGCCTTCAGGGGGGGTGGTGGAATCAGTTCCTTGGGACAGGATGGGAATCATAATTTTTCGTTCGCTCTGGAGAAGGTCACTTAATGGCAAAGATTGTTGCTTCTCTTCAATACCGTTTTTACACTGGAGACATAATGAAGATTTGCTTGTTTGGACTGGTCCTGCTTGCAGTTGCCACGCTCTGGCTGTCTTGTGCCAAAGACAAATCGCCTGAGAATAGTGCTGGCCTTGAATTGCAGGAAATCAAGCCAGCCCTGGAGAGCTTTACCCCGAATGGCCTTCTCAAACACATTCAAGTGCTGGCTTCGGATGAATTCGAGGGACGGGCGCCGGGAAGCAGAGGCGAAGAGCGGACCGTCAACTACCTCACCGAACAATTTAGAAGGCTCGGGCTGAAGCCTGGGAATCCGGACGGGACCTACGTTCAAAAAGTACCCCTGGTGGGCTTCACAGCCGAACCCAGAGCCTCTTTCACGATTGCGGGTAAGCAGATGGAACTCAAATTTCCGGATGATTACGTAGCCGTTTCCCGGAAATTTGTTCCGGACGTGACAGTAAAGAATTCTGCGGTCGTCTTTGTTGGATACGGAGTGGCGGCTCCCGAGTACGGTTGGGATGACTACAAGGGACTGGATGTTAAGGGTAAGACCTTGCTCATGCTCGTCAATGATCCGGCCGTGCCTGATCCCAATGACCCCGGCAAGCTGGACGAGAAGATGTTCAAGGGCAAAGCCATGACCTACTATGGTCGCTGGACCTACAAATACGAGATTGCTTCGGAGAAAGGCGCTGCCGCGGCTATCATCGTGCACGAGACCGGTCCGGCCGGTTACCCTTACGAAGTGGTCGCGAGCAGCTGGGGGGGCGAGAATTTTGATATTCGAAAAGCCGACAAGAATGTGAACCGAGTGACTGTGGAATCCTGGATTAGCCTGGATACCGCCAGGAGACTGTTTCAAATAGCGGGACAAAATTTCGACACCCTGAAGAGAGCAGCCGCTAACAGGGATTTCAAGCCCGTATTACTCCCAGTCAAAGTCAACTTTACTCTCAGAAACAAATTGCGAGAAGTGGAATCCAAGAATGTTCTTGCCCGTTTGGAAGGTTCCGATCCCAGGATGAAGGACGAGTATGTTATTTTCACCGCCCACTGGGATCATCTGGGTAAAAACCAAAGCCTCAAAGGGGACCAGATTTTCAACGGGGCGATTGATAATGCTTCCGGAACCGCTTCGCTACTGGAGCTCGCCCGGGCCTATACGCATTTGAAGACGCCGCCGAAACGTTCCATCCTTTTCCTTTCTGTGACGGCTGAAGAACAGGGATTACTCGGGGCCAAGTATTACGCCGAGAATCCACTTTACCCGCTGACCAAAACCGCAGCCGACATTAACATGGATGCCTTCAAGCCATGGGGGCGGACTAGAGACATTGTTGATGTTGGATTGGGCAATTCGACGCTGGATGACGTTTTGAATGAGTTAGCAAAGCGGCAGGGCCGGGTCGTAAAACCTGACGTGGAGCCTGAAAAGGGACACTTCTATCGTTCGGATCACTTCGAGTTTGCCAAGAAGGGTGTTCCGGCATTGAATCCTGAAACAGGGACGGACTTGATAGGTAAACCCGAGGGCTATGGGCAGCAGAAACGCGACGAGTACACCGCCAAGGATTACCACAAAGTTTCAGATGAGGTAAGACCCGATTGGGACCCCAGCGGGATCATTGAAGACCTTCAATTGCTCTTTCAGGTGGGATATCGCGTCGCCAACACTGGCGAGTTCCCGACATGGAAGCCGGGAACCGAATTCAAGACCGTGCGTGAAGAGATGCTGAAGAATGCCGGGCAGAGGGGCCAGGGTGGCGAGTAACCTCACACCGCTGGGGGTGAACGCTTATCACCCAAGTTATGGAGGTAAAAGATCTGGGTGTCTCCTAAACCGGCGCCCCGCAAGCAACGGTCCCTCACCCCTTTGTGAAAAGCTTAGCACCCCAATTATGCTCCGCGGCGTCATCGGTTAGCCCCGGAGGGGCGTCAGATGTTAGCCCACGGCGTCAGCCGTGGGTCAGGGTCATCCAGCGGCTCAGCCCCGGCAGGGGCGAAAGACCCCGGATGGGAGACAAATTATTTACACGTTGTCTTGCGCCCCTCCGGGGCTCATTCATCCATCTGCCTTGTCCCACGGCTGGCGCCGTGGGCTATTGTCTGGCGCCTCTCCGAGGCTAATCCCAGTGCTGCATAATTTGGGCAGCAAGCGTTTACTCTTCGCAACTGGGAGAGAGTTAATAAAAAAAGGAAATGCTCTCCCTCGCCCCATCGGGGAGAGGGGACGGGGTGAGGGGGAACGGTCCCATTGTACTAATTTGGGTATCAAGCGTTCACCCTTCCAGGGTCAGGTCTTCCCTATTTCAATGATTTGGAGTGACTCATGAATGTGATCAAAGGTCTTGCTCTCTCCTTGTTACTCTTCTTATGTACCGCAGCTAACCTCAATGCCCAGTCACGGCCGACCGGAAAGCCAGCGTCACAAGACCCCTTCAGGCTCGGCCACTCAATTCACGGTGATGCCTTTGATGAGGGGCCGCGTGAAAAACCCTGGATCATGGAAGGCATCGGCAAGAGCCATTTTCCTATTACCACGTCCAATCCGGAAGTGCAGATGTGGTTTGACCAGGGCCATACCCTGCTCCACAATTTCTGGTACTACGAGGCAGAGCGGGCCTTTCGCTGGTGTCTCAAGCTCGATCCGGAATGCGCCATGGCCTACTGGGGGCTTGCTCGTGTCACGACCTTTGGCAAGCCCAGCGCTGCGGCCGGTAACGAAAGGAGCACCGCCTTTATCCAGGAGGCCGCCAAACGGAAAGATAAAGTAAGCGAGCGCGAACGACTCTATATCGAAGCTTGGGAAGAGCTGTGGAAGGACGAGCCCAAGGATCAGGCGGGAGCTCAAGATTCCTCCAAGAAGAAGGAAGACAAATTTAAGCTTCTTTTGGAGAAGATCTGCTTGAAATACCCCCAGGATATAGAGGCCAAGGCCCTCTTTGCCCTGGAAAGCTTGTGGCAATCCAGCCGCAATGGCAATGAGCTGATCCTGCAACAAGTGCTGTCAGCAGATATCGTCGGAATGCGTTTGGCCAGCATGGTCTTGCCCGAGCCTGGTGGTTCCAATCATCCCCCCAGCTCCTTGCTTGGCAAATCTATTTTGGACACGAACCGCTCAGGTCCACAGTGCCTACCTCATTCACTCCTGCGCCAACGACATCAAT
This sequence comes from Acidobacteriota bacterium, assembly GCA_003224725.1. Taxonomy (GTDB): domain Bacteria; phylum Acidobacteriota; class Terriglobia; order Versatilivoradales; family Versatilivoraceae; genus QHZQ01. Next base: position 359 of record QHZQ01000172.1, on the reverse strand, counting down.
CCCAACAACCTTCAGTGGAGAACGATCTTTTCCAATAACGAAAATGTAGCGCCCTCCCCCAGAACCCACGGCCATCTGAAAGGATCCCTTCCCCGGGCTGATGTAACCCTCATAGCTCAGGGTTCCGTTCCCAAACATTGGTATGGCACGGATCCACCAATCCCCAGTGACAGGACATCCGGAAACTTGTCCACTAACCAGCGACCAAGCAGCATCGCCCCCAGTGTCTAGACTTCCATGTTGGATAGACCAACGCTGCTGACATCCCCACAAGGTGATGTCCTTTTGAATCGTCGCACCCTTTCCGTCTGAAAGAGTAATCTCCAGGGATCTGCGGATTAGGGACTCAGCAAAGAACA
>QHZQ01000171.1 GCA_003224725.1 Acidobacteriota bacterium | reverse complement strand
GAAGAAGGAAAGAGGAATGAGAAACCTGAAGCCGGCAAAATAAGTTGAGAAAGTCGAACCGCGAGGACGCCGGAAAAAAAGATCAAATTAACCGCGAAGCCGCCAAGAACGCGAAGGAAAAAAGAGGAATGAAGAGAAACCCGAAGCCGCTGAAATAAGTCAAGAAAAGTCGAACCGCCAAGAAGCTGGGGAAAAGACCAAATCAACCGCGAAGCCGCGAAGAAATAGGGAGGGAATACGCCTCGTCCAACTTTAATCGAGTAGATCAATTGGGAAATGGATGAACGAAACGTGAATATTGAGGGAACAGCGCATGATATCGTGGACTCTGCAATCAAGGTACATCGTGCCTTGGGACCCGGTTTGTTGGAATCTGCCTATCAGGCATGCCTGACCCACGATTTGCGAAAGCGGCAGCATGAGGTTGAATGTGAAGTGCCCGTGCCGTTGAGATACGATGGCGTGCTGATCGAAGTAGGATACCGGCTTGATATGCGCATAGACGGTGTGATAGTGGTCGAAAACAAGACTGTCGAGGAGATTCTCCCTGTTCACCACGCCCAAATACTGACCTATCTTAAGCTGACCAGTCTTTCATTGGGTTTCTTGATCAATTGGCATGTCCCTCTTCTGCGAGACGGTATTAAGCGGGTGGTGCTTAATCACCCTTCCCTCCCCATGACTTATCGATAGGTTCATCCCTGACGTCAGTCCGGTTCAAAAGACAAAATTTAACCGCGAAGGCGCGAAGAACGCCAAGCAGAAAAGGAAAAGAGAAGAGACAAGAAAGAAGTTGAGTTCCTACACTTCGCAACTCGTGACTCAAAATGATAAATCTATTCCCTCAATGTTTCGTTTTAATCATTCATTCCTCAAGTGATTTAATCCGCTAATTTGGAGGCCTCTGTCATCCTATTCCTCTTTTTCTTTCCTTGGCGTTCTTCGCGTCTTCGCGGTTAATTTGTCTTTCCAGCGATTAATTTTCCCACTGGGTGGTTCATTCAATTGCTTTTGATAGCTTGCTTTTTCATGGTCCTATTTTCCGTTGTTCTTCCTTTCCACTTCTTCTTTTTCTGCTTCCTCTTTCCTTCGCGTTCTTCGCGCCTTCGCGGTTAATTTGTCTTTCCGATGTCGTTACGCCTCAGCGGGTAATTCTCATTTCTCCTCTATTGCTGCCCTGCTTTTCCAGGATCCTTTTGGCCAACGCGGCCCGGACCTGATACAGGTGCTCCGGATTATCATCCCATTTCCACCAGGAAGCCGCCATCTTGGAGACCTCCTGATTTAGATAAGTCTGGTCCCCCAGTTTCTCCAGCAAGGCAAAGTAGGCATAGTCCTCCAGTCCTTCGCGCAAGGCTTTTAGCCGGATAGAGGTCACCGGTCCTTGAATACCGGCCTCGGTCCCAGGATAGAACAGAAGGCCGTCGCCATTATACCGATTGCGAAATGCCGGGTCGGTCCAAACGTCGCGTTCCGGGCTGCTCCAGTACACGGTCGACCAATAAAGCAGGCCCACGATGTCATAGCGCCGCATGGTCCAGAGCGGAAGGCGATAGTTCAGAAGGGGAAAATCAATCTGCCAGAAGAACGTGGGCAGGCCACTGACCTTGGCGAATTGTGGGTGATAGAGTGGTGATTTTTGACAAAGGGCAGTATAGGCCCAAATCTCATTGCCCCGTTGTTGAGCGGCTTTGGCACTTTCCTCTTCAAAAAAAGCGAAGAGAGGACACCAGATGTCAACCGATTCCCGTAAATCGCCCCAGGCGGGATCCTGAGTGTAAGGTTGCTCGGTACAAAGCAATTTAAGCTGGAGGTTTGCTTCATGCACTAATTGAGCGTAGGCCCGCACCTGGTCATAAGCCTCTCTGCTGTTCGGTTCCTCTACCGGATAGTAGTAGGCTCCTTTTTCCCAGCCCTGGACCTTGAGATACTCGTAATAACTTTGCAAATAGCGGATGACGTATTTGCGATTGCTCTTCAGAGGATCTGCAAAGGGGTAGGTGGGAATCTGAAAGGAGCGAACGTTATAGGTGACCATATAATGTCTCAATCCCTCGTGGGTCTTCTTCCAGTCGATCGAGCCATCTGGTTTGAGGGGAGGGTGCAGGCTGTCAGGAATGGGGGGACTGAGACGATGGTCGGCCATGGCTTTGGCGTATCGATCGTAGATCACTGTGAAATCAGGGGAGCCTGGCGCCACTCCATGCTTCGCAGCAATTTGATCCAAACTCCCAAAATGGGTAGCCAGGGGCGGACCATCGGGGAGAGTGAAATTCCAGACCGTCACCTTTACGGGTAAATGAACGTCCTCATGATTGGAGATCTTGACGGTAAATTTTCCCGTGTAATACCCGGGCACGGCGTCTTTAGGAATGGAAACGTCAATCCATAAAGGTTGATTCTTGCCGGGCCAAACATCGAAAGGACTTGCAGTAAAGCGGGCACCCGAGAGTTTGTGCGTTATCTTTCCGCCCAGCTCTTCTCGGGTAACCTGCATAGGGCGAACCGGCCTCCCGTCCGCCGGGTTGAGGAAGGGTATCAGCGCGTCGGGCCACCAGCCTGGAGGCTCGGTGGAATAGGGGCTGGGGTCGCGAACGTAAATGTATTGCTGCCGGTAGAGTGTCATCTGTGAATGATCGATTTTGTTTCCTTGCCCGTCCTCCAGATCCGAGACTGTTGCGGTGATATCTTCCAACTTGTGAGCTAAAGCTGAAATGATGACTTGAAAGGGTTCAGTTTCGTTGCGAGCCGCAGCTATTTCGACGGTATTTTTCCGGGCTGGCGGAGTCTCTGGTTTCACTCGGATCATTGGGTTTTCCACCCAAACCATGAATTCAGGCTCCGGGGGATGTACTTTTGAAAGTGAAAGGCTCACGCCCAACAACGTTACCGAGCCAATCAACACTGCCAGGAGCCAGCCAAGAAAATACAAGGTTCTCATTTATTTTTCCTTAAAATCCCCTTGAGGCGGTTGCAGCTTTTTCAGGCTGCTGGGGGTGTCCAAGTTGGGCAAATGGATCCCGGGCTGCGAGAAAAAGACATCCCCCGGGAGGCTAACGCCTGCCCTCCCCCTTTATTAAGGGGGAATTAGCCATCAGCGGTGAGATGTCAGCTAGGCCGGCAAAAATAAATTAGACACATGGTGAACCGTAAACAATCGCTGAAAGCTGAGGGCCGAGGAGCGTTGCCTGCTCACTCTTTCGGCAGGCCGGCAAGCACGAGATCCAGGGAACTCTCGCCACAATATTTTAGAATTTCCTCTCGCGCGGCATCCCGCAGCCGCACCATTTCCTGCCAATTCTTTTGCCGTGGAGAAAGCGGTGAGCTAAACACCACCTTGAGAGGGGCACGCCGCGGCAACCAGGTTTCATCGCGAAAGATTTTCCGGGTGCCGCACAGAGTAACCGGAAGGATGGAACTGCCCGTTTCCACGGCGGCTTTAAAGGCACCCATCTGAAAGGGTCGCAGGCCGGTGTGGCGGGTGAACGTCCCTTCAGGAAATATGTGGACAGACAGACCCTGGTGAAGGGCCCGGGCAATATTCTGACTGGCTGATGCGGTTGCTTGAGGGTCATTCCGTTTGACCGTAAGGTAGCCGCATTTTCGGATGAAAGTCCCTATGATAGGCCAGTAAGCCGCCTCCTGTTTAGCTACGAAGCGAACCTCGAAAGGTACGGTGGCGGCCACAATCACGGGATCAAAGTAGCTGGCATGGTTTGAAACCAGAAGAACGGGGAGGCCCCGGACAGAGCGGAGCCGTTCTGCCTTAACCAGATATTCTTGTCCCTCCACCTGCGGCCAAAGGCCCGCCATCCTCAGCCCCAGACGGCAAAAAAAACGAACTATCTTAGAGGCCGCCTTGGAATTGGGAACGCCAGGGGAAAACAAGGTAAGCAACCAACCAGGTATCAAGACCACCCCCAGGACCAGCCAGACATAGAAACCATACATCGTTCCTGCCGCTCGGTCCAACCATAGCCTTATCCAATCTTTGGCGGTCGGAGCAAACAGTTTAGCGAGTTGCAACCATGGCGGAAGTCGGCGGCTGATCAGGTCGCCTTGCAAATACAAACGGCGGCACCAGATGAACAATGTCGGGTGGAATTCCCAGACTCGAGCCTACATGGGCTGTGATGTCTGCGGTGAGACGATCCCGCGCCTGGCTGTCGCTCTCACGTGTCTCGGCCACCACGACCAGCCGTTCAGTTCCCATCTTGGGATCGGTCACTCCAAAGGCAGCGACACAGCCGCGTCGCACGCCTTCCACTTCACTCGTGACCTCCTCAACCTCCTGGGGATACAGGTTTCGCCCTCCCTTGATGATGACGTCCTTCAGCCGGGCGGTGATGAAAAGTTCACCCTCTGCCTGGTAGCCAAGGTCCCCTGTGTCTAACCAGCCATTGAGAAAGACCTGCCGGGTCGCTGCCGGATTGCGGAAGTAGCCCGCCATGGTGGAAGGACCTCGGAACTGAATGCGTCCCTGCCTGCGCTCCTCAACTTGAATGCCTTGATCGTCCACCACTCGCACCTCGTGTCCGGAGAGGGGGCGTCCGACCGAAACAAAGCGCAGTGTTGAACTCTTTGAGAGCTCTGCCTTTTGGTTCTGCTCGAACCTTGTTCTGTCGATGCAGTCCACTCGAGGAATGCGGCCGAGAGGCGGAACCGTCAAAGCCACCGATGATTCAGCCAAACCATAAACCGGCAGCAAGGTCTCGGGACGAAAACCGTAAGCCTCGAAACGTTGCGAGAAGCGTGTCAGGGTATCCGGGCTGACCGGTTCCGCCCCATTGAAGGCGGCTCGCCAGCAACTCAAGTCGAGTCCTTCAAGCGCTGATGGATCAATCTTGCGCACACAGAGTTCGTAGGCAAAATTAGGGGCCGCAGAAAGAGTGGCCCGATAATTATGAATGGCCCATAACCAGCGTTCAGGACGGGTTAGGAAATCCAGTGGAGAAAGGATAGTGATGGGGAAGCCGAAATAGAGGGAACAAAGCCACGAGCCAATCAGTCCCATGTCGTGATAAAGGGGGAGCCAACTGACTCCGACGTCGGTCGGCCCAATACCAATAGCCTGACCAATTCCACGGATATTGGCGATCAGGTTAGCATGCGTCAGGACGACACCTTTGGGGTCCCCCGTACTTCCGGAGGTGTATTGAATCAGGGCCACGTCGTGGCGGGCAGCAGTTGCGAGCATGGATCGCCCTGGGGCCTTGCCCAGGGAGTCCACCGTAGTCACAGCGGAGAGCCTTGGGATGCGCGGTCGCAACAAACGCAGCAGTCTTTCGGCCTCGTGGAAAGTGATGAGCAGACGTACTTCCGCATTGCGCAAAATGAGTGATTGCCGCTGGGCATATTCTTCCAGACGATCGGGACGAAACGGTGGATAGATTGGGACTGGAACACCTCCTGCCTGTAATATCCCGAAGAACGCAAAGAAGAAATCCTCGCAAGTGGGAAGCATGATGCCCACAGTCTGGCCGCGCTCCAACCCGCGCTCAAACAGTCCGGAGGCAACAGCCGAAGCCCCATCGAAAAGTTTGCCATAGCCGATCGTGTATATTTCCCCGTCCTGCCGCCGCAGGTGGATGTGGGGACGCTTCGGCTCAGCCTGGGCATATTGACGTAACACTTCATCCAGCGTTGCGGCCGAGCTTGGATCGTAAGAGAACCCCGGAGGTTCAAGGGGTGAGAGAATTTGCGCCGCGCGAAAGTTTTCTGGATGACCCGAATGGCGGCGGAGCAGAGCGTTGACCAGGTCCGCCGGTGTCTCGGCTTCCGTCATGACACGGTCCGCCAGACGAATGGAAAATTCCTTTTCGAGACGAAGCAGCAGTTCTACGCGTTCCAGGCTGCCAATCCCAAGGTCGCGCTCGAGTGAGGCCTGGAGCGTCACCCGACGCAATGCCTGGTGTGAGCCCAACTCAGTGAGCAGCGCACGAATCATCTCCAGGACACGTGCTTCTGGGCTCGCTCGTGGGCTGGTTGCTCTCCTGGCTTCCAAGGCTGGACCTCCGTGTTGGCGCAGACTTCAGTCGGCGCTTCAACCGAGATCATATTCTTTCAGTGTGGAGGAATCAAGGGAAGGAATATTGACGAAGTAATGCGTTAGTCACCCACCGGGCAAAAAACAGCTTTGGTAGCCACGACGAATTTGCCTTCTAATTCGTCGTGGGTTTGTCCAACACCGAGAGAGGCTCTCGCCGTGGCTACCAAGGCCAAGGCCCCCCAACTGCCCGAATTCGCAGTTCCTGCAGACATCCACCCAGGTGGTAAGGCAGGCTCGTGTTTGGATTAGTCTGCGATACGCTCAATAAGGGCCGGCGAAGGGCGCACCGGCTCAAATAGAGCAAACGAAAAAACGTCGGTGGCAGTCGCTAGAGCGACATACTGTTTTCCGGCAAGGCTGTAAGTCATGGGGGAAGCCGTAACGATCTGTCCCGTATGGAAATGCCAGAGCAACTTGCCCGTACGCGCATCGGCGGCGGAGAGATAGCCGGTATCGTCCGCGAAAAAAACCAGACCGCCGGCTGTCGAGACCGTTCCAGGCCAGGCGGCCGTTTCGAAAGCGACCATCGGGATCTCCCAGCGTATCTCGCCGTTTTGAATGTCAACGGCGCGCAGGAAAAATTGCCCTGGCTCGGAAGGAATAGGATCCGCCCCAGTCCCTTCATAGCACTCCCCTTTGGTATAGGGACGAGCCGAGCTGGTATAGAGATCGCATTCTTCTAAAGCCATGACATAAAACAATCCGGTGCCCGGATTGAAGGAGGGAGAAAAATAGTTGGTGCCCCCTACCACCCCCGGGCAGACTCGCTTGCCAGTGGGAGTAGGGTCCATGTCGGGAACTAAATCGGGGCGCCCATTGGGAAGAATTCCTCTGGCCCAGTTAAGCTTTTTGACGAAGGGTTTCGCCATCAGCATCTGACCGTTAGTCCGGTCCAAAACATAGAAGAACCCGTTTCGATTCGCTTGTGCTAAGAGCTTGCGAGGCTTTCCCTGGAAGACGGTGTCAATCAGGACCGGACACTCCGTGGCATCCCAATCGTGTGTGTCGTGCGGAGTAAATTGAAAATGCCATTTCAATTTGCCGGTATCGGCATCCAGGGCCAGGACACAGTCGGAGTAGAGATTATCGCCCGGGCGTGACTCCCCGTAGAAGTCGGGTGCCGGATTGCCGGTGGGCCAGAAAATCAGATTGAGCTCTGGGTCATAGGTGCCGGTCATCCAGGTGGCGGCGCCGGAATATTCAGGAGGATGCCCACCCCAGGTTTCGGACCCGGGTTCACCGGGGCCGGGGACAGTCCAGAATCTCCAGAGTTGTTTGCCTGTGGCCGCGTCGTAAGCGTCAAGATAGCCCCGGACGCCGCAGTCTCCATTACTGACTCCGACAATCACCTTGCCGTTAATGGCCAGCGGTGACAGCGAGGCAAAATACCCTTTTTCAAGATCTGCATAGGGAGTGTCCCACAAGACGGACCCTGTTCTGGCATGAAGGGCGATGAGATGGGCGTCGCTATTCACAAAAAACACCCGATGGTCCAGCACCGCTACCCCTCGATTGGGTGAATTATTCTTGGTCTTGGGAGACACATAGTGCCAGACCGCTCGGCCGGTCCGCGCATCCAACGCATAGACCTCGTTAGTCTGGGTTATATACATGACGCCGTCAGCCACTACGGGTATGGTTTGGAGCCGCTTGGCCTCGGGAACATGAAAGACCCATTGAGGAACGAGCTGATCGATATTGTCCGTCGTGACCTGTTTCAGCAAGCTGAAGTGACGGCCCGTAAAATCTCCCTGATAGGTCAGCCAGTTCTCAGCGAGTGGTTTCAATAAGTGCTGGTACGGCACTTGGGCATACAGCGGCAAGACCAGGCCAAGCAGCAACAACAGGAATTTTTTCATGGCGTGTTCTCTTTTCCGTGCTCGATCTTTTTGGCTGGCTCGGGCGGGGGAGCCATGGACTGACGGCTGAGAAATGCCAGAAGATCTTGCAACTCACGATCTGAGAGCGAAGGTTGTGGCATCAGGGATTTCTTGTAATGGACAACCTCTTTGAGGTCTCTCTTCAGGAAGAAGTTGAAATTACCTTTCAGATCAAGGATCTGGATAGAATGATGACTGTTGTTCTTAGCCACCCCGGAGATGCTTCGCCCATCGCGGGTGACCACCGATACCCAGGCAAAACCAGGCACGATGGTTGCGCTGGGATCTTTGAGAGCTTCCTCGATTTTTTTGGCAGACCGCTCCACTCCGAGATTAGAAAGATCCGGTCCGATCAGTCCCCCATGACCGTGAATCATGTGACACTCCGAACATTTCCCACTCCCGAAGAAGAGAGCTTCCCCCGCCGCCACGTTTCCCGGTATGTCTTCATCGATGGCCGTGGCGTTGAGGCTGCGAATAAAAGAGACCATCTGCCAGATCTGAGTGTCAGGCAAAGAAAATGGCGGCATCTGCGTTCCTTTAACGCCTTCCTTGATCACATCAAAGACCTTCTTGTCCGACATGTCGCGGACTCCGCGGACGGCATCCGCCAATCGAGGCCCCCGCCCTCCTTGCCCTGTGGTTCCGTGACAAGCGGCACAGGTGGACCCATAAATCTCTCGCCCGGCGGCGATGGCGGCTTTGTCTTTACCCAAAGGGTTTTTGACTTCTTTGCTTTCTTCTTTTTCCTGCGCCAGCGGCCACAGTTGCAACGATAAAAAGATGGAAGCCGCCAGAATCATTCCTCTAAGAATCATGCCTGGACGGGGGCAGCGGCCCTCCGGCCGCGGGGGGTGTCCCAAGATTGAGACTGCCTGGGTGGAGGCGCCCAGACGTCCCGCTCGCGCTCCCGGACGAGAGCGCTGTCTCCCTTCAAACGGGGCATAAGTTTTGTTGGAGGTGCCGTCGCATAAGGCGGCTTGAAAAACTTCTCTCAAAAGCATAGTGCCGATAGGATAGCGAAAAACCACAGGGAGTCAATAAATTTGCGAGAAATTTGCTATGATGCGAAAGACTTCGGCATGAAGGAGAGAGATTTGACCCGCAGGGCGGCCAGCGGCCGCAACCAAAAAGATCAAACCGCGAAGGCGCGAGGACGCAAAGAACACCACCGAGGCACCAAGGCACAATGAGCAGCAACAGGGATAAGAATGCAAAAAACACTGCTCATTTCCAAAGGTGTGTTGAACTTGGCCTTACGGAATTTACGAAAATCTTGTCAAGAAAACGAGAAATCACGAACTTGTTTAACAGAGGGACACTGCCAGAGAACAGACTCTCTGTCAGAAAAGACCGGTCACGGGGATGTTTTAATGGCTACGGACCAGGCCTGGCTGCCTTCAAGGCGGGAATGGGCCTCCCCAGGCCGCGTTGTGGTGAAGCAATGAGAGTCCCCGATTGTGTGCCTTTTCTGCAATCTCACACGTATTCCTTTGGAATGGGATTTATCGAACCTTGGAGCAATGTCAAGAAATTCGCGATGGCTGTCAATCTTCTGAAGAATGCCGATGGTTTTTCAATGTCGGGCAGGTTATCCGAAAAGAAAGGGTCGTTTGATGGAGGTATGGCATGAATAGCTTCCCAAGCCGTGGTCCAAGGGTGTATTTCGATACATCGGCTTGGAATCATCTTACAAAAGAGCCCAAGAGAGACGCTCTAACTGTCCAAGTTAGACAACAATTCTCAGTGGTATTTGCTAGTGTCATTTCAGTTGCTGAAGTGCTACTGACACCGGATCTCAAAATTCGACGCTCGCTTTCTGGGACAATAGGAGCTTTACATGGCGACTGGCCTTTGCTCGAACGTCCTCTTGACCTAGCCAGCTCAGCAGCGGAAGGCTTTTTTCACGGGAAGAGGGATTTCCTGATGAAATCAACTCCTCCAGGAGAGTCCCTTCTTAGCCAACTACTCGATCCCAGCGACCCAGACATAGAAAATATTAGAAACTGGCTGGGAAATACTGATCGGAACATGGGAAGTTTTATTGAGGGAGTTAAGCCAGAATTTGCCATTAGCAACACAAAAATTTGTTCTCTTGACTTCATGGAGAACAATGCGTTGCTAAGCGCTCTGTGCGCCTTTCCTTCAGCAAAAGCCATGCATCTCACTCCCTCTCAAACGGAAAAACTGTGTAGGCACTGCGACGTTTGGTGCGCTCTACGGGCCACGTTAGCTGCCATACTGGACTTATCATTTAGGCATTCTCCCAAAAGGATGGGTCGCAGGCAGCGCCCCGGCGGTCCGGACCTTTGGCAAGCTGTGTATCTTGGTTGCGTCGACATGTTTGTAGTGAATGATACTTGGATGCGTGAAGTCATTTCGGACATTGCTAGTTTGTTACCATATCGTCGGCGTGTGATGTCCCCGAATGAGTTCTACCAACACCTCCTGTGAAAGAGAATCATGCCATGACCAATCTGGTAACTCTAATCCCATGGGTGATAGAACGTCTTTTGCAAGGGGAGTATGTTCTCGAAACGGATTCAGAAGGTGTTCCAATAAATCTTGAACTTGGTCGAGAACATGGCGTGATTTCCGTTGAGAGCATGGAAGAAGACTTAAGAGCAATCTTGCTTCCTGTAGACTCCTATTTGCTTTTTGCGCTGAAAGATCCTCATTCAGATGAAGACACAAAGGTGGCGCTCACTGAAATCCTCGGTACTAAAATTGGATCGCATATAGCCGATCAACTTCTCGGAGCCGACTGGGGGAAAATTGTAACCCTCGTTTATTGGCAGATTCGGAGCTTTGGACTAAGTATCGGCGAGATCCTAATTAGAGATCGTGAGGGGATAAGCTCAAATGCTGGGTCTGAACTTGAAGACTCTATTCAAATCAACCGGCCAGATGCATTGCCGATGTTTACAGAACGAAAATATGCTCGGGAACTAGTTTCGCTATTCCCTAATATGGTCAGTCGCGCGGAAACTCTGCGCCTCCTGCCAGCAGTGGAAGCCGGTCCTAAGAATCTTGCAACTTTTCTAAAAGAAGCCTCCCGGTGTTTCATATACGGGCACTTCCTTGCCTCCCTATTCCTTTGTCGTTCTGCTATTGAGACTGCTCTCGAAGACCGGCTAAAAAGAGCCGGTCATGGAAAAGAGGTGGCCGAAATATCAAGGGATAAAATAGCAACTCTACTTGAGATTTCGCAGAAAAAGGGATTAATAGACCAGGTCATCTTCAAACAAGCTGACGATATCCGAAAACTTGCGAATCCCGCAATCCATGGAAGCCGATTGCCGGATATGGAAAGCTGCAGGAATGCCTTTGATCAAACGAGGGGAATCATTAAGCACCTCTATGCTTAAGGACGGACAAAAGCGTGGGCACGCAAACTCGTTCTCGATAATTTGTCGGGGGGACAATTGGGGTCAGCCCTTAAATCTTTGGGTGCGTGTAGAGTGGGGAATTGAGTTTGAAGGGGCGTCGTACCATGTGACGGCACGGGGAAACGAGCGCATGGCCGTGGTTCGCGACGACCAGGACCGGCAACGCTTCCTGGACCGCCTGGGTAGTTGTGTGACCCATTTCGA
>QHZQ01000732.1 GCA_003224725.1 Acidobacteriota bacterium | reverse complement strand
GAATGCATCCCAAACGGTATAGCCCTTAGCCAGGTATCGGTCCGTGACGACCCGTCCATCCAAGTCGTACCAATAGAGAATCTGCCTCTTTCGGTTGTTCTCAGCGTGAACGACTCTCCTGAGTGTGACCGTATTGGGTTGCTCTAAGCTCACCTTGAGCTCTGAGGCACGCGAATCGAGCAGGTCCTGCGTTTTGTAGCTTATCAGTTCTTTCCCCTCTCGCTGACTGGAATAGAATCCTATATAGAGAGTGACGGATTTTCCGGAGGCATCCCGATACACTCTGGACAGCTCCTGATCTACTCGTAATTCCCTAAATACAGGATAGTCTGGGGTATTCTCCTGTCCTTTCCATTGGCCGATCTCAATGGGAAAATATTTCAGCTCAGTCTTGAGCTGGACAGGAATGGGGTCGGTGAGGTTAAGATGCGCTCCCATTAGCACCAAAAAGCATGAGAGAGCAAGGCAGACATACCGACTCTGCCGATTGGAGAATGCTGGTTTGAACATCATCTGTGTTCTGCCGGTCTCTTCCTGCAACGGTCGTGCTGCTAGTCTAGGTTCTGACAATATCCACAGGCCTGTAATGATCGCTACGTAGCCGGCGGCGGAAACAATCATCCCTTGCAACACGTGGAATGGGCCATGAAGATTATCACTGAGTCCGTAATAGGAAGTGATTCCTATAATAGAGACACGCAGTGGGTTGGCCAGGATGGCCACACCGATCGCTCCTACGACAAGAATGACTTGCTTGCGCCAGCTGGGAAGATGCAGGTGCGCTGCCGGAAGAACGACGGCGATCACAGCGATCAAGTAATTCATTCCGCTGCACGCCTCGGCTACTTCGAGGGTCACATTCGGCAGTTGGATGTATACCCCATCATGATAGGTCGGAATACCAACCAATTCTAATAGCTTGGATCCTAGCTCAACCGCAAACATTTGGAAGGGGAAATGTAGCTGGTTTGTCAGAATCTCCCAAGCGGGAATCATAAAGAGCAGATACGCAATCGGAAAGAAGAGCAGTTTGAAAAACCGGGTTCCTAAGACGAGCAGCACTGCGCCAAATAGGTTCACAATAAAGGATAGCTCGGCGAGGGCGAGCAGCCCTCCCTTCGTGCCTGCAACTAGCATGAACTGGCCCAACAGCAACAGACTGATGCCACCAACATAATGAGGCTTAGGATCAAGCCCCCGAAATTTCTCCCGTCGTTCCCAAATCATATAGAGGCTGACCAAGGGAATGAGGAACGCATAGTGATACATGTTGTTGTACAACCACTGGGTCACCATCATCTGCAGCGTCGTGCCATAGCAGAAGGCAAGGGTGACGCCTAGTAGTGTCAAAGGTCCAATCAGCCAAGCATTGCTTTGAACCGGAGCTGATGCGCTTCGAAGGCCAATAGGCACTATGTTCTCACCTGCAATCTGGTCACAGGACTGGGGTCCTCTCAACAGCCTCATAGACGCTAACGGAAAACGAGCATTGGTCGCCACTGACCAGGCCAGGATTTTCACTCCTGGCATTCTCCCTCCCTTGGACTTCAACGCTCCGGTTTCCTCATGTCAGTCAGTCCATACCTTGGGAATCCCGGCATCTGGTACATCGACACAACGAGCAGAGAACCGACAATATCCAGCAGGCCGTCCGACACGGATGGAAACCGTCCGGGGGCCCAGATCTGACAGATTTCAGTGAGCGCCCCGATGGCCACCCGCTGTCCGAGGCCTCGCTCCCGACAGCGTCCGAGGATGCCCGACGCCGTGTACTGCATTCACCTTCCTGCACGCCCTTTGTCACTCGTAGCGTGAGCCTCTTGGCGGTCCGGCTCAATCCGACTGTCGCTTTGCACACCGCTCCTCGCAAGCGCAGCGGGTAAAGCTCCACGCGTCCCAGCTCACGTGCCCCCCGCGTCCAAAGAAACTTATACTGCTCATCACCTGGCAGCATGTCATATTCTTCCACGCCTTCCTCAATGGCGCTCCTGATCGCCAGTCCCATCGTGACTAGGCCGATGCTGTGCTTGCTGTACGTTGGATCGAATCCGGACTGGAAGAAGTAAAAGGGGCAGCCGAATCATTGGGCATGGCAAATCCAGCAGAAGCGATCAGGTGAAGGCTTCGGTGGCCGCAGGATCGCCCAGCGCTTTCAGCAGCGAGAGCGCTGGATGCTGATCCGCCACCCGCAACAGTTTCGGGAGTAGTTCGTTCGCCAACGCCTTCGATCGGACATTCGTGCGACAGTGCCCACATGTCATCGCATCGCCATGGGCAATTATCCATGCAATTTTCAGAAACCCAGACTGGTAGGAACGGTCGACAATGTTGCAGCCGAGCGAGTGTGCGAGTTGAGGACAGGAAATCTGTGACGGCGCATAGGACTTCGACACGACACGAAACATCGGCAAGTCTGGTTCCGAATCCCCGATGGCCAGTGTCTCCAAGTGGTGGCCGATGAGATTGAGCAATGCGATTAAGCCTCGCCCTTTGTCCACTTCCCTCGCAAACACCACCGTGTCCAGGTACGTCTGATGGAATCGCAGCCCGTCCAGCTTGAGGCTCGCCAGAAGGTTCCGGATCATCGTCAGCGGCAGGGGCACCGTCCTCTCATGCGCGAACGTATAGGCGCGAATCGAGTACTCATACGCTTCGTCCACGAAGATCCCGGGTATCCGCCGTAGATACTGGCGCAGCTCGTCCAACTGCTTCAGGGATTCCGCACCGACCAGGACGCGTTCGCGCCCCTCCACAGCATCCCACACCACGCTGCCGTGGTCGGCGACGCCTCCCCTAAGCCCGTAGGCACGGCAATACTCTTTGACCTCGGACAGCGTGCGAGCCGTGTTCACGGCCATGGCGAAGTTGTGCGCACGAAGGATGCGGAGAGCCTCCACCCCGGCCGCGGTGGTTGAGGGAAATCCGAAGATCTGCTTGTCCAAGACGCCGTCAATATCCAGGACGATCAGCGGGCCCCGCCACCGCAGGGATTCTGGTCGATCGCAGAATCTCCCACAATACCGCGTCATCGTCACGCTCAGGAACCTGCGTGCATCGACGTATTGCTGGTT
>QHZQ01000170.1 GCA_003224725.1 Acidobacteriota bacterium | reverse complement strand
CCTTTCCCGTTTGGGGTGATGTTTCGTTAGCGCTTATTGGAACTGAGGGTGTCTTGAACCTGGAACTCTTTCCTTGGACCTTGAACTATTACTCCGAAGATGCCGGTAAACACCTGGCTATCGCCTGTGATGGTGATTTGAATCAACGCTTGCTGCAAAACTTTGTCGAAAGCATTGGTGGTGAGACAACAATTTCCGCTAATGGTTTGGATGGGTTGCGAGCCTTGGAAGTGGCTGAAGCAGCCTACAAGTCGGTCTCAGCAAGAAAAGTTATCTCTCTCTAAGTCTCAAGTTCCAAATTTGAGAGCGAGAGTCCAGTAACAATTTAATGCGTAACCCTTAATGGTCTCGCAACCCATGGTTTTTCCGAGTTCTCTAGGGTTGCTTGGTGGCGACGAAGTTCAAACTTAGGTCAAGTTTGTTAACCTGCCGTCCCCTCACCCAGGGAGCTTTCTCAAAGCTCCCATGCCTCTCCCCTGGGGAGAAGGTGGCCGCAGGCCGGGTGAGGGGTCAGCTAGCGTTAGGAGACCCGACCCTTGCCGGTAAGAGGTTGCTTGCTAGATCTAGATTCGGCATTCACAAATTCATAATGAATCTACAACCCCTGACTGGTGCCATCTTGGGAGCGGGCAACATGGGGACCTGCTTAGCCCAAGCGTTTCACAAAGTACCCGGCCTCAGCGTCAAATATGTTTACAGTCGAACGCTGCCGCACGCCCAAAGCCTGGCCCGGCAGGTAAGGGCGGAACCAGTCGACCACGTTGACAGAATATTTGCCGACGGAGAGGTTGATATCGTGGTCGTGTGCTTGCCCACTCATACTCGATTGGAGACGCTTAAGCGAGCCATCCGTACGAAGAAACATATTTTCTGCGAGAAGCCACTTGCTTTAAATAAAACCATGGCCGATGAGATTGGCGGACTTCTCAAGGGATATTCAATGACAGTGATGGTCGGTCAGGTGCTACGTTTCTTTTGGGAGTATCGCCGGCTGCGTGAAATGATTCAATCCGGAGCAGTCGGCCAGGTAGGGACCATTCGGTTGTCACGGTGCGTGGGCTACCCCGGAGCGGGCTCCTGGTTTGGCGATCCTGAAAAGAGTGGCGGCGTGATTTTGGATTTGTTGATACATGATATTGACTTTCTGCTCTGGACCTTTGGAGAAATAAAACAAGTTTACGCTAGATCTCTAACCTACACGCAACAAGGCAAACTGGACTATGCACTCTTGAACATCCAAATGGAATCTGGAGCGCTGGCACATCTTGAAGGTAGTTGGTCCCATCCTGTGGGAAGCTTTCAACAAACAGCGGAAATATGTGGCAGCCACGGGATGCTGAGCTATGACAATCTTTCTTGTAAGAGCTTGGAGTGGGTGCCAACCGCTGAATTAGAGAAGCAATTGACCTCGCGAATCTCCTTGCCCGAAACCAATGATAGCCACAATCCCTATTTTAGCGAAGTCAGTCATTTTGTAGATTGCGTTCGCAACCATCGCATCCCCGATGTTACCTATGAGGAAGCACTAAGATCCTGTGGAGTGGCTTTTATGGCCATTGAATCAGCTAAGCTGGGAGTCCCTCTGCAATCAGGGCAGCCCGCTGGATGAACGGGATAGAAGCGACCGTCCGCCTGGGGAAGCAGCCCATTCCAATATTTGACAAGCCGCCTCGACTGACGGTAGGATGAGTCCGTTTTCTACAAATGGCTCGGGCTTTGATGCAGTTCTTCCTTGGTAGCAAAAGCCTGCCAGGCGGTTGGGAAGATTGTTGCCTTCACTGGCTCATCTCGCAGTGACTGATTCCACCTCTCTGAACTCATGAAAGGAGACCGATGAGGGATCGGCGAGAAGTTTTGCTGTGGATGTCAGCCGGAGCCGCAGCCGGCGGAGCTGGCTTGCTTTCGGAACGAGGTCCACTGGCCTCGCTCTGGGCTCAACAGAAGCCAGCCTCAACGCGAGGTCTGCCTCCTCTCAAGATCACAGATATTAGGACCATCCTCACTGCTCCCAATAATATTCGGTTGGTCATTGTCAAAGTCCTGACCAGCGAGCCTGGTCTCTATGGATTGGGTTGCGCCACCTTTACTCAACGCGCTTATGCGGTGCAGACGGCCATAGAGCGGTATCTGAAGCCTTTCCTGACGGGGCGTGATCCGGATGAGATAGAAGATATCTGGCAATCTTCCTACGTGAGTTCCTATTGGAGAAATGGTCCGGTATTATTCAATGCCATGAGCGGCGTGGACATGGCCTTGTGGGACATCAAAGGGAAGCGGGCCAATATGCCGGTTTATCAGTTACTGGGTGGAAAATGCCGTTTTGCTGCCGACCTTTATTTCCACGCCAGCGGTCGGGATTTTGAAGAAGTTGAAGACAGGGCCAGAAAGGCTATGGAAAAAGGATATCGACATATCCGGGTCCAAGTTGAGGTCCCTGGCCTAGCAACCTATGGAGCCGGGGGCATTGAGGATGCTTCACGAGACGAGGAAGTCATCGGCCCCACGAATCCGAAGGACATTTGGGAACCGGCTGCTTATGCGCGCTTGGTGCCAAGACTATTTGAATACTTGCGCACCAAATTGGGCGACGACGTGGAACTGCTGCATGATGTCCATGAGCGTGTCTCCCCTAATCAGGCGATTAACTTGTGCAAAGAATTGGAGAGATATCGGCTCTTTTTTCTGGAAGACCCGCTGCCACCCGAAGAAAATGACCACTTCCGATTGCTGCGGCAACAATGCAGTACCCCTCTGGCAATGGGCGAACTCTTCAATAGCCAGCATGAGTATGTTCCTTTAATTGCTAACCGCCTTATTGACTACATACGTATTCATCTTTCCCAAATCGGCGGTCTCAGCATGGCTCGTAAAGTGGCTGCCATGGCGGAGTTTTTCGGAGTGAAGACCGCCTGGCACGGCCCGGGTGATTGCTCTCCAGTTGGACACGCTGCTGGGCTGGCTTTGGAACTTGCCAGCTATAATTTTGGAATCCATGAGGGCTATGTCTTCCCCAAAGAAACAAGGGAAGTCTTCCCCGGGTGCCCTGAGACGAAGAATGGATACCTTTATGCAAACGAGTCCCCCGGATTCGGAGTCGATATTGACGAAAAGCTGGCCGCAAAGTTTCCATTTCCTTCGGGTCACACCTTCGACTACTATTGGGGCAAAATGAGAAGGCGCAACGGAACGGTCATTCGACCTTGATGCGGACAAATAACCCTAATACGCCGGGAGCAACAAAAGGAATGTGGGATCACCAGGAAAAAGGGAGACCGGAATGAAACGAAGAGGTTTTCTAAGATCAAGCTTTTCTGCTGCAGGACTATCGATAGCAAATCAAGCCCAGCCCTCTGGGAATGTGCGCGCCCTGGCCGCTGCAGCGGGCTCAACGCCCGTGCTGCCAGCTTTCTCCGGAGTAGACTCCAATCCGGCCTTGGGGGGAGGAGTCTTTAAACTCGGCCTGGTCACCTATAACTTGGCCAAGGATTGGGATATTCCTATTCTCATTAAGAATTGCGTACAGACTGGATTGGAGGCCGTTGAGTTAAGGACTACCCATAAACACGGTGTGGAACCGTCCCTCAGCAAACAACAGCGATTAGAAGTGAAGCAGCGTTTTGCTGATACTGGGGTTCAGCTGCTGAGCTTAGGTTCGACTTGCGAATACCATTCTCCGGATGCCGGCGTCGTGAAAAGGAATATTGAGGAAACCAAGAGGTTCATTGAACTGGCCCACGACATTGGAGCTCTGGGAGTCAAAGTCAGGCCCAACGGCATTCCCCGGGAAGTCCCTGAAGAAAAGACCTTGGAACAAATTGGGAAATCATTGCAAGCATGCGGCCAAAAGGGGCTGGATTATGGAGTGGAGGTCTGGCTTGAGGTGCATGGACAGGACTCAAACCTACCTAGCCGAATTCGGCGAATGATGCAAGTGGCAAACCATCCCCAGGTAGGCATTTGCTGGAACTCGAACCGCGAGGACGTAGAGAACGGCTCCGTTCAAAAAAGTTTCGAAATGCTAAAGCCCTGGTTGCGAAGTGCTCATGTTAACGAACTCTGGATCAAGGAATATCCATGGCGAGAACTTTTTGGATTGATGCAGAAGGCGGGCTACAATCGCTACTGCCTGACAGAAATTGCAGAGTCCTCGGACCCGGTCAGGCTCCTTCATTATTATAGAGCACTCTGGCTGGAGCTTTGCCGATGACTCCCACTCTCCAACTGCATTTACAATCTCTACCTTTCTTAACCTTCTTTTCATATTGAACAATTTTCTGACAATGGAGGCTGCGTATGAAATATGTCCGGGTCCTGATGCCTATTAGCCTGATGGTTGTCTTAGCTGTTGCCTGGCTGGTGACATCTCATCATGAAACTCAGGCGACCCCCGGGGAGGTGAAACTCATTGCCCCAGGGGTTTGGTTTCGTGAGGGCGAGCTTAAAGACAAAGGTCACTGCAACAACATCTGGATTGAGATGAAAGATTATCTGATTGTAGTGGACGCCAATTTCCCAAGTGGCGCGGAGGCCTGTTTGGCGGATATCAAGAAGACCACCCAGAAGCCGGTAAAGTATGTTTTTGACACCCATCATCATGGCGATCATTCTTATGGAAACCCGGTCTGGACTAAGTTGGGGGCAACCACATTAGCTCATGTTGGGGTTACTGAAGAGATGAAACGCTATGAGCCCAAACGCTGGCAAGACACCGCCAAAGAGCGAAAGGATGTGGCTAGCTTGAATTTGTCCACGGCTGAGCTGCCTAAACAAACTTTCAAAGAAGACAAAATGGTCCTTGACGACGGATCTCGTAAAGTGGAGTTTCATTTTCTGGGATGGGCCCACACACGCGGCGATGGCTTTGTTTATCTGCCTAAAGAAAAGATTCTTTGCACTGGAGACGCCGTAGTCAATGGTCCTTACAATTACATGGGAGACGGCAATTCGGCTAACTGGCCGAACGTCATTGCAAAAGCCAAGAAATTTGATGTGGCAACGATATTGCCAGGGCACGGAGTCCCCGGCAGCAAGGATGTTTTAGGCGGGCAGCAGCAGTTTTTCGTCGAATTGCGAAAGGCCGTGGGCGCTGCCGTGAAATCGGGCAAGAAACTGGAAGACCTGATCACCAAGCAGGGAGAGAAAGCTACCGCCACGAGCATAAAGCTTCCTGACTCGGTTAAGAACTGGGTGGACAACGAGTCGCTGGGCGCGCAGGTTGAAGTAGTCTACAAGGAAATCACCATGGATAAACCCCATGGCGAGATCCTGGGTGGGAAATAGAACCAAAAGAGAAAAGGCAAAGGGCAAAAGGCAAAAGACCAAGGAGGATGGGATACTTCCTTGCTTTTGCCTTTTGCTTTGTTGAGAGGGGTGATGCATGCGAACACGACGAAGTTTCCTGAAGAATTTAATCGGGGCTGGAACAGTTGCTGTGGCCAGCCTTCGAGAGGATGGCCTCGATCGCATTCTGGCGGCGGGACGGGCTACGGCCGATTATAGCCCGGACCGGCTCGCTAGCAATGAAGATTTCTGGTTTGAGATACAGCAGGCTTTTACCCTGGACCGGACGCTTATTAATCTTAATAACGGTGGGGTAAGCCCCAGTCCGCGTACCGTCCAGGAGGCTATGAAGCGCTACCTCGACCTATCCAATGAGGCTCCGGTTCATACGATGTGGAGGCTGCTTGAGCCGCAGATCGAATCAGTCCGGCGCCGGTTGGCAACCAGTTTTGGGTGTGATCCGGAAGAGATGGCGATCACTCGCAATGCCAGTGAAGCTTTGGAAACTTGTATTCTGGGACTTGATTTGAAACCCGGAGACGAGGTCCTGACCACTAATCAGGATTACCCTCGAATGCTGACGGCCTGGCGGCAGCGTGAAAAACGGGACAGGATTGTATTGAAGATGATTTCTTTCCCAACTCCGCCAAGAGATCTGGAGGAATTGGCCGAGCGCTTCGAAAAAGCGATTACGCCCAAGACCAGGGTGATCTTGGTTTGTCACATCACGAACCTGACCGGACAGATTTTCCCGGTTAGACGCATCTGCCAGATGGGCCGAGAACGCGGCATCGAAGTGATTGTGGACGGAGCCCATGCCTACGCCCACTTTCCCTTCAAGAAGGTGGACTTAGATTGCGACTATTACGGGACCAGCCTACACAAATGGTTGCTGGCGCCCCATGGAACAGGATTTCTCTACGTTCGCAAATCCAAGATTGCCGGGCTCTGGCCCTTAATGGCTGCTCCCGACTCCATGCAGACGGATATTCGCAAGTTTGAAGAAATTGGAACCCATCCGGCGGCCAATCATAATGCCATTGCGGAGGCCCTGGCCTTCCACGAGGGGATCGGGGTTGAGCGGAAAGCTGCCCGTCTGCGCTATCTTAAAGACCGCTGGGCCCGCCGCCTCGAAGGTCAGAAGGGCATTCACATCTTTACGAGTTTTGACCCCGCCCAATCTTGTGGGCTGGGCCTGGTCGTCATTGAGGGAGTGGATTCGGCAAAGTTGGCCGATTATCTCTGGGATAAATATCGCATCATCGTGGTAGCCATCGTCCACGAAGAATTTCAAGGCATTCGTGTAACCCCAAACGTTTACACTACGCTGAACGAAATCGATACGTTTTGCGACTCAATGGAAAAGGTCATCAGGAATGGGTTGACATGAAGTGATTCCAAGCGAAGCTCAGTTCATGAGCAACAAGGTCAATGCTGGCTGAATTCTCGCAATAGCTAACCCAAGTTGACCACGGGAGGGGCAAAGATGAGTTAAAGTGCTATACAGTCTGCTCAGACGATTGCAGAGTCTACATTACATTCGAAATTCAGACCTTCGGCACCATAAGGGTGAGATAAAGCGTTTGAGGCTTGGCGGTCTGCACCGTGGATCACCAGATTCAAGCAGACCTGGAGGAAACCAAGAGTACGCAATTGCTTGGCTCATTGCCCGGTGACATCCCGAGTGAAACAGAGTCTTTTGGGCTCCTGTCGATTTTTCGAGATAAGTTGTTGGCCTTTTTCATTACCCTTAGTTATGTAGGCGGAAGAATTCGCAACTGCGGGAAACCGGTGGTAAAGCGGAGCTGATGGAGGGTGTTATGAAGAGAACAGTGCCTCTGGAAAATCGCTGACGTAGCAGAGTATCTGGATGTTCCTTTGAGCAGCGTTTACAAGATAACGGGGCAAGTCTGCACTTCTTGTGAACCGATGGAAAAGGTTATCAAAAATGGCTTGTGATCAGAGGAATTGCTGGCGATTCCCCTCCCTTGAGTAAGGAGAGTTTAAGGAGGTAAGCTGTTGGTCTCCGTGTGCACAGCTTGCAAGGGGCGAAATCTTCAAACCAGAAAGAACTTGCTTCCCAACCCTTCATTTAAAGCTTTCGCACAAGAAAGGCAGAGACTCGGAGAGATGGTGGCTCACAAGCTCCCAGCCGTGTGGCTCGTTCGGATGTTCTCTA
>QHZQ01000731.1 GCA_003224725.1 Acidobacteriota bacterium | reverse complement strand
CCGAGCATTATCCTGAAAATTGGGATCTGGCCGGCTATCAGCTCATGGTGTCGAGCGAAGTGTTTCGAGGACGCTACCGTACCAGCTTCGAACGGCCGGCGCCGATCACGCCAGACGCGATCCTTGAGTACTCCTTCAGCCTGCACACACAGAACTACAGCTTTCTGAAAGGGCATCGCATGATGGTCCAAGTGCAGAGCACCTGGTTCCCCATCATTGACCGCAATCCGCAGGTCTTTGTGCCGAACATCTTTGAAGCCAAGGAAGCCGATTTCAGGTCGGCAACCCATCGCATCTACCGCTCCGCACGCTATCCCTCCCATGTGTCTGTCCCGGTTGTGGTCAGGCCACCGCAGTGAGGTGACGGTTAGTCCAGTCGTGGCGAATGCTGCCAGCGCCTGATGCTTTAACCGGGCAGAAGCCACTGAGTGGGCAGCATGAGATGTCCAGATATCTGCGGGTAATCGAACTAGGGAAGTCGACGACCCTTCGTATTTGCAATCGCAGACATCCTACTGGGCATGTGCAGGGCCCATCAATCTAAAGAATGTGGGAGGCACGCTCCGCGCGGCGACGAGCAAGATCCGCTTCTTCGATCACATCTCTTTCTTCAACGTTTCGAAGAATGTCGCACCCAACAGTTCGAGGGCTCGGTCCACATTCTCCTGCTTCCCTAAATCCAGCCAGCGCGCCTTATCCGCTTGAAAGGCAGCAATCGTCTCTCCAGCGGCCGTCAGTTGCAAATAGGCTTCCACCAGCGAGAACGGTGGCTCGGCTGTATACCGTCTGAAGATGTCGGGTGACATTACCTGGATACCCATGAAAGACAGCGGCGTCATCGGGCCGTTTGTTGATCTGGCGATCCGGGTTTCCCCGTTTTGAAAGGACTGCCAGCCGCAGAGGTGTTGGTGCTCGTCAAAGAGGAACTGGCGAGAACTTTTCCGTTCCTGCACGGCCAGGGT
>QHZQ01000730.1 GCA_003224725.1 Acidobacteriota bacterium | reverse complement strand
AACGGTGCTGCCCACCGGTGCAGCCGAAGCTCACGGTCAGGTCGGTGAAGGCGCGCTTGCAGTGATGGTCCACTGCCTGGTCAACCAGACTCATCGTTTGGCTGAGGAACTTTTGCACCGCCGAGTCTTTTTCCAGAAACTGGATCACCTCGGCATCCTTTCCGTTAAGATCCGCATACGCGGCAAAGCGACCGGGATTTGGCAGAGCTCGGCAATCAAACACAAAACCTCCGCCATGACCCGTCTTGTCCCGAGGCAGGCCGTTCTTGTAGGAAAAACTCTGAATGTGCACCGTTAATCCCGGTCCCGCCTCCTGTCCCAGTTGTCGCAAAGAAGCCGATTCGACAAGCTGCCGGCAGGCGTCTGCCAGCATTGGCAATTGGGCCAGCCAGGATGCCCGCTTGAGAAGAATTTCGAGATTGCGCAACGCGTAAGGGATACTGCGCAGGAAGTGGGATTTGCCTTCATAGAGTCCCCGCAAGCCATAGGCCCCAAATGCCTGCATGGCCCGGCTCAACGCGTATGCATAATAATGGCGAATAAAAGCGTCCCGCTGCAAAGGGATCAGCTGGCTAGTCACTTGGATGTAGTGCTCCAGCAGTTCATCCCGGACTGGCCAAGGCAAATCGGCTTTGGCGTCCAGCAGCACGGAAGCCACATCATATTGCAGCGCCCCTCGCCGCCCTCCCTGATAATCGATGAAATAGAGCTGGTCCTGAAACTGCATGATGTTGCGGGACTGAAAGTCCCGATAGAGGAAATACTCGCGGTCGGCCTGCAATAAGAACTTGACAAACCAGGCGAAGTCTTTCTCCAGCGCCTGTTCATCAAAACGAACCCGGGCCAGCTTCAAGAAGTAATACTTGAAATAATTCAAATCCCAACGGATGGACTGTTCGTCAAACCGCTGCCTGGGATAGCATACCGTATAGTCCAGATCCCGGCCGGCGGTAATTTGAAAGCGCGGGAGCATCTCCA
>QHZQ01000729.1 GCA_003224725.1 Acidobacteriota bacterium | reverse complement strand
TTTGTTTGCCTCATTCTTCCTCTTGACAGTTCCTTTGCTCAGGTAGCCAAGATCGAACCGTCCCAACCGAAGTGGGGGGAAACATTGACCATCGCTTATAATCCTAAGGTGGAGGGCGCGCAGTTGTCTGGGAACGATGACATCTATGTTGTCCTAGACCTGGCATTCGCTGAACGTGAGCGACTGGTTGCCAAAATGGCAAAGGCAGGCGAACTTTTCACATACGAGCTGCCCGTGATGGCCCCAGTCCCTCAGGTGAGCTGCTTCTTTATTACGATGAGCGAGTTTGACCAGAAAGCCCATTGCGATACCCTCATCTATCACCCCGATGGAAAGCCAGTAAGAGGTGCCTACCTGGCCTCGCTGAGAGCCTACTACCCGGAAAAATATCTGGAATTCTTCAGACAGGAAATTGCGCTCTATCCCGACAGCTACTTGGCCTACGCTAAAAAGTGGCTCTATGCAGGAATTGATCCATGGCGATACTCAACCAAGAACGCCATCAAACCGACGAGTTACTCTGCGCTTTGGCCTACGGACACTTGCTTTTAAAAGAAGAAGAAGTCAGCAGACAAATCCTCAAGACGTTGATCAGTCAGCATCCTACTTCACCATCTACTGAAGAAGCCCTGGACCTTTATGAGCGTCATGTCTACGCTCAACAGATCACGGGAGAGGGACCGGCGGAAATCAAAAAGTTGAAATGGGAACTCATCGAGAAGTACCCCCATACAAGACTGGCACGCCGCAGCCTTGAGCCCTTAAGCCAGGAGCGTGATTTTCCATTCGGGACCTTGGAGGCGATTGCTCAGGAATGGATACGAAAGGAGTCCGAAAACCCGCTTCCACACTTCTATCTGGCAACAGCCTGCAATAGCCACAAACAAAAGATCGACATTGCGTCTATCCACATTGAAAGGGCGACCAATCTTTTACTTCAAGATAAACTCAGACTTTTTAACGGTCCGTTTGGGCGACAGAGTGACCAATACCTCCCATCGGCCTACTTGACTGGCGCGGAATTATTCCTCCAACTGAATAACTTTGCAAAAGCGCTTTCCAGCGTCAAGGCAGCACAGGCTCTGGAAGAAGAGATTGGGCACCGATCTTACGAGCTTGAGGGACGAATCTGGGAAGCGATATCCAACCTTGCTCGGGCGGAACAGGCCTATTGGGTGGCTTGGCAAAGAGGTTCGAAGGAGGCAGAAGAGTCTCTAAGAGAAATCTATGAAAGAAGGCACGGCAGTCTTGCCGGATTTGAAGATTATGTGAGCAAAAAGAACCCGACAGACACTGCTGGGCCGGCCAGAAAGAAGGCTGCCCCCTCATTTAGCGTTACTGCACTTGACGGTAAGCAGATCGATCTGGGCACCTTGCGTGGAAAACTGGTCGTGCTCAATTTTTGGTTCATTGATTGCGCACCGTGTAGAGTTGAGATTCCCCGGCTTAACCAATTGGTCAGGGAATTCAAACCTCGCGACAAAGATATTGTGTTTATTGCATTTGCTCTCGACAAAAAGGAGGAGTTGCAGACGTTTCTAAGAAAACAGGAGTTTGCCTATCAGATCGTTGCAGCCTCTGAAGACTTAGCTGACAAATTTGGAGTCTCGGCTTTCCCGACCCATATTGTGCTGGATAGAGAAGGGCGAGTAGAGTGGAAAGTAGCGGGAGAGGATGAACAAACTTACGAACATCTGCGTCGGGTGATCGAGCGTGAACTTAAGTAAGGGCCTTCCTCGCTGCCTGGTGGCAACGAAGGTAGACTCGATGGCGGCACTGAGGTGGGAGTAGGTTCCAGGTGTTAGGTGTCAGGTGCCAGCGGGTTGAAGGTAGTGACAAGTGACAAGTGATTTGTGAATGCCGATTTTGGATTTCCGATGCCGATTGAAAAGGTTTGCGAGTTCATGTTCCGGAGCTCCCAAACCCTTGCACTTGGACCCGGACTTAGAACGTGGACCTTACACACTGGACGTTGGACTTTGGACCTTCAACTACTAGACGTTGAACTACTAACCACCGGCCACTATGCTAAATGACCTTCGCTACGGCATCCGGGTCCTGCTCAAGAGCCCAGGATTTACGGCTGTTGCCGTACTCACGTTGGCGTTGGGAATTGGCGCCAATACGGCGGTTTTCAGTCTTGTGAGTACCGTTCTCATTCGGAAGCTGCCTTTCAACAGTCCGGACCAAGTCATGGTGCTGTGGGGAACAAACCCCAAAAGGGGATGGGACATGAGCGTAGTTTCCCCAGCCAACTTTGCGGATTGGAAAGATCAAAACCACCTCTTCGATCAAATGGCGGCTTGGGAAGGTAGGTTCTATACTCTTGCAGGTGTGGATGAACCTGAACAAGTCTGGAGCCACAGAGTCTC
>QHZQ01000728.1:4137-5586 GCA_003224725.1 Acidobacteriota bacterium | reverse complement strand
GCTTCACATAAAGATGGTCGACGTCATCCACGGCCAGGCAGAGGTGGGCATTGCCGGGATTGGCTCGCCGCATGTCGACTCGTTGTCTAGGCACTTCCTGGTATTCAAGCAGTTCCAGCCGTGTCTCCGTCCCTGGTAATTTCAAAAAGGCACATCGCAGCCTCAGCCTCGGATAGCCTACCACTTCCCGCACATACTCTTCCTCATAGACACGCTCCCACTCCATTTCCAGTCCCAGCACATCTCGATAGAAGGCCAGCGACCGATCGAGATCTGATACGGCGAACCCCACGTGATCACAGGACTTCCACATCTCTTTCTACCTCCGTGGCCCTGAATTGATAGTTCTCCACAAGTATAGCCGAACCCATGCCCATTGTGACAGCTCAGCTCCAGCTAGGCGCAGCGAAGGGCGATGGCCGCATTTGAGAACGCAGAATTCTTGCGCTTTCCCTTCTGCGGCTCGTTGTTCAATCTCCTGTCAAGCGGAGGCACCTCGGCCCTTCTCATCGAGCAACGCAATCGCCTGAGGATACAGTATACACACTGAATCGATCTGTCAACTGATGGCGGGCGTCAACCTGTTCTGGGCTAGGTTGCTGGTGTGAAGCCTGGGTTCATTTCGTGGAGGATACCTCAATCGCCCCTTGTCGGGCGCCCACTTGGCACTAGTCCAAAAGAGGACAAGGATAGTAGGCCGTCCTCGTAAAGAACTGTCGTACAGCTTAAAGCACACACTACCGGATTTCCTTTGACAAGATTCCGGTAATAATTGTATACAGTATTCTCTATGATTCTGTACGAGCACGAAGCCAAGGGACTGTTGAGGAGGACGAGACTAAACGTCCCGAATTCCGTTCTGGTCTCTAGCCCGGGATTCACTCCCACAGAAGGCTACCCGATTCCGGCCGTCGTCAAAGTTCAGACGCCCTTCGGCGGACGGTTGCGTCAGGGGGGCATCCGCCTTCTGTCGGAACTCTTGGGAGCACACTTCAAAGGATTTCAGGTCGAACATATCTTGGTTGAGCGTCAGATCCACTACGAGGAGGCCTGGTTCGTCAGCATTAGCTATGACAGCCTGGTGCGATCACCAGTTCTGTTGATGAGTCCCGAAGGTGGCGGCGATATTGAGGACCTGGCCGAGAGCCAGCCGGAAACACTGTGGAAGATGGTTCTAAACCCTCGGCAGGAAGTTTTTGCTTACCATCTCATCGACTGGTTGTCCCAAAAAGGTCTGAGGAGTAACCAGCTTCGCGATCTAAGCCAGTTCGTCCGAACACTGATCCGTCTTTTCTTTGAATGGGACTGCCTCTTGCTGGAAATCAATCCTCTTGTGCGAGGCTTGGATGGGGGATTGTGGGCTCTCGACTGTCACCTTGAAATCGACGACGATGCACTGCCACGGCAGAACCTTGAGACTTTGCTGGGTCCGAAAACTAGCCGGATGAC
>QHZQ01000728.1:0-4126 GCA_003224725.1 Acidobacteriota bacterium | reverse complement strand
TGCCAGAGAGATCGATGAAATGGATCACCGGGGCGTGGCTGGTCGCCTGGTCGAGTTTCCGGGCAGCTTGGGCCTCCTCATCGGCGGGGGTGGAGCCAGCCTGACAATTTTTGACGCGATCTTGAGACACGGCGGAGAGCCGGCCAATTATTGTGAAATTGGGGGGAATCCCACGCCGGATAAGGTGGCCAGGCTCACGGAACTTATCGTCAACCAGCCTAAGGTTGAAAGATTGGCGGTTATCATGAATGTCGTCAATAATACGCAGGCAGACCTAATTGCCGAAGGAGTCATTAGGGGAATCATTGCTGCCGGAAAGGTCCCGGAGGAAACGATCGTGATGTTTCGTCTCCCTGGCTCCGGTGAGCAAAGATGTCGTGAGATCTTAGCGGCTCATCACGTTGCTTTCACAGATCGCTCGGTTGCAATCGACGAAGCAGCCTTGAAAGCTGTCGATGCAGTCAGAGCTGTCAAGGGAACAGAGGTTCGAACCTTGACCTGAACATTGCTTCCCATCAGCAACTCAAGCGAGTCGAGGGACACCCTCTCGAGCGAGGGCCTAGCTAACCCCAGACCATGGCAGTGGGATCGGTGGCAGTTCATTAGTAATCGGGGATAGTGCCTTGCAAAGGCACGTTGGCTTTCCCGAAGAACCGATTCCTCTCTGGGTAACTCCGAGCTGGCTCAAGGCAGACTGTCTAAGAAGCCAACACATCATGAAGACACATGGATAGGATAAGAAGTATTCGGGTCATTCCACTGATAAGAAAGCTCGAGCAAGTTTTCGAAGGGAGCACCTATCGAATCGTTTCCAGAAACACTCTGTTCGTTCGAGTCGAGACGGAACAGGGAGTTAAAGGGGAGGCTTTCGGCGGGGACGAAGACATCTATCAAGAGAAGGTTGTTCGAGTTGCCAACGAGTTTCTGGCTCCGAGGTTAATCGGTGAGGAACTTCAGCCTGTAGAGAAGCTTTGGGAGAAGATGTTTTCCACCCAGGGGCTGCCGTTTCACAATCGGAGCATTCATACGCTCGACATGGTGAATCACGCCATCCTGATGCAGGCTATAGCGATCATCGATGTGGGTCTTTGGGACACGCTGGGGAAGTCATGTGGAAAGCCCTTGGCCGAGTTCTGGGGAGGAAGTAGAAATTCTGTCCCGGTTGTTGGTATTGGTGGATATTACCGACCGGGGGGAGAGCTGGAGCTGCGACAAGAAATTGATCGCCACCTGGAATTGGGTTTGGCTGGAATCAAGCTCAAAGTGGGGCGATGCACTGTGAAGGAAGACATACGGCGTGTGGAGTTCATCCGAAAGAACTTTCCAAAAGACTTTGTGATTGCCTGCGACGCCAATCAGGCGTGGACTTTTGGGCAGGCTTCCCAGTTTGCCCGCGGAGTCAAGGATTTGGGTGTGGAGTGGCTGGAGGAACCGTTGCGATGGTTCGATCAGATGGAAGGAATGAAGCGCCTGCGCCAGGTTACCAACATTCCAATTGTCGCAGGGCAAGGGGAAATTTCCAGCTGGGGTTGCCGAGATCTTATTCTGAACGGTTGTGTCGATATTTTGAACGTGGACGCCACCATCGCAGGAGGGATAACCGAATGGAGAAAGATCGCAAGCTTTGCCCACCTGATTCCATTTGCTGGCTGCGATTCCTAACACAACATTCGTCGAGATCTTTCCTGACCGGGATAGAGATCCGATGTGGTATGAGCTAGTTGCGGAAAGACCCCGTATCTCTGAAGGTCAGATGTATCTGCCGGAGGCACCAGGGTTGGGATTGACTTTCAATCAGGAGATCATTGATCAGTATGGAACGGTTGCTTAGTCTCAGTGGAGGACTAACACTACCGCCTGACTTAGAGCCTGAACCAGCTTCCTCATCGAGTCCCCTTTTCGGAATGAAATGATTTACGAGCTCAGAATCTATCGTTTTTATCCAGGTCAGAAGAAGACTTTCTTAAATGGCTTCAAGAAGGCCAAGAGTTTTATGAAGAAATACGGCATTACCTTTGTGGCGGCCTGGGAAAATTCCGACCGCGACGATGAGTTCATCTGGATTCGTGCATTCCTTTCCCTGAAGGTTCGCGAAAAGGCCACCCATAGGTATTACAGCAGCCCAGAATGGTCCAGAATCGTGCACATGCTTCGTCCCACCATCAAGAGGAGAGAAGTGCGCATCATGAAAGCCCTTCCTTACTCGCCCTTGAAATGAGCGCAGGGTTAGATGAATTCTCTCGAGGCAGGGCTTTTGGGTAAGATGCTGTTGGCAAGTTGACCAGATTGCAGCAAACCCGAACAGTCTCAAGGCAATCATCCGAAGAATGGCGTTAAATAGCGTTAATACTAATTAGGTAGGCAAAGCTCTTGGGACAAGGAGTTTGATGATCTCTTTGGAGCGTCAGACAAACGGATGCGAAGGTCCTGTGTTTCGCAGTCTTCTTTTTGTCCCTGCTGACACCGAATCCAAACTAACTAAAGCCAAGCAGATCGGCGCAGACGCTTTAGTATTGGACTGGGAGGACGCTGTCCTGCCCCAGAGTAAGCCCTTGGCTCGGAAATTGGCGCTGACGTTTCTATCAGGCCAACCTGACTTTGGGCCGACTCTGTTCGTTCGTTGTAACTCAGTCAGGAGCGCTTATTTCACCGACGACTGCCTGGCCTTTCAAACCCTGCTTCCACGTGCTATCGTTCTGAGCAAGTGCCAATCTGCAGAGGAGGTGCACCAACTAGAAAAGTTCCTGGACCAGAGAGATCCCGGCGGCCAGGTGAGCATCTACCCTCAGGTGGAGTCCCCGCTGGCAGTCATTAATGCCTTCGCCATCGCTACAAGCTGTGGCCGCGTGGCGGGACTTCTGTTTGGCGCCGAAGATTTTTCAGCCGAAATGGGAATCACACGAACCGAGGGAGAGATTGAATTACTATACGCTCGATCGGCGCTGTTAACGGCTTGTCATGCCTCCCGCCGGCAAGCTATTGACTCACCCTTCCTGGAATGGAAGGACGCGGAGAAGCTTCGAGCCCACATTCAAGCCTCACGGAATTTGGGGTTCTCTGGTAAGTCAGCCATTCATCCGAAGCAGGTTACTGTGATAAACGAGATTTTTTCTCCGAGCCGCGCGGAGGTAAAACATGCGCGGCGGATTTTGCAAGCCTTCTCGGGGAGCAACTCAGGCGTTTTAGCCCTGGATGGCTCCATGGTTGACGAAGCAATCGTCCGCAGAGCCCGGGAAATCCTGAGAATGGCAGGAGAATCTATTTGAATTGATGTTTGGAGTGTAGCTCAAAAACCTGCGGAAAGACCAGATTCATCGTCTCCGAGCCGAAATCCTTGAGAGAAGCAACATGGGGTTGGATATCTTCAGTTTGGAAGGCCGCGTTGCGATTGTTACGGGAGGAAGCAAAGGTTTGGGCGAGGCTATGGCGCGGGCATTGGCGGAAGCCGGTGCCAGCTTAGTCGTCGCCAGTCGAAACCTTACAGAATGTCAGAACATCGCTAATTCAATAGCCGTCGTAACCGGCCGAGGAACATTGGCGTTACGTGTGGACGTGACGGTGCGTTCGGAAGTGGACAGAATGGTAGAAGAAACGCTGTCTCGCTTCGGACGAATAGACATATTGGTGAACAATGCCGGTATCAATATTCGGAAGCCCCTGATGGAACTGTCTGACGAGGACTGGAGTCAGGTCATGAGCATTAACCTAACGGGACCGATGCTTTGCTCCCGCGCCGTTGGGAAGGTCATGATCGAGAGAAGGTCGGGCAGCATTATCAACCTTTCCTCCACTCTTGGTTACGTTGGATTACCTGCGCGGACAGCTTATAGCTCCAGCAAGGCTGGACTCGTGGGATTCACCCGGACCTTAGCTTTGGAATGGGCTCAATATAATGTTCGAGTCAATGCCGTTTGCCCTGGTCCGTTTGAGACAGCTATGAACAAGGCACTGTTGCAAAACCCGGAAGTTTTTGATTATTTCGTAAGCCGCATTCCTTTAGGACGCATTGCTAATCCGGAGGAACTGGCCGGGCCGATCATTTTTTTGGCTTCAGACGCCTCCTCTTTTATGACCGGAGCGACGCTCCTGATTGATGGAGGCTGGACGGCACAATAAATTAGAACTC
>QHZQ01000080.1 GCA_003224725.1 Acidobacteriota bacterium | reverse complement strand
CCGGAATTCCGGATTCAAGAAGGGGAGGTGCCGGTTCCGGTCGGACCGGGATTGGGAGTCCATCTGAAGGAAGCCGTGCTTAAAAAGTATAAGGTGAGTTGAAAGGCTCACTCTTGATGCAACAAAGGCGTGTTTGCGGAGATTCCTTTTGAGCTAAATCTTCATCAAAGGCCGAAGGTATTTAGCCGAGCTTGAGATCCTTGCTATTTGCGGGAGAAATACGGTGTTCGAGTGTGATTCGGAGTTGTTCACTTTCGTCAAAACCAAGCTCTACGTGGCAGTGGTGTGTGACATCCTGGACGAATTCGGATTCCGCCACCAGGCGATGCATCAGCGTTTGCGGCCGCTATTGCCGGACCCAAAGCGCTGTGGCTTTGTCGGGCGGGCGCGGACTGCCCGGTGGATGGAAACCGATTATGTTGTAGAAGACCCCTACGGACTCGAAATCGAAATGATGGATTCCCTTAAGCCCGGTGATGTGGTTGTCCATTCGACTGACCATGCAGGAAGCAATGCGCCATGGGGAGAATTGATGTCTACCGTCGCCCAGCGGAATGGCGCGGTGGGGTGTGTCTGTGACAGTCAAATCCGGGATTGCATCAAAATCGTAGACTTGGGCTTCCCCGTTTACTACGCAGGGATTCGTCCACTCGATTCCAAGGGTCGTGGAATTGTCGCGGCTTACGATGTGCCCGTGCGTTGCGGAGATGTTCTGGTCAAACCGGGAGAACTGATTTTTGCTGACTTCGACGGGATTGTTGTGGTACCGCACGAAGTAGAGGGCAAGGTCCTGCATCGGGCGCTGGAGAAAGTCGAAAAGGAAAACCTCTCTCACCAGGAACTCTCCAAGGGAAAATCGTTACGCGACGTTTATAATAAGTACGGAGTGCTTTGAAACTGTCATGCAGTTCGTCACGAACCTCCGGGGTGGCATTTCCTACCTTTGGATCGCTGTCGTATTTGCCCTGCTTCTGTCAGGGCTGTCGACTGCTCTCTCGCAAGGGAGTTCCCCGGCTCCATCCCCTCGTTTCAGCACAGCCGAAGCCAGGATGCACTACAATAAGGCGACCGTGTTGGGTGAAAAAGCGGAGTGGGGCGGTGCGGTACTCGAACTTAATCGAGCGCTTCAGAATGAACCCAATCATCCCGAGCTTCTCATCGAATTGGGGATCGCTCTTGGAGAACTTGAGGAATGGGACCAGGCGATCCGAATTTTAAAGAAAGCTGTGGAGCTGGCGCCCGATTCTGTCCGAGCCCACTACAACCTGGGTGTGACACTTGACCGTTTCAATCCAGGCAAAAAACCAGGCACCTCAGAATACCAGAAAGCACTCAAGCTGAATCCTGAGGACGTGGGTTCACTGATCAATCTGGCCGCCAATCTGGGCGATCAGAACAGCGACGAAGCCAGGAAATTGCTTGAGAGGGCTTTAGCCATAGATCCGAAAAACCCCCGAGCTCATTTCAATCTCGCCTTGTTGCTTAAGAATAGCGGAGACGGGTCAGGTGCTGTTGAGGAGCTTCACAAAGCGATCGGGCTGGACCCGGAGCCCCTGGAACCCAGACGGCACTTGGTGTCTCTGCTGGTATCAGAGCAAAGATGGGACGAGACTGTCGTCCAGTGTCAGGAAATCCTGAAGCGAAAGTCGACTGACTGGAGTGCTCGCTATACTCTGGGCCAAAGCCTCATTCGTAGGTCGAAAGTAGCGGAAGGCAGAAAGGAACTGGAAAAGTCACAGGAGATTCGACAATCCCAGGAAAAAAAGGAAGAGGTCGAGAAGATCGTCCACCAGGGTGTTGACGCCCTGACTCAAGGCAAAGTAGAGGAAGGAATCAAACAGTTCACTTCGGCCCTGAAAATGGACCAGAGCTCGTCCCAGGCGCATATGTACCTTGGGGTAGCGCTGGCGGCGGCGGGGAGGCCAGATCAGGGGATCGAGGAGCTCAAGAAAGCCATAGAATTGGATCCTTCCAGCCCAAGAGCGCATCACAACTTGGGAACGGTGCTCATGCAGACGGGTCGAATGGACCTTGCCAGACAGGAACTTGAGAAGGCGTTAAGGTTGGACCCGTACTTTCCGGAGACGCACAATAATTTGGGCCTCATCCTTTCCAGGGATAACCAAGCCCCGCAGGGCATAGAGCATTTTCGACTGGCTTCTGACCTGAATCCCCACTACCTGGAAGCCCTTTTCAATTTGGGTCTGGCTCTCAGATCCATCCATCAAATCGACGCAGCCATCCAAGCGTTTCGCCGTGCTGCTGAAGCTGCCCCTGACAATCCTGAGGTGCACTATGCGCTGAGTATGACGCTAAAAGACAAAGGAGATCTGAAGGGGGCGAAGGAGGCGATGGATCGGGCGACCACGCTCCAGCAGCAAAGCGGGGCGAAACCCCACAGCCGACGATGAATCATCCGGTGAGTGGAAGTTTGGGTTGGCAACGGCGACCTGATGCGTGACGCGTGATAGTGTGAACCGTGATGCGTGAGACCTGTTGAGTGAGAGACGATTTCTTCGGTTCGATTCACGTTTCACGCATTACGCGTCACGGTTCACGAGTCAAATATCACGCTATGAGCGCACCACCAACCATGAGGGTTCTTGCCGCCGTCTTCGCCCTTTTGTTGTTCTGTGCGGAAATCCGCTGGCCCAGCGGACAGTGGGATAAGCTGACCCATATTGAGGCTAATCAGATCGTGAAGCTCCGAGAAGGAGAAGGCGTTGTCGCTTCAAAACGGGACAAGGTAAGCCGAGATTCCGAGGTAGGTGTTAAGTTCTGCGATTCTCATTGACCCCGTGCTTCGGCACAGAGTCTGGATTTGAACGTTTCGAAGCCTCAGAGGGCGGAGGCGATTAAGGGGACAAACTGGAAAATGCGACGCTTTTTCCCCCTTTTCCTGGCTTTCACTTTCGTCGTGACAGCCCTGGTGGCGGCACAAACCAGACCGGAAGCCCCAAGACTTCTTTTCCCCTTGATGGCGTGGGATTACGTGGATGACCGGGCCACACTGAAGGCCATGCGTGAATGTGGCATCACCGCCGTTGCCTTTGTGCGGCCCAAAATGTTGGACGCTTGCCAGGAATACGGGCTGAAAGCCATTGTCTTCGACGAACGGATTTCCGGTGGCGATTGGTCCAAACCGTTCGACGGCGACCGGGCTAGCCGCAATCTACCCAGCGTCATCAAAGAAGTCGGCGACCATCCTGCCCTGTTGGGCTACCACCTTAAAGACGAACCACACGCCGCGGAGTTTCCAGAGCTGGCCAAAGCCGTGGCGGTGGTCAAAGAGCTGGCACCCGGAAGGTGGCCCTACATCAACCTCTTCCCCGGAGAAGGAGATTCTTACGGCAGCTACCTTGAGCAGTTCATCTCCCTATGCAAACCAACGGCGGTCTCTTACGACCGTTACGTCCTTGGAGAGGACGGAGAGTTCGCTCCCATTTTTTGGGAGAACCTTGCGCAAGTGCGCGACGTTGCTCGCGCCCATAAGCTTCCATTCTGGAACATTGTTCTGACCGCGCCACACTGGCGCTACAGGGAGCTCACGCCGGCAGACATTCGACTGCAGGTATTTGGTTCGCTGGTTTACGGCGTCAGCGGCATTGCCTACTACAAGTTCATTTCGGCAGAACTTCCCATTCTCAACGCAGTCGATCTGGGAAACTTCCGGATGGGGCCGCTCGACCAGTTTGGGGAAAAGACCGTCACCTGGGAATGGTTGCGGAACTGCAACCGCCAGGTCCACAAGCTGGCGCCGACTTTTTTGAAGCTACATTCGGACGACGTTTATCATTTTGGACAGGTGCCGGCGAGGAATCATGGTCCAACCGATCATACACTGGTCAGGTTTCTGTCCGATGGTGAATTTGTGGTGGGAGACTTCACCCACGAGGACGGCACGCGTTATGTGATGATCGTCAACAAAAGCCTCAAACACTCGTCCCGTTGCATGCCCCAATTCAAAGTTGCCCCTACGTCGCTGAAGTATGTCTCACCGGTTACTGGAGAGTTGAAGCCTTATCCAGCTCCGTACTATTGGCTCGCGCCCGGACAAGGGCTCCTGATGCAGCTTCAGTAACGATGGGTGGTTACATAGCGGAAGCCGGCCTCACCTCCAGCGCATCCCACTTTTTTTACCGGGCTTTGCAAGGCTCCGGCTTCCTGACTTTTGGCGAGGTACTCATGAAGGACGGGATTATGGGGGCTGTCAATGGCCTTCAGGAATCATCTCTGTGTGTTCTGCGGCTCTCCAGGGCCAGGCAAAGCCTGATCTGATGAGCTGAAAGTACGTCATTCCATCACTACATTGCCGCTGAAATCTTTTTACCAAGACTCAAAAAAGAAGAGAACACGTTTGTCGATTAAACTTCACAGGACTCTTCTTGCCGCATGCCTCAATCTTTGGCTGGCTGGTGTCGTGCCGCTTTTCGAGGCGCGGACGTTTAGCGCTCAAGAAGCCCCTCCTCAGGAATCCGGCCCTTTCCGTCGGCCGGACCTGGTGGAGCTGGTGTCACTGGATCCAACCATTCATCTGGATATCCGCTATGCCACCTCAAATAATCTGGTAGGCCGCCCGGTCTATACTGAAGCGCGAGCTTTTCTACAAAGACCAGCGGCCGAAGCGGTGGTTCGTGCCCACCGCTCATTGAAGAAAAGGGGATATGGCCTTTTGATCTTTGATGGTTATCGTCCCTGGAGTGTGACCAAAGTCTTCTGGGAAGTGACGCCTCCGGAGAAGCGGGAGTTCGTGGCCAATCCGGCCGAAGGCTCCAAGCACAATCGCGGTTGCGCTGTAGATCTTTCGCTCTACGATCTCAAAACGGGTCATGAGGTCGAGATGCCCAGTGTCTACGATGAAATGTCGGAGCGAGCCCACCCTAACTACGGTGACGGCACGGCCGAACCACGGGCTCGTCGTGACTTGCTCCGAGCCGCCATGGAGAAAGAGGGCTTCACCGTTTATCTCAAAGAGTGGTGGCACTTCGACTATAAGAGCTGGAAAGAGTATCCAATTCTGAACCTTCCTTTCAACCAGATTAAGACGGCGTCTAAACATTGAACCCGAAAGAGAAAATTAACCACAAAGGCACAACGCGGTCTCGCAAGAAACCAACCGCAGAGACATGAAGAGGCAGTGCGGCTAAAGGCCGCAACCCAAAATCAAACCGCGAAGACGCGAAGGACGCCAACAAGACCACCAAGACACAAAGGCACAAAGAGAGTAGGAAGAGGGATACGAATGCAAAAAAGACTTCCCGTTCCGGGAGGCTCTGCTGAACCTGGCAAAAGTTCGCGAAAATCTTGCCGAAGAACGAGAAATGACGAACTTACTTGGCAGCGAGAAAACCTTTGCAACGCAGACCCGCGCAGGTCCATTATACCCACACGAATACCGGCACATGAAATCTTTTCAAATAAACAAGATGTTGCAGTCTTGTACTATAAAGCGCGCCAAGTAGACAATGCTCGCGAATACCTTCGGTTTCCAGGCCGATTGTTGGTGAAAACAGAATCTTTTCCTTTCAATGCTGTAAACCTGCCAGATTTTCTATTGAGAGAGCCTCATTTCTGAAGGACAATGAGGTGACCTGCATGGACACGCCGGCAGAAAGTTCGAGAGGAAAGCGAAAGAATGGAATGTCAAATCCGAGGGATCAGAGTACGGGGATTGCTGCATTCCTGAAGGCACTGAAGTTTGCGGCCGACAAACACAGCACTCAACGACGCAAGGGGTATGAGGCATCGCCTTATATCAATCACCTGATTGAGGTGGCCGAAATTCTCTCCCGTGTCGGGAGAATCACCGACCCCGTCACGCTACAAGCGGCCATTCTTCACGACACGATTGAAGATACCACGACAACTGCTGAGGAATTGGAGTCTCATTTCGGCACGGAGGTCCTGAGTTTAATAGAAGAGCTGACTGATGATAAAAGCTTGCCCAAGCCTGAGCGGAAACGACTCCAAATCGAACAGGCACCCCACCTCTCCATTCGGGCCAAGCAGATCAAAATTGCCGACAAGATTTCTAATGTGCGTGATGTCACTCATTTCCCTCCGTCCCACTGGCCTTGGCAGCGACGACTGGATTATCTGGATTGGGCGGAGCAAGTAGTCGCCGGTCTTCGCGGTTGTAACCCGCAGATCGAAGAGCTTTTCGACGCGATTTTGCACGACGGGAGGCAGATTATCCTGGGTCAGAGACCCCGATAGCAGGGAAGGTGTGAAAAAATTGGGAGGGCGAGCCTCTGGCGAGCCATCGCCCAGCAAATCCTTGCCCATGAGGCTCGGCGGGAGCCTCGCCCTCCCGATCTCGGCTAGGGGCAGGGGGAGTCGTAAATGTCCAGAAACCCGCTAGAGTCCTCCTTAGCCAAATGCCCTCGAGAAGACTTCTTTCGCTCAATACGTTCGGGCCCGCGAACACAATTCCACTAGGGCTACTTGGTGGCGACGAAGTTCAAACTTTGGTCAAATTTGTTAAGCTGCCGTCTCCTCACCCAGGGAGCTTTCTCAAAGCTGCCATGCCTCTCCACTGGGGAGAGGGCGGCCGAAGGCCGGGTGAGGGGTCAGGGTCAGCTGCTTTAGGACCCGACGCTTGGCGGTAAGAGGTTGCTCGCTACGACTAGGATAAGGCTGTGTTGTTTTATGCCCTGACTATTTTCTGCTCTGCCTTTGTGCTTTTCGAGGTTCAGCCCTTGATCGGGAAGTTCGTTTTGCCCTGGTTCGGCGGAACGCCTGCAGTGTGGACGACCTGTATGCTCTTCTTCCAGGTGCTGCTCCTGCTCGGCTACGGCTATGCACACCTTCTCATCAGGCATCTCAGTCCACGAACACAACGAGCAGCGCATCTGACCGTCCTGTTTGTATCCTTTTGGTTGCTTGTGGTACTGGAGGTATTCTGGAAGTCGCCAATCTTGCCAAGCGCAAGCTGGAAGCCCCAGAATAGCGGCTATCCAACATGGAAGGTCATCCAGCTTCTAACCGTCAGT
>QHZQ01000089.1 GCA_003224725.1 Acidobacteriota bacterium | reverse complement strand
GGACAGGACGGCGGCTCTCGGGACCCTCAACCAGCCGGCTGCCGCGACCGATGATCGGGAACTCATCCAAAACTACTGAGCTATCCCCTAGATCTGCTCTCCAGTGGCCCTAATCCCCGCCTTTGGCTCCAAGAGATGGTCTCGGATACAGTTGCGAATTCCCCAGCTCATATCTCAAGATGGCCGCTACCACTATGGCCGCGGTTTCCGCTCGGAGGATATTTGATATGTAGGGCAAAGGTCTCCTGCTCCTGAGGGGTCCAGCCACCTTCCGGACCAATAGAAAAAGCTACGGAACAGCACCTCGCCCTTGCCAATCGTTGCTTTAAACTGACTTCCTTTTCATCTTCAGAGAGTATCAGTTTCAAATCAGCTTGAAGTGATTGGCAAATCTCCATGCAATCGGCGGGGGCATGGAGCCGAGGAATGGTTCTGCGGCGGGACTGCTTGGCCGCAGCAAGAATGATTTTGCTCCATCGCTCCAGTTTGTTTTGGCTTTTATCCCTCGGGATTCTGAGTACTGATCGACTGGCATTCAACAGAAAGATTTCAGCGACACCCAGCTCGGTGGTTTTTTGAAAAATCCATTCCAGCTTTTCGGTCTTGCAAAGGGATTGGATCAAAATGATATTGGGCAGGGGCGCTTGATCTTGCGGGAGCAAGGTGAGATTTGCGATCTCAACGGAATCGTGGCGAACCTCGGCAATCTCTCCACGCCAAACCGCTCCAGATCCGTTGATCAGTTCAATCGATTCCCCCGCCTTAGCCCGTAAAACGTGGATGAGGTGATGAGCCTCTTCCCCTGAAAGAGTCGCTTCGTTTCCTTCGGGGGGCTGAGAAAGAAAGAATCTTCTGTGGTTCATACCATCGATAGTTTTCAACCTCCGACCGAGTCGTGCCGCGCTTTCTGAAGGGCTTATTCGAGCTCGGGGGCGAGGAATCGCGCCGTAAGCTCAACCTTGCCAAACTCCTTGTTTCCGACGGAGGATGAGGCAAATCCATTCACTCCTTTTCTTTCGTTCTTGGAGAATTAGCGAGGTTTCCTCCAACCGGGACTTGAGCTGGGAAAACTGACGATCTAGAATTCCGGAAAGAACAAGCCAGCCTCCAGGCCGTAATCGTTTCTCCATATGGAGAAGTGACTCTTCGATGATCTCCAGGGTAAGATTTGCCACCAGGAGATCAAACCGGGAGCGGCCAATTTCTGTGACTTCACCTAAGACGAATTCTATTTTCGAGACACAACGATTAATAGCGGCGTTGGCACGCGAGATCCGGATGGCAAGGGGATCGACATCGCATGCCACTACTGGCATTGCCCCCAGCTTCGTCGCGCCGATGGCCAGAATTCCGGATCCGGTGCCGATGTCAAGAAAGGCTCTCTTCGGCACCAGGTATTGTTCCATGGTTTCAGTTCCAAAGGCCATGCCAGGTTCAAGCCATATGGGAACGCGACCTTCTGGTATTGGCTCGGCTGGTCTATGGGAAGGAATGAGGTGGAATCGCTGTCCAATGGCAAAGGGCTTAAATTGCTTGTGCCACTTCTTGAACCAGTCTCTTTCGATCTCAATTCTTGAAGAAATAGAATGAAGCGGCAGGCTGGCCTTTTCACACTGAAACTTGAATTTCCTGGTTAAAGCGCGGATATCTGAGGCAGAATCGAAATACGCTTTGATCCTTACCTTGCTTGATTTGAGATACTGCTCTTCAATGCCCTGCGTTCCAAGATCCCAGAGAAGCCCTGATGCTTTATCGAGGTTCTTGAGATGAATCGAGACTTGAAGGAAGTTCCATTGCTTCATTAAGGGGAAGGTCTCAGAGTTGAGAACCGACGTTCAGCCGGTTTTGGATTGAGGAGGCAAGATTCATAACCTCATTCTTTCAGCCAAAAATATCTTTGACTTTATCGAGGATTTTCTTCTCCAGCGGCCTGTTTTCGACCTTGCTGACCTCGGCGAATTGCTCCAACAATTTCTTTTGTTCGCGATTCAGTTTGGTGGGAGTGGCGATGTTCACCGTAACAAACTGATCACCCCGTCCCTTGCCATTTAAACTGGGGATGCCTTTCCCCTTGATGCGAAAGATGCTGCCACTTTGAGTTCCCTCTGGGATCTGCAGCCTCTCTTCACCTTCCAAGGTCGGGACGATGATTTCTGCTCCCAGTGCTGCCTGAGGGAAACTGATGGGAATGGTGCAGTACACATTATTCTCCTGGCGTTCAAAGAACTCATGCTCCTTAACAAACAAGACGACATAAAGATCTCCCGGTGGACCTCCCTGGAGGCCGGCTTCGCCGCCACCAGCAATCCTCAGGCGGGACCCATTATCCACGCCGGCCGGAATCTTTACTTCCAGGGTTTCTTCTGTCTGAACGCGTCCTTCGCCGCGGCACTCTTTACAAACGTTCTTCACCACGCGGCCAGTCCCCTGGCACTGCTGGCAGGTTCGGCTGATACTAAAGAAACCTTGCTGGTAACGCACTTGGCCATGGCCCTGGCAGGTGGGGCAGGTGATGGGGCTAGAACCTTTAGCTGCACCTGAACCGGAACAACTCTGGCAGGTCTCTAGCCGCGGGACCTTGATTTTGGTCTTCAGGCCGAAGGCGGCATCCATAAAGCTGATTTCGAGATCATAGCGAAGATCAGAACCGCGTTGAGCGGTCGAACGTCTGCGGCTGCCGGTTCCAAAGATATCGCCAAAGCCAAAAAAATCGCCAAAGATATCGCCGAATTCCGAGAAAATTGTGGGATCGAAGCCGACATTTGCCCCTACACCGCTGTGCCCAAAGCGATCGTACTGAGCTCTTTTTTGAGGATCCCCCAATACGCTATAAGCCTCTGCAGCTTCTTTGAATCTGTCTTCGGCTTCCTTGTCGCCGGGATTCTTGTCAGGGTGATACTTAACTGCTAATTTTCGGTAGGCGCTTTTGATCTCTTGATCTGAGGCTGACCTTGATACGCCTAAAAGCTCGTAATAATCCCGTTTGCTCAAGAAAAGAGGTCTCCTTTATTTCTTGCTTCTATCCGAACTGGTTGAGCTGTTGAGCCACGAAAGCAGGGGGTCATCGGATTCGGGTTTGGAAGCTTGACTCCCTTTGTCCCCAGCCGAGGCCTGGGAGGAAAACATAGCCTGAGTCAACAAGGAGGCTGCCTGTTCCAGATCCTGCATGACCACTTTGTAGTTTATTTCCCCCTCACTATTTTCTTCGAAAACCTTCTTGGCCGCTTTTAATGAGTCGCGAGCGAAACTTTGATCATTTTCGGCCAACAACCAACCGAATTCAGTAAAGGTTTTGGTGGTGGATTGAAACAATCCTCCCATTCGATTTCTCAGTATGGTGTTTTCCTTTTGCCTTCGGTCTTCTTCAGCCTTGAACTTGGCCTCATCGATGATCTTCGTGATTTCATTACCGGACAAGCCGCTGGAGGGAGTCACCTTGACGGACTGCTCCTGACCCGAGCTCTGATCTTTGGCCGAGACACTTAGTATACCATTAGCATCAATGTCGAATGTGACATCAATTTGAGGAATACTACGAGGCGCTGGAGGAATATTGATGAGCTCGAACTTGGCCAGGGAGCGATTGGCAGAAGCAATTTCACGTTCACCCTGCAAAACATGGATTTCAACGCTCGTTTGATTATCGGTGACCGTGGTGAACACCATGGTCTTGGTGGTAGGAATGGTCGTATTGCGATCCAAAAATTTGGTAAACAAGCCTCCGTGAGTTTCCACTCCGAGCGAGAGCGGAATAACGTCCAGCAAAATGATGTCTTTGATTTCGCCCTTGAGAACCCCCCCTTGGATGCAGGCTCCGATAGCAACTACTTCGTCAGGATTAATTTCTAAACTGGGCAACTTGCCGAAGATTTTTTCAACTCTTTCGCGGACCCGTGGGGTTCGCGTCTGTCCTCCCACCAGGATGACCTGATCGATATCTTTCGGCTCTAATTTGGCGTCCCACAGGGCCTTCTGACAGGGCTCAACTGTCTTCTCGACAAGATCGGCGACCATTTGTTCGAATTTAGATCGGGGCAGCGTCTTGTTGAAATGTTTAGGGCCGGTGCGATCAGCCGAAATGAAGGGTAAATTAATGTGAGCTTCCAGAGAAGTTGAGAGCTCGCATTTTGATCGTTCCGCGGCTTCCTTGAGTCGCTGAAGCGCCAGGCGATCACTGCGCAAATCAATCCCGTTTTCTCTTTGAAACTCAGCCACAATCCAATCGATGACTTTTTGGTCGAAATCCTCTCCGCCCAGGAAACTATCGCCGCAAGTGGCCAGCACTTCAAAAACACCATCATTCAGTTCCAGAATGGAAATATCAAAAGTACCGCCTCCTAAATCGTAAATGGCAATCTTTTCGTTTGCTCGCTTGCCTAATCCGTAGGCCAGGGCGGCTGCTGTTGGCTCATTGATGATGCGGGTTACATTTAATCCAGCTATCTTGCCGGCGTCTTTAGTCGCCTGGCGCTGAATATCGTCAAAATAAGCGGGGACTGTGATAATGGCTTCAGTGATCTCTTCCCCCAGAAATTCCTCCGCCGAGGATCTTAGTTTTTGGAGAATGATGGCTGAGATTTCCGGGGGACTGTAATCCCGCCCCAAAATGTGAATTCTCACATCATTATTTTCAGAAGCGGTAAGCTCGTATGGGAGGACCTCTTTGGCCTGCTGAACCTCAGACGAATTAAATTTTCTGCCAATTAACCGTTTGACGGCGTAGACTGTATTTTGAGAATTGGTCACCGCCTGTCGTTTAGCAATCTGTCCCACCAGGCGCTCATTCTTCTCGGTGAATCCTACGACCGAAGGGGTGGTCCGCCCTCCTTCTCGATTAGGAATGACTTGGGCCGTTCCTCCTTCGATGACGGCGACACAGGAATTGGTGGTCCCCAAATCAATTCCAATGATCTTTGGCATATGCTTTCCTATCCCGCAACATCTTCAAACCTGAGATTAGTCTTTTTCTGGAACCTCGGCTGGAGTCTCTGAGGCCACCGGCACAGCCACCTTGACCATAGAAGGTCGCAGCAGCCGATCCTTATAGATATACCCTCGTTGCAGCTCTTCGATGATTTCGTTTTCCGCAAGGCTATTGTTTTTTTCCTGCATGACCGCCTGATGATAATTGGGGTCGAAGATCTTTCCAATAGCTCGGATTGGCTGCAGTCCAACTGTCGCCAAGACGTCTCTGAATTGTTTCAATATGAGTTCGATACCCTTTTTATAACTTTCTACGGTTTCGCCGTCAGGCGCATAGAGTCCTCGTTCCAGACCGTCAATCACGGGCAGCAAGTCCTTGATAAAGTTAGACAGAGCGAAGTCAAAGAATTCCTGTTTCTCTTTTTCGGTGCGTTTGCGAAAGTTCTCGAATTCTGCCTGTTT
The DNA here is from genome assembly GCA_003224725.1 of Acidobacteriota bacterium. Classification (GTDB taxonomy): domain Bacteria; phylum Acidobacteriota; class Terriglobia; order Versatilivoradales; family Versatilivoraceae; genus QHZQ01. Next base: position 18,474 of record QHZQ01000089.1, on the reverse strand, counting down.
ACGCAGAAGTCTATCGTAAAGTTCTTCCTTTTCCTCCTGCAGTTGCTTGAATTTTTCGAACGGAACAGGAGCTTTAACCTCATCTTCCGCAGAACCACTTGGCGATGGCTGTGGCGAGGAATCGGTTGCGCCAGATTCTCGCTGTCCTGCTTCCGCAGAAAGACTGGAAACTTGTGCTTCTTCTCGGGCTGCAACGATCTCCGCCTCTAGCTCGTCGGCCACAGCTACATCCGTAGCTCTGGAATCCGGCTCTCCAGAGGCACTCGGGGAATGATCGGAGACCTCGATACCCTTTTCATCGTTTTCGATCAAATCTTCGTCCATCCCGCCTGCTCCAGAAGATCTCATCCGCAAATTAGCAAAGAATTGCCGAATGCCCATAACTCACGGAAGTTTATTTTTGGATTGAATTGACAGAGGCTCAAAAAATCAGTTTGCATTAAGAATCTGACCGTATAACTTTGTTATGTAATCCACAATAGTTATAGCGCGGGCATATTGCATGCGCGTAGGTCCTAAAATGCCCACTGACCCTAGATTATGGTCTTGATGCGTGAGAGGTGAGGAAATCAGAGAATAATCTCTCATTCCAGGGATGGAGTTTTCAGAACCGATGATGATACGTACCCCTCCGCCCAGTTTCCCGTGTAAACATTCATTGAGAATCTTTACCAATTTGCTCTTTTTTTCGAAGGTTCTAAACAGGGAACGCATGCGCATGGAGTCTGTGAACTCGGGTTTGGAAATCAAATTCGATGCACCATCAAGGTATATATCGACATCCAATTCGGAAACTTCATCGATTAGACCACGACTGCAAAGGAGCATAAAATTCTTGAGGAGGCGATCATAAAGAGCCTTCTCCTCCCCCATTTTCCTCAGGACATCGTTGCGTATAAACAGTAAACTGCATCCGGAGAAATTCTCATTGACATATCGCGCCGTTTCGTCCAATTCCCTCTGGGTGAACTGCTCTTCAACCCGAATAATTCGATTTTGAACGAGACCCGATTTTGAAACAATGATGACGAGAATGTTCCATTCCCCCAAATGGATAAACTCAATATGTTTGAGGAAATTGCGCCCTAGGGAAGGAGCAATGACGAAACCGATGTTGTCCGTGGCTTGTGAAATCGTCTGGGAGATGCGTTCCATGACACTGTCATGCGAGTCGGTCTTGAAAATACTTTGATCAATGAATTCTTGGTCTGACTTGTTTAGTCTTGTGGTATCCAACAAGTTGTCCACATAAAATCGGTATCCCTTGTCTGTGGGGATCCTGCCGGCTGAAGTGTGAGGCTGAACCAGATACCCAGCTTGTTCCAGGTCCGCCATGATGTTTCGGATGGTGGCAGGGCTAAGGCTGTCCTTGCGCTTTTTGGAAAGCATCCGGGATCCTACAGGCTGCCCACTGCTAATATAGGACTTGATGACAGCCTTCAATATGTCCTTTTCTCTTTCGTTAAGTTCCTGGTTTTTTCCTGGAGACATTACCAATCACCGAAGCCGCAAGAAATTTCCGCAAGATACTATAGTACCAGATTTCTGAGTGTCAAGCCATTTTGGGGTTCCACGCCAAGTGGCACCACTTCTGCCGGCATTCCGCCGCTAGGGATTGGGCCGGTGGGGAGCGATCATCTCAGTTGAGCGATACCCGTCTAAGAAGGCATATTTGGATCGGCCCAGGTTTTCAGCCGAGATTTGCAGAGACCCCGTCATCGAGGTTAACTCAAATTGGATATTGAAAAGTTCTTGAAAGCCTTTCTGCAAATGAGCCATGACCTCTTCCGGCGGTGGAGTATAGCCTAAACAGGTGGCTAAACTGGTTACTCGCATCTGCAAATTTGAATGATCTTGACAGCCGATGGCGTTTGCTAGAAACACTGGATTGAATTCCAGCAGTATGGAGCCATGTTGCAGGAACGCATTTTTTGTGCGGCGCTGGGCACTCCCGACTAACTTTCGACCCTGACACATTATTTCGTAATGGTTGGACATAGCAAAGCAAGCCGCAGTGGACTTTTCTTTCAGAGCGGGGAGGTTCGTTGGCCTGGCGGCCAACTGGGTGTCGAGCCCCATCTTCTTGAACCCTAAACTCAGTGCCAGGGCAATAAGTTTGTAGGTCTCAACAATATCTCCGAGCGGAAAAAAAAGCGGATCATTGGAAATGACTGAATAGGTCACTTCTCGGTGATGCAAGACTGCTTTGCCTCCTGTGATCCGCCTGACCAGGTCAATTTTCATTCTTTGGCAAAAATCCACGTTGACAGCTTTGGCCGCTTTTTGGGAAAAACCCAGCGACAGAGTCGGCTTCTCCCATTGAAAAAACCTCACGTACGTAACTGGGAGAGTCGCTGCATCAGAAGCCTGATTCAAGAGAACTTCATCGACGGCCATGTTGTAGCACCCTGGGTTTGGGCCATCCACAATCAGTTCCCAGCGATGAGGAGCCAGCGATGACTCTTCAAGTCTGAGCATCAATCCAATAATTCCTCGACGGGTTTATATGCAAGTTTCAAAGATTCTGCCACGGCGCGATACGTAACATGCCCGCCGTAAACGTTGACTCCCTCGCCCAAACCGGAATCTGATTTGATAGCTTGTTTTAACCCGTGGCGAGCCAGCTTTATCGCGTAAGGGAGCGTGGCATTCGTCAAAGCAAAGGTGGAAGTCCGCGGCACAGCGCCCGGCATGTTAGCTACACAATAATGGAGCACTCCATCCACATAAAAAGTCGGATGGCTATGCGTGGTGGCATGGGTCGTTTCAATGCATCCTCCTTGATCAACTGAGACGTCAACGATGACGGCTCCTTTCTTCATCGAGGAGATCATCTGGCGTGTCACTAATTTGGGTGCTGAAGCACCGGGAATGAGCACAGCACCAATCAGGAGGTCTGCTTTGCGAACGGATTGGAAAATGGTCAAACTGTTTGATGCCAGGGTCGCTACACGCCCCAGAAAAATGTCATCCAGGTACCGGAGCTTGGGCAAGCTATTGTCCAAGATGGTTACCTGGGCCCCCATTCCAAGTGCGATTTTGGCAGCATTTACTCCCACCACACCTCCGCCGATGATCCCTACCTGAGCTGGAGGTACTCCCGGAACGCCGCTCAACAAAATGCCCCGTCCCCCCTGATTCTTCTCCAAATATTGGGCTCCGATTTGAATGGCCATTCTCCCGGCGACTTCGCTCATCGGTGTCAGGAGCGGCAGGCTTCCATCCTCCTCCTTGATCGTTTCATAAGCAATACCGGTGATTTGTTTCTTAAGAAGGATCCGGGTTAGATCAGGCAGAGGCGCCAGATGTAAATAGGTGAAAAGGATCTGACGCTCTGTAAGCTTGGGATACTCTTCTTCGACGGGTTCTTTCACCTTAATGATCATTTCAGCCTTCAACCAAACCTGGTCGCTGCTGCCAGCGATGGTTCCACCTGCCTGGACGTATTCATCGTTGCTTATTCCGCTTCCCTCTCCGGCTCCATCNNNNCTAACTCTGTTAAAGCCTTGACTCCAGCCGGTACCAGGCCTACTCGAAATTCATTGTCCTTGACCTCCTTAGGAACACCAATAATCATTATTCTCCTCTGAAAATCCCCTCTTGGGAGGGGAAAGAAGGCTTCAGCCTTCAGGGGTGGGTCCTGCCCGTTTGGAACAACCCACCCCTACACCCCTCCCGCGGAGGGGAATCATTTTCATCCTTCGTGGTACCACCTCGGCAGCATGCAGGGCTCCGCTGAAAATCCCCTCTCGGGCTCGGGAGGGGAGCTGTGAAAAAATCGGGAGGGCGAGCCTCCTGGCGAGCTATCGCCCCGGCAAGTTCGTGCCCCAGGAGGCTCGGCGGGAGCCTCGCCCTCCCGACCTCGGCCGGTTTTGAATTGCTTTACGGCTCCAGAGACTGCGAAAAATTGAGCGAGCACCTGGAACATATCGCCTCTCCAACGAGATGGAACTTCAGAGGGGAGCGCTGAGAATCCGCACCAACTCTTGATTCAATAGTGGGTAAGTCAGACCTTCTGAGAACTCTCCACGAACTCGAGGGCAGCCGCAAGTGTCTGCTCACAAGAGACCTGCCAGCTTGTCTCATACAAACATCCCCGTCGTCGTCGGCACCTCCCTACGGTCACTCCCACCGAAGAGGGATCGACCCATTTTCATCGCGGTGGCGTTTCCTTCCAAACCTTGGTATGAAGAATTCGCCTTTGGAAATGAATCTTGGTTCTAATCTGGAGGCTGGATAGGGCAGACTCAAAGGTCGGCCGTCCGGTCATTCATGATCGATCTGGGCTTTTTGCAATTTGCCACTGTAGTCGACGTAAATCGATTTCCATTCAGAGAAGATATCTAGTGCCTGGATCCCTGCCTCGCGATGACCATTCCCCGTTTGCTTGGTTCCGCCAAATGGCAGATGGACCTCGGCGCCAATAGTTGAAGCATTGACATAGAAAATGCCGGTATACATGTCACGCATCCCCACAAACGCTTTATTGACATCTTGAGTGTAAATGGCCGCCGAAAGGCCGTATTTAACGTTGTTGGCAATTTCGATGGCTTGCTCAAAATTGTTTGCCGGAATCACAGAAACGACGGGGCCGAAGATTTCTTCTTGAGCGATGCGCATTTCGGGATCAACTTCACTGAAAATAGTCGGCTCATGGAAGTAGCCTTTGCTATATTCCCCTTTCTCCAACCGGTTGCCACCGCATACCAATTTAGCACCCTCTTCCTTCCCAATTTCAACGTAGGTGGCTACCGTCTTAAGTTGACTCTCATTAATTACCGGTCCCATCTCCACTTGAGGATCAAGACCATTGCCGACCCTGAGCAATTTCGCACGTGAGACAAACCTTTCATTGAAGTCTTTAAGCACCTTCTTGTGAACCACCACTCGGCTGGCGGCAGTACAGCGCTGCCCCGAGGTTCCAAAACCGCCCCAGATAGCACCATCAACTGCCAGATCAAGGTTGGCATCGTCCATGACGATGATGACATTCTTGCCGCCCATTTCCAGGTTGCAATGTTTGAAACTTGGGGCACAAGCCCGAGAGACCGTGTTCCCAATCTCGGTAGATCCTGTAAAGGATACCAACTTGACTTCAGGATGTGTCATCATGGGAGTGCCGGCTTCGCTTCCGGATCCCGTTACAAAATTAACGACCCCTCTTGGGATTCCGGCTTCTTCGCAAACCTTCACCAAGTTGTAAGCAGAATGCGGCGTGTCAGTAGCTGGTTTGAAAACCACGGTATTACCACAAACCAGGGCAGGTATGAGTTTCCAGGAGGGAATAGCCATCGGGAAATTCCAGGGTGTGATGAGAGAACAAACGCCCAACGGCATGCGAACGCTCATGGCGAACTTATTGGGTAGCTCAGCCGGAGTTGTGTGCCCGTACATGCGTCTCCCTTCACCTGCTGTGAAGTAAGACATATCGATGGCTTCCTGAACGTCCCCGCGAGTCTCATTGAGCACCTTACCCATTTCGCGGGTCATTTGCTGTGCAAACTCTTCTTTGCGCTTAATGAGAATCTCTCCTACCCTGAATAAGATTTCAGCTCGTCTGGGAGCGGGTATGAGCCTCCAGCTTGTGTAAGCTTCGCAGGCAGCCTCGATGGCGCTTTCAACATCTTGAGCCGTCGACTTTTGAAAGACTCCTAAAACCTCATTTCGGTTGGCTGGATTGCGGTTTTCTAATGTGCCACCGGAGGACGAGCGCACCCATTCTCCGCCAATAAAATTTTTGAACTCAGGTATATGGCTCATAATTCCTCCTGTTTCCAAATCTCATTCATTCCAACCTGAATCAATATAGAGTAATTGTATGGGGTAGAAGGCAATCGAGGTTAAAGCCCCAGCTTCTTAAGCGACAAGGCATCTGGTTTTCCAGTTACCTTGAACCCATTGGCTCCCTGGTAGGCGCTCATAGCCTGGGTTGTGGCAGCGTCCCATTTTCCCGAGGGCTGATTTTTATAGTAACCCGCGGCTACCAAGGCATTTTGGATCTCGACGATGCGTGAAGGTTCAATCTCGCGCTGTCCTCTGACTTTGCCTTTCTTGGTGCGCGAACTGATTGCCCGCTTTTTGTTGACTTTGACTCTGTTAGGGCTGGTGACGGATTTATTTGCAGTCTGGTTCTCGGTAGACGAGATTCTTTTCTTCTTGGCCACAGGTTTCTCTGGGGTTGCTTTGGAATTGGCGGAAGTCTGGGCGAAACTTGTGAGAAAGGTAGGAGAAGTGAGTGCTAGGGTGATAATCAAAATGCTGGAAATAATGATGTTGAATAATTTGTTAATGAATGCTAAACCAGCCATCATGGGTAGCTTGTACCCCTCCTCCGGATATCTATCGAACACTTCTTCGAATTAGAACAGTGTGTTCCAGGAAAAAGCGATGGCACAAGGCTCAGCTCCCGGGTGTTTTTCTGCGTAGAAAAGGTTACTTGGTCGAAGCAATGGTCAAAGGTCGGTCCAATCGGACAATCATTCGCGTTCCCGCAGGGATTTCAATTTCCTTCCCTTTCCGTCTCATGGAATCGGCCAACCCAATCAGACCACCCACTCCCGCACCAATGGCACTCCCCTTGGCTCCGCCCGCAATTGCTCCAATGCCGGCGCCCGCGGCAGCTCCGCCACCCACCTCAGCCGCATCGCGCTTCCGGGAGGATTCGCCTTTGATTGCACCTTCTTTCCTTTCCACCTCTTCTTTCTGGGTAGGATCGAGGTCGGCTTGAGAGGCTACAATCGTCTCCGAAACGCCGTTGGGGAAAATAAGCCTTTCGTAGGAGAGGTTCATTTCGGAGCGCCCCTTGACTCTGCCTGCCGATTTCACTTCAGCTACTCGGCCCTCGATAGTGGTTCCAGCCGGAATGACTTCTTTACCCGCAACCAGAACCGCTTCGGTCACCTTAGCGGTAAAGCGATCCCCCTGACGGTTCGTTCTGGAACTAAGGGTTGTTTCCAGTCGCACCTGAATCCGGGTTCCGTCAGGAATGGTGTAGGTCTGAGTGGCCTGGCCATGGGCCAAACCTCCAAAGGCAAGGGTTGCTATCGTCACCAGGCCGGCCACGAGGCGTTGTAATCTCATAATTCTTCTCCTTCCTTCGATTTCAGAAAAAGCAATTGAGGGTTTAGCAGGATCAATGGTGTCGTTCGATGTCAACTCAGATTATAGGATTGTCTTCGAGGAAAAACAAGCGGTCACAAAAAAAGGGGAGCTTGTCGCTCCCCTTCGAGCTAGTTCTGAGATGTGGACTAAGGAATGGTGGTGGCGAAGTAGAGTGGCCTGACCTCTCCACTTCGGTCCATTCTCTTTACCAGGAACACGACATCCGTGCCGGATTTCAGTTTGGTTGTGATGTCTCGTAGCTCCTGGGGATTTCGAACCGGAGTTCTGTTCACTTCCAGGATAACATCACCGCGTATCAGTCCGGCGTCCTCCGCCACGCTACCTGGTTGGACATTGGTTATAATGACACCCTCGTCCACGCGCAATTCAAACTCCCGCGCCTGTTGTTGAGTTAGAGACTGGACTGATATGCCCAGTTTGACCCGACCCGTTTCTTCTTCACCCTCAGGTGTGGACTCAGCGCTTTCCTCCGGGATCAGCTTCCCTCTATCGGCGATGACCAGGCTGGTCGAGTGCTCTTTGCTGTCGCGCAGGTATTTCAGGTTCACCGTCTTGCCGGGGGACAACTCTGCCACAACTGAACTGAGTTCATAACTGTCATTTATCTTCCTACCGTCAATTTCTCTGATGATATCCCCCTGCTTCAATCCTGCTTTAGCAGCCGGGCCATCCGGAGAAGTGATCTTGCTGACCACGACTCCCTTGCCGTCGGCTGCTCCAAGGGACCTTAAGACCTTCGCATCCACGCTCTGCATCAAGATTCCAATCGCGCCTCGCGTGACTTTCCCGCTCTTAACAAGCTGATTATAAACATTGGCGGCGGTGTTGGAAGGAAGCGCAAATCCAACTCCGGCGTTCGCTCCTGTCGGTGTGATAATGGCAGTGCTTACCCCGATGACTTCTCCGGCCATGTTGACCAACGGGCCACCGCTATTTCCCTGGTTAATGGCAGCATCCGTCTGCAAAAACCTTTGCCACTGGGATCCGACTGTATTTCGCCCGGTTGCGCTGATAATGCCCGCAGTCACGGTGTGCTCAAACCCGAAGGGACTTCCGAAGGCTAGCACCCAGTCACCTTGAGTCACACCATCTGAATTGCCGAGCTTAGCCACGGCTAGTTCTTTCTTGGCTTCAATTTTGATTACGGCAAGATCTGTTCCTTCATCTTTTCCGATGACCTTGGCAGGATATTCCTCTCCTGAGTCCAGACGGACATTGATTTTATCTGCCTTTTCTACTACGTGAAAGTTGGTCAGAATGTAACCGCTCTTATCCACGATAAAACCTGAACCCAGTGCCCGGCTCCTCATTTCGCGACCGGGCCCCTCCATCGGTCCACCAAAAAACCTTTCAAAAAAATCAAATGGGTCGTCATAGGGTTGTCCGCCAAAGGGAGCTCGCCGTCGACTTCTGGGCTGTTCCTTAAGGATCGACTCAGTATTGATATTTACCACCGCCGGCTCAACGATCTTGGCAACTTTGGAAAATTCCGATGAGAGTTGGGTGGGTGACGGAATGGCTATCGCATTGGCCCCCGACAAAAAACCGGGCCTGGCCGCATCCACAGATCTATTGATTACCGTTCCAATGACGACTCCAATGGCCAATGTGGCCACGATCAAAGAGAAGAACAAGAGTTTTCGTCTCTTCATTGTTTCAATCATCCTTTCCAAACTATATTTCAATTTCATTTTCAGTGTTCCCCTACTAAAATTGCTCCTCAATAGACCCAAGCAAAAGGCATTCCACCCTGGAAGAATTTTTCATCAAAAACTTTCTCAATATTATCTATAAGTTGTAAGATTTTAGTATTGGAAGTACCGTTCGAACCATGCTCTGAATGCCGTTTTGGCACAAGCGCCGTTGGCCATGTGCAAAATTTGCAGATGAGAGGATTTTTTTTATGAGGGACTTTTTGATTCTGACTCTTCTGCTGCTTTGTCTCGAAGGCCTCCCTCAGTCCAAGAAGGCAAGGAGTCGGGCTGTGCCCGCTTCGGCTCCGTCTGTCCAAACGTTGAGTATTGAAGAATTGAAAAAGGTTCAAGCTGTCTTGGAAACCTCTTTGGGTAACATAGTCATTGAATTTTTCCCGGATAAAGCAACCGCTCACGTTAATTATTTTGCAGGTCTTGTAAAGTCAGGATTCTATACGGGCACAACGTTTCACCGGGTCATCTTGCACGGGATTGTCCAAGCCGGAGATCCGCTGTCTAAGGACCCGACCAAAAAAGCCCTGTATGGTTCAGGAGGACTCAAGAAGCTCAAGGCTGAATTTAATGACACCCATCACGTTCGCGGAACTGTTTCAGCCGTGCTCCTACCGGGTGATCCTAACAGCGCGGGATCACAGTTTTTCATTTGTGTCAGCGATCAGCCCCAGCTCGACGGGAAATACACAGCCTGGGGACATGTCGTTGAAGGCATGGAGGTGGTCGATAAGATCTCGGCAATACCCGCAGATAGCAATCAACTCGCTCAGCAACGCATAGAAATCAAACACGCCATTCTGCGCCCTATCCCTCCCCCACAGCCCATTCCGTTTGCTGAAGCCTCCAAAGAGGAAATGAAAAACTTTCGAGTCGTCCTGGAAACCAGCCTGGGAAAGATCGAACTCGAGTTGTTCCCCGATGCGGCTCCAGAGCATGTTCGCAATTTTCTGAGGCTGGCGAAGGTGGGGCTATATGACAATACTGTATGGCATCGGGTCGTTCCAGGATTTGTCGTTCAAGGTGGAGATCTGAGCACCCGCACTGAACCCGTCACCCCAGAACAAATGGCAAAGTTTGTGAAGGACTTGAAGATGGAAATCAGTGAGTTGAAGCATGAGAAGGGAACTCTGTCAATGGCTCGTGGAGACGCCCCCGACAGTGCCAGCACCTCCTTCTTCATTTGTTTGGCACCGCAACCCACTCTGGACGGAAAATACACCGTCTTTGGGAAGGTGGTCAGTGGTTTGGATGTGGTGGACAAAATGGGCTCGGTTCCAACATTTGACAATGAAAAACCCAAGGAGCGAATCGACCTAATCCGGGCCGAAGTCACAGAGGTTAGGAGGTAAGAAGGTGTGAAAAAATTCCGAGCGCCGGGTGATTGCCCCCTCCTCGGCCTGCGGCCACCCTCTCCCCCGATGGGGGCGAGGGAGTTAAATCTAATATATACTTTCCCCTCGCTCCAACGGGGGAGAGGGGCCAGGGGTGAGGGGGAACACCGCAACGTTGGTCAGCCTTTTTTTCACAGCTTCTAAACCTTTGTGATCGAGAATTTGATCGCAACTAAATCCTGCCCAAAGTGTTGAATAATATTTGGGCTGGAATGAGCGTCGGAGACCTGACGACATAATGACTAACTCAATGGGTTTGCGACTTCTATTAATCCTTCACTTAAGCCTTTGGCCGGTTGCATCGGCTTTTGGCGACGACGCCAAGGACGTTCCCGCCACCAACCACCCTCAAATTGAAATTCGGGTTTCCAACAACAATCTCGTTTCCAAAAACAATCTCAATGAAGATCAGAAAATCTTCCATCTCCTCAACCGATTTGGCTTTGGACCCAAACCGGGGGATATTGACAAAGTTCGACAGATGGGAATCAAACGTTATTTCGAGCTCCAACTGCGTCCTGAGACAATAAAGGACCCAGCAGTTGATGCCAAATTACGGGCCTTGGAGACGTTGAAAATGAGTTCGGCGGAACTGGTGCAAAATTTTCCGCCACCCAAGAGGCTGGTTAAGTTCAATGATCAAGGAGTGAAAGACAACAGGCAAACAAAGGACATGCCGGAAAGCGAAGAAAACCGTGAAGCCCGCATGAACTTCAATGGCCCCCGTCATATCATCGGGGAATTGTCCCAGGCCAAGGTATTAAGGGCCGTTTACGGTGAGCGGCAGCTCTTCGAGGTAATGGTGGATTTTTGGGAAAATCATTTCAACGTGTTCGCCGCCAAAGGAGCAGACAAATGGCTAATCACTTCCTACGATCGTGACGTCATTAGACCTCATGCACTTGGAAAATTCAAAGAGTTGTTGCTGGCCACGGCTCAGAGTCCGGCGATGCTATTTTATCTGGATAACTGGTTAAGTGTGGATCCAGATGCCTCTGTGGACCCGTCCAAATGGAGACGTCAGCGAGGCAATCGTAATCCACCTTATTGGAACAGAGGTATGGGATCTTCCCGCCATGCTCTTGGAGGAATCGAGCCCTTCCCACGCTTTCCACGGGGAAGAATGCCTTCCAATCGTCATCCCGACGCCCAGTCCAAGAAAAATCAAAGACGCGGTCTGAATGAGAACTATGCCCGCGAGCTGATGGAACTCCACACCTTAGGAGTGGATGGCGGCTATACTCAGAAGGACGTCACGGAGGTGGCGCGGTGTTTTACCGGTTGGACTATTGTACGTCCCCGTGTGGCCGCAGAATTCACTTTCGTCAAGGCCCTACATGATGACGGAGAAAAAGTCGTACTGGGTCACAAGATTCCCGCCGGTGGTGGGATCAAAGACGGGGAACGGGTGATCGATATCCTGGTTCATCATCCTTCCGCGGCTCGATTCATTGCGACCAAATTAGTCCGACGTTTTGTCAGTGACAACCCTCCTCAAGCACTGGTGGAACGAGTTGCCGAGACCTTCCGTAAGACAGACGGCAATATTCCGTCCCTCTTGAGAACGATTTACGCTTCGCCGGAGTTCCACTCTCCGGAGGCTTATCGCGCTAAAGTGAAAACACCCTTCGAGTTGATTGTTAGTGCCATTCGCTCTGTCGGAGCTGACACAGATGGCGGTAAGCCCATCGTTCAGGCCATGGCTCAAATGGGGGAACCTCTGTTTATGTGCCAGCCACCGACCGGCTATCCGGATGTCGCGGAGGCCTGGGTAAATACAGGGGCGCTCCTCAATCGGCTGAATTTTGCCTTGGCCCTGGCTGCCAATCGAATACCGGGCACGGAAGTTGACTTGCGGCGATTCACCAAGCCAGCCAGCTCGAGGCAAGGTGAAACCCTTTTGGCAGACTTTACGCAAATGCTCCTGCAAAATGACATCAGCCAGCAGACCCTGGCCACACTCCAGAAGCAAATGAAAGAGCCGCAGGAAGCAAACAGGGGAGACCCGAAAGATCCGATGCGGGCTTCCAAGATTGTGGGCTTGCTCTTAGGATCGCCGGAGTTTCAACGTCAGTGATGAGTGGCCTCCTTTGAGCCCGCCCTTGCGCCCCGGATGACCGTGTTTTCAAAAGTACAGTGGCATATTTTAAGCGCAGCATTGTCAGATGGGCTTCGCGAATTCGCTACCTTATTCATTAGCCCCGTGCTTCAGCGCGGGGTGGCTGGCACCCACCAGGGTTTTCTCCGTCCCAGAGAAAAGGCCTGTATGTTTTCCCCGCGCTAAAGCACGGGGCTAATGAAAACGGGCATGTATCAAACCAATCCGGACCATCGGGAGCAGGTGAAATACGCCATTGTAATTGCGAAATCCAGTACCAAGCCAGCTTGTGCGAGGTAAATCAAATGAACATCCACCGCAGAATCTTCCTAAAAAACAGTGGGCTGGCTCTTGTTGGAATTGGAGCAATTCCTCCTTTTCTGCAACGCCTGGTTTTCGCCAGTCCGACTGGAAATCGAAAGATACTGATCACGATATTCCAGCGTGGAGCTGCCGATGGCCTGAACGTCGTCATTCCTTTTGGAGAGAAGGGCTATTACAATATGCGGCCCACCATTGCAGTTCCTAGCCCAAAACGAGGAGATCTCGGGGCGGCACTCGATCTGGATGGATTCTTTGGTCTCCATCCCGCACTTCAATCTTCTAAGGCTATTTACGATCGAGGACATTTGGCGGTGGTTCATGCCGTGGGTTCACCTGATAGCACGCGATCGCATTTTGATGCCCAGGATTTCATGGAATCGGGTACGCCCGGAATTAAGAGCACAGCCGACGGCTGGCTTAACCGGCATCTTCAAAGCAGGCTGCAGCCTGGCGCCACTCCATTTCGTGCCGTGGCCATGGGAACCACATTGCCTAGGAGTTTACAAGGCAAAGCATCGGTACTGGCGCTGACCAACATCAATTCTTTTGATCTGAGGGCAGGGAATTCCAGCCCGTCACTTGAAGCCAGCTTTGAATCCTTGTACGAACAATCCGTCGATGCAGTCTTGGGGGGCACAGGCACTGAAGCTTTTGAAGCCATCCGTTTCTTGAAAAAGGCTAATCCGAGCCAATACCAACCGGCCGGTGGAATTGAATATCCACCAGGTCGCTTCGGAGATAACCTGAAGCAAGTCGCCCAATTGATTAAAGCCGGCGTTGGTCTGGAAGTGGCTTTCGTCGAGTTGGGCGGCTGGGATCATCACGCGGCTGAGGGAGGAGTTCAGGGCCAGCTTGCCGGACGGCTCACCGAATTGAGCCAGGGATTATCGGCGTTGTTTCGAGATTTAGAAAATCGCATGGACGATATCGTCATGTTGACGATGTCTGAGTTCGGACGGACTGTGCGCGAAAATGGGAACCGCGGTACCGATCACGGTCACGCCAACTGCATGTTCGTTTTGGGCGGTCCGGTCCGCGGGGGAAAAGTTTACGGCAAGTGGCCTGGCTTGCATTCTGATCAACTTTTTGAAGGTCGTGATCTAGCGCTGACCACCGATTTTCGAGAGGTTTGTGGAGAGATCATCTTAAAGCATCTGGGCAACACCGATCTCAAATCAGTCTTCCCTACATATGCCGTCCAGCCTGGCCGCTTCAGGAACTTCATTAGAGATGAGAATACTGTTTAGCCCTCAAGCGGCTGAAGGTTTCAACCGCCAAGCGGAAGCGGCCGCAAATGAACGCGAATAAACGCTAATGTTAGGGTTCCTTGGTGGCGACGAAGTTCAAACTTTGGTCAAGTTTCTTAACTTACCGTCCCCTCACCCCCAGGGAGCTTTCTCAAAGCTCCCATGCCTCTCCCTTGGGGAGAGGGTGGCCGCAGGCCGGGTGAGGGGTCAGCTGCTTCGCGAGACCCGACCCTTGGCGGTATGAGGTTGCTCGCTACAGTCTTGGGTTTGAGCTTATCTCGAACAACGAACTTTGCCGTAAGGGGAAAGACACCAGGAGAAGCAGAGGATTGAGGATCGAGAAGGGAGGATGGCCCGTTGGCAGAAGCATTCAATCGTCGATCCTCTATCTTCCATCCTCGGCTTCACTCCTGCTTCCCTCCTGCCCACTTGCGGAGTAGTTTTGAATTTGTGCCTCTTGTTCCGTCTTTGTCCAACCATGGGCTTTCCCTAAGCTAGCCGCAGTCAACTCCAGGCACGCTGTGTCAGCCCTCCGGCCGCACAAACCAATTCGTGAACGCCGCTCCAGAAAATCTTGGAGCTGGACTGCCATCTCGTATCTTCCGGAATAAATAGCCTCCGCCTGTACAAAAGGCAAGCCCGCCGCCAGAGGACGTTCGGCTTCGTTATGCTCCGCAATGATTTGCAAGATTTCTCGATAATTGATCCCGTATTGTTTGATTAGATGAATAATCAGGCTTGGGTCCACCTGATACTCTCTCGACAACGAATCCAGATTTTGTTTGAAGAGCTCATTCTTGAGTGCAATAGGCCCTCCTCCTAACGAAATCCCCGCCGTGTTTGATTTTTTAGAAATGCCTGTGCTTTTTAATTTGACCAGTCTGGTTGCAACTCGGTTGACCAATCGCTCCGCCATGATTCGAAAGGTGGTCAGTTTTCCCCCGGCAATTGAGATCAAACCTGAATCGCTCTCAAAAATGGCTTCTTCTCTAGACACGTCCTTGGAATCGGCCTTTTTACTCTGGATGAGTGGACGCAATCCAGCGTAGGTAGTGACGATGTCTCTCCCTTCCAATCCGATTTCAGGAAAGATCCAATTCAGCGTATCTAAAAGGTAAGCAATATCCGCTTTCTCGGGTTCGGGGTGATCGAGCTCTTTTTCGAAATCGGTATCGGTGGTCCCGACGATCACCACTTCATGCCAGGGAAGAATAAAAATGAAACGCCCGTCGTGAACTGAGGGAGCCAAGATGGCAGAATGACAAGAAATTTTCTTCCGCTGTAGAACCAAATGGACTCCTTTGGAAGGCCGAATCTTGGCTGGCGCCTCAGGGAAGTCCAGCTGCCGTACCTGATCGCACCACACGCCAGAAGCATTGATGACCTGGGAGGCACGAAGAAGAAAGGTTGTGTTCCTCAACAAGTCAGCGACTTCAATTCCTTTGATTTCGTGGCCCTGCTTGAAAAAACCGAAGGCCGCAGCATAATTAGCGACCAGGGCGCCGTGTTCTACAGCCGTTTTTATCACTTCAATGACCAGGCGTGAATCCTGAGTCATGCAATCAAAATATTGGGAGGCGCCAGTCAAATCTCGCCTGCGAAGCTGAGGCGCCAGATTAAAGAGTTGATTCTTTTCAAGACTATGGTGTCGATGCGTGTTGGAGGAACGCGCCAGCAAATCGTAAAGCCAGAGACCGATTTCAACTCGGGTGTGGGAATATTTGTCCCTGTAAGTGGGAACTAGAAAGCCGCACCAATTCACCAGGAAGGGGGCCGAATGATAAAGCAAAGCGCGTTCCCGCAGGGCCTCTCGCGTCAGTCTGAAGTGGCGTTGTTCCAGATAGCGTAAGCCGCCATGGACCAATTTGGTGGATTTGCTACTGGTACCCCCGGCGAAATCTCCTTTATCAATTAAAGCGACTTTCAAACCTCGGGCGGCGGCATCCAGTGCGATTCCAGCGCCGGTAATACCTCCTCCGATGATCGCCAGGTCGAACGTCTCCCGGGACAGAGTTTCTATCTGTTGATCACGAAACAGCGGCTCATGGGGACGTCTTTGCATAATTACTAACCTAGCATCTACGAGCAATCAATAGCTACAGGAAATCTGCTAGCCAGCAGCGTTCACTCCAGCGGCCGACAAAAGTCGGCGGTAGCATCTTCAGGGCGCGCCCACAGGCCGCATGGATGGCTTTTGTGAAATCCCCTCTCGGGAAGGGAAAGAAGGCTTCAGCCTTCAGGGGGTGAAAAAATTCAAAACCGGCTGAGATTGGGAGGGAGGGCGAGGAAGTCGGGAGGGCGAGGAGGTCGGGAGGGCGAGGCTCCCGCCGAGCCTCATGGGGCAAGGACTTCTGAGGGCGATGGCTCGCCAGGAGGCGCGCCTCTGGTTAATCGGCTCTTCAAAACCGAGGAAGACGACGAGACCGAGGATCAGGACGAGAGCGAGGACGAGCAGGAGACCGCCGTTGATAATGAACTCTCAATTGGATGTTCAATAAAACATTTGAAATCCCATGGGGTTATGCTACTATCCCAGCGTGTTTGGCGGCTTTCGAAGTGACACTTCCCCCATTTTGGACCAGAGTTTTCAAACTAGCCAGGGGCTCTCCAGCCCTTTGAGGTTGATGGATTGAGCGAATAAGCCTGGCTACTGTCAAGATGCTTTATCCAGTGGTTTGACTGAGGCTTTCATCCTATTTACAATAGAAACGGTGGGATTGAGGTAACAAAGCCTCTTCGGCTTGAAGCAAGGCTCCAATCGTGTTAGTAAAGGGCTTGAACTATGTCGATGATGCTTCAATTTGCGAATGTAATCGTCTTTTTGGGAGTAGGCGTCCTGTTCTTAAGCTTCAGTTTACTTCTTTCCAGCTTGCTGAGGCCTTCGAAATATAGCGAAGAAAAGTTGATCCCTTATGAATGCGGTGAAAACCCTGTAGGAAGCCCTTGGATTCAGTTCAACATTCGTTTCTATGTGTTTGCCCTGATCTTCATTATCTTCGATGTCGAAGTGGCTTTCTTGCTTCCCTGGGCCGTTGTCTTCAAGAAGCTGGGCCTGTTTGCGTTTGTGGAGGGACTGATCTTTATTGCGATTTTAGCTGTTGGCTTAGCTTACGTCTGGGCCAAAGGTGATTTGCAGTGGGTCCGACCGGAAGAACGATACGGGCGATAAATTAAGAATTTGAAAGTGAAAATCAAAGAATGATCAGTTATGAGTCTCCTGGAAAATAGATTTGGCGATAACTTTATTTTCACCACCGTGGACAACTTGTTCAATTGGGGTCGTGCGTCGTCGCTGTGGCCCATGACTTTCGGTCTGGCCTGTTGTGCCATTGAGATGATGGCCACCGGGGCATCGCGCTACGACTGGGACCGATTTGGTCTAATTCCCCGAGCCACACCTCGCCAGGCTGACTTGATGATTGTGGCCGGGACCGTGACACTGAAGATGGCGACACGGGTCAAGCGCCTCTATGAGCAGATGGCCGAACCTAAGTATGTGATTTCCATGGGAAGCTGCGCCAACAATGGGGGACCTTATTGGAAGCATGGATATCATGTGCTGAACGGCGTTGACAATGTGATCCCGGTGGACGTGTATGTTCCCGGTTGTCCGCCCCGCCCGGAAGCTTTGCTGTTTGGAATCATGAAACTGCAGGAAAAAATCATGAGGCAGCGCGTCCTGCGTAAGAAAGGGGCTGCCTAATTGATGAAACAGGCCCCTGAGATTCTTCGAATCCTCCAAGACAAATTCGCCGGCAAGATCATCAAGTCTGAAATGGCTGTGGTAGACCCTTTCATCGTGGTCCTTCCGGACGCCATCATCGAAGTCTGCTCCTTTTTGAAAAGCCATGATAATTTGGCTTTCGATACCTTGATGTGTCTGAGCGGCGTGGACTATAAAGGATTGAAGAGTGAACCCGACAGAATAGAAGTGGTCTACCATTTGTTCTCCATGAAACTTCGTCACAAGATTGTTGTGAAAGTCCAACTTCCCCGAGAGAACCCTTCAGTCCCCACAGTAGAAAGCATTTGGGCTATTGCCAACTGGCACGAACGCGAGGCCTACGACATGCTGGGAGAGAAGAATATTGTGCCCTGACGATTGGGTGGGTTACCCGCTCCGCAAAGATTACGTCCAACCTGAAACTTATCGCGGCATGCCTGTCGCACCCACCAAGCAGTTTGTGGAAATGGCCATGGAAGGTCAAGAAGTCGGCACGGACCCATTCGTTGCAGATAGCAGAAAGGGATGAAGGATGCCAGGAGCGAGGATGGAGGATGGAGGACGGAGGAAGAAAAAACACCTTTGACATTTTGAGTTTATTCTCGATCTTCGATTCTCGTCCTTTGTAGCAGGAGGATCTATGCAAATTGAAGCCTACGCCGGCGAAGAGATGATTCTAAACATGGGGCCTCAACATCCCAGCACACACGGAGTGCTGCGCCTGGAGTTGGAGACTGACGGAGAAATCGTAAGAAAAGTAACCCCCCATATCGGCTATTTGCACCGATGCTTTGAAAAACATGCTGAAAATGTGGACTATCCTGGCGTCATTCCCTATACCGATCGCATGGATTACGTG
>QHZQ01000727.1 GCA_003224725.1 Acidobacteriota bacterium | reverse complement strand
CCCCACTTCGGCGTTGTCGGGAGTTAGCAGCGGCGCGAATGTCTCCTCCACCGTGACCTGCTGGGTAACCTCACCGACTTCCAAAGTGATGTTTAAGGTCGTCGTGGAACCCACCGAAACAATCACGCGGGAACCGACGGCTTCTTTGAACCCCGCTCGTTTCGCTGTGACTTGGTATTCTCCCAGCGGCAGGTTGATCAGAGCGTAAACTCCTGCTTCCGTGGTTGGAGTTGTGTACTTCCGATTTGTACTGACGTGAATAGCCTCGATCTCAACCTCGGGGACAAGGGCACCGGTCGGGTCAGACACAGTCCCCCGAATGGTTCCGTAATTGGTTTGGGACCAAGCTACTGGGCTTGAAATGAGAAACGGCGTGACCACGAACAACACCGATACTAGACCCATGATGAGTTTTCTCTTGTTCATACAATTTCTCCTTTTCTCCTGGATCCATGTACTTAAAGCCTTCTGAAGTTCTTTATCTTACCTTACCTTGAGAGTGACAATTGACGATGACTCAAGACTGAGCCAAGCCCACTCACATCACCAAGCCAACCCACCCTCGATCCTTAGACTTTGCAAACTCGGAGCGAATTTGCCGCAACCAGTGGCCTTCCAGCTAAATCCCTTGGTTGACGTAGATATGAATTCTGCCAATGGCGATCGCCGCATAACCATGCCGGCGGAAACGCGACGGGAAGCCGGGCAGGAGGACCGTTGAGAGTAATAACCTGTTGAATTCTTCTGGGCTCACTCCTGCTGGGTTCGCGCCCAGCCATGCCACAGCTGCCATCCCTACGACATCACTCTTGAGAATGCCTGTCTTGGGACCTTTCTTTGCCTGAATCTTCTGACTTTTTCTTTAAATTTTCGGAGGCAATCTGATCGCCCATACGTCTGCCGGGTAAAGTCCCTGAACCCTATAGCACGGAATCCCGGATACCAGAACCTGACCATTGTTGTCCCACACCTCGATCCGGGCCGCGACCGGATAGATCATGTCCGATTTCAAACTAATGCGTGCCTGCCCACCCTCGTCAGTGAATCCATCACCTAATAGCTTGCCAGAGGGTTCTTCCACTATGCGTACTTTGAGATCATGGATGGGGATCTCAGGCATCGCATTCACAATGCGGCTGCTAACAACTATGGTCACCGGATGTCGAGAGGGGTTTGGGTAGAGGCGTACATCGTCAACGTCCATATGAACCGGAATGCCTGAAACATTCGTATCCACCTTCAATTCGACGTGGGTGTGGTTCATTCGAAGTTTGTGGGGTGGACCAATTGGATTTCTTTCGCCATTGAGAATCAGGTAATTCCTGGTTTCATGCGTTTCGCCATCATGCAAAATCAAGACCTGGTGCCATTCTGTGGCTTCTCTGCCGGTGGCTGGCATAGCAGGCTCCAAATACTCCGAGTAGCCGGAATATTCCCATAGCTTATCGAGATAGCCACAGAACCAGCGAGGTGGCCCGCTCTGGATTTTTCCAAAGATAGTTTCGGTAAAGAAATCCGGCCAGTCACCGGTACACAGATGGACATGGTGCTGAATCCGACCTTCGCCTTCAAACGAAGAACGAACCCTCATGCGTGACACCAGCGCCACGTCGGTCTCGCGAAAATAATTGGAAAGGACCCCCGCATATTGGTGGTCCTTACCCGCAGGACGTGATACGCCCGAAATTCGCAGGCACCCGTCCTCGGTTCCCACTGAGATATCGGGATTGTGTCTCATCCAGTTGGGTCGGTGCCAAATCTGAGAATTGAGCTCGGGACCGTCAAAGCTGTCAGCCAGCAACGCCCCTTGCAGCATCTGAATGGGTTCGACTTGGGAGATCCCTCTCTTTGTCCGTTCACCAGCAAAAACGGCCGAACAGGCAAACACGAGGAACAGGAGTCTGATCCTGCTCACCTCTCACACTCCTTCTTGCTGCTACGTCAGGTTTTACTGACACCTTGGCACCCGAGACTTTCGAATCCGCACGTATCCTTGATCAGGATGATTCAGGACGGCCGAAGTCCGGCATTGCTGTCACCAAGGTTGCCCATAGAACTCTCGCCCAAGAACAACTCCTTGGCTCTCTCGAGGGCCCGCCGAACATGATGGAGCATCGCCTGCTCTGCTTTTGCGGCGTCACCTGACTTGATTGCTTTGACAATATTCCGATGTTCTTGGGTCGTGGCCGCCAGAGGTCGATCAGGATATTTGGCATAGCCAAATTGCTGGACGCCGTTAAGTTCGTGAATGAACTTCACCAGCCGCTTGTTGCCGCTCGCCTGAGCAATGCAGCCGTGGAAGCCTGAATCGAGCTCGCCGGCTTCCAGCAATTCCTCAGGCGTGAGTCCAGGCTTAGCCAAGATTTCCATTCGTTGCACGGCTTGCACGGCTTGCTCCAGGAAAGGGGTAGCCTTGGGATTTTGAGCAGCCAACTTGGCAGCCGCCGGTTCCAGTAGCATTCGCAACTGAAAAACCTCTCGGTAGGTTTCCAAGGTTACTTCTGTCACCACATAGCCCTTGTAAGGTCCTTTCTGCAGCAATCCGTCCCTGTAAAGATGAATGAAAGCCTCTCGAAGCGGAGTGCGGCTGATTTTCAACCGCTGTGCCAGGCCTTCCTCAAGCAGGAATTCGCCTGGAGAAATCACGCCAGCAAGGATTTCTCGACGAAGACGGTCATAAACGCCGTCGACTCGTGGGACGGACCTTTGATTTTTCTTGAGAGCAGTCGCCATTGGGGAATATCAGTATGATTTCTATTGACTTTCAAATGTCGACAAATAGAATACAAACTCGTCAGGCTTGTCAAGTTTTTTTTGATTTTTCTTGAAGGTAAACTCACATGAGGATCCCTATATGAAAATCAAAGATTTCAAGATCAGCACTCGCTCCGTGAAACTAGATCGACCTATTGGAGATTCACAGGTTTGTTATGACAACTTCACCATCGAGTTTTTGGAGTTGATTACCGATAACGGGCT
>QHZQ01000726.1 GCA_003224725.1 Acidobacteriota bacterium | reverse complement strand
TAGCTCAGGGAATACTGAGCCATCTGTTTGTGGATGAAGCAGGACAAGTATCTCTCGCGAACCTCGTGGGAATGTCGCCCAGCACTCGCAATATTGTCTTACTGGGCGATCAAATGCAGTTAAGTCAACCCACGAAAGGGGCTCACCCGGGAGAAAGCGGCCTTTCAACCTTGGACTACCTCCTTCAGGGAAAAGCGACAATTCCCGATGACATGGGCATATTTCTCGCAACGACTTGGCGAATGCGCCCGGAGTTGTGCAAGTTCATTTCAGAGGCGATCTATGAAGGACGCCTGAAGCCAGAACCCCTCACCCGAAATCGCTACGTGATTCCCGGCGTGAGTGGCTCTCGACTTATTGAGAAAGCAAATGGGCTTTTCTTCATGCCGGTCTTGCACGCAGGAAACACGTTAGGCAGCGAGGAAGAGGTCGCCGCCATCAAGCAGATCATCGCGGAATTGATCAATTGTCAACACACAGACGAGAAGGGTAATTCGCTCGGAAACATCACGATGAACGACATCCTGGTCGTCGCACCTTACAACATGCAGGTGCGAATGCTTAAGCGAGCCCTCGGATCCTCAGCTCGTATCGGCACGATTGACAAATTCCAGGGCCAGGAAGCGACGGTCGTGATTGTCTCCATGTGCTCAAGCGCGGCAGACGCCTCACCACGGGGCATGGATTTCCTTCTTGATAAGAATCGTCTGAACGTCGCGATCTCCCGGGCAAAGTGTCTCGCAGTGATTGTTGGCCATCCCGCCCTTGCGCGAACGCGCTGCAGCACGCTGAACCAAATGCAACTCTCAAACCTATTCTGTCGAGCCGTGAAAGAGGGAACTGTCTAGCCTAGATTCGCGCGAGTTTCACCCGCGAACTGGCACAAGAACGTAGCCACGGCTCAAGACGATTCCCCTCCTCACAGAGGGTCACGGCTTTGCCCAACGGAAGAAAATGCTCTGACTGTAGGGGCGGTCTATGGAGCTGTGAAAAAATTGGATTCGGGCAATTCCCCTCCTTGCATCACCGCAAGGAGGGGTGGCCGAGCGATCAAAAAATGATTGCGAAGCCTCCGCTGACCGCGAGGCCGGGGTGGTTTTCCGATGAAAACAAATGGAAAACCACCCCGGCTGCGTCAGCTTCGGTGGCTGCGCGAAATTTTCTTGATGACGCAGCCACCCCTCCTTGCGGTCGTGCAAGGAGGGGAATAACGCTTGATTCCAATTTATTCACAGCTCCTATGACCGCCCGTTCTTCCTAGACTCAACGAAATACGGGCGGTCATAGACCGCCCCTACAGTTGCGAACTTCGGACCGACGATTCGTTGGGCAAAGCCGAGGGTCACAGAGGAGGGGTGGCGCGAAGCGCCGGGGTGGTCAGGAATGGTTAAGTCGTCCGGAATGACCACCCCGTCTGCGCCTTCGCTGCGCTTCGGCGCAGCCACCCCTCCTTTTCAAGGGCGAAAGACTGTCGCGCTTGAAAAATCTTTCGCCCCTGTCGGGGCTTGGTTTTGCCCAAACGGAAACCACGGCCTTCAGCCGTGGCTATATTCTGACGCCGCTCCGCGGCTCCTTTCGGCTCATCCTGAATTCCTCGAGATCAGGACATCTGAAATTGCTGATGCGGTGTGGATACAACACCTGGGAGTAAGAGCCCTTAGAATCGCAGTGGATGTCCGAGACAATGGCAATGCGCATCGGGAGTCAGAATTTGATGCAGACCGCTTGTTCCGCACCGGATTCAGCGCGTCCTGATTTATCTGCCGCCACGCGGCGGACCGCCTGGTGCAGCACCGGCGCCACCGCCCCGGCCGGCGCGAGCGACCGGGGGTACCGGGTACACGCCCATACCGTGGTACGAGTTGGAGTAGATCGTTTGATAACGAATCCCGTTCCCGTCCTTGTCAACCCATCCCATCGACTGCTGAAACAGGCCCGGCTCCGGGTATCCCTTCGGCACCGTCCCCTCCACGATATAGAGCTTGTTTTCATGCATCGCAATGTAGGCGAAGGTGCGGGACTGATCGGCGTTGTTGGTCAGTTGGATGAAGTGTCCTTCAACCATGTCCTGCCATTCCCAAGCCAGACTTGTCAGCTTGGCGTCCCGCTGAAGGAGCTTGAACGTCGCATACACGATCGCCCCTCGCTCATCCTGCTTCCAGTACCCGGGACCGATGATGGGGCCGGCGTTTGCACGGCACTGCGCGTTCCCGGGCGGACACGTCTTGGAACGCTCGATGCCCTGTTGTTCGAGGCCGGTGTAATCGACAACGGTCACCAAGTAATGCTCAGAGCCCCTGTCGGCGCTGTACACACGCGCCGGAAGGATGTAGTCCATTTGCGATTTCCAAGTGGTCCCCGTCACCTTTGGCTGTCCCGGAAAGTTCACCTTAAAGCCGTCTTGGGTGTTGACGTACTGCTCCCATTCCTGGGCGGCTGCGGGCCCGGACACCAACAGCACCAACGCGAA
>QHZQ01000725.1 GCA_003224725.1 Acidobacteriota bacterium | reverse complement strand
AAAGGCACGAAGAATTCACGACGCGCCAGACCGTTTTTAGCAGTATTGTGTATCCACAAAGGAGGGATACGTCATGCGCCTGACCGCATTCATTTTCGCGTTGGTGCTGTCAGTGTCCGGGCCCGCAGCCGCCCAGGAATGGGAGCAGTACGTCAACACCCAAGACGGCTTTAAGGTGAACTTTCCGGGCCAGCCAAAGGTGACGGAGACCACTTGGAAATCGCAAATGGACTACATCCTTCCGGCGCGTGTGTACAGCGCCGACAGGGGCTCTGAGCATTACTTGGTGACCGTTGTCGATTACACCGGCCTCGAACAACAGGGCATCGAGCGTTCCAAGACGTGTCCGCCCGGGAACGCGCAG
>QHZQ01000724.1 GCA_003224725.1 Acidobacteriota bacterium | reverse complement strand
TCTTACCCAATATGCCATACATCGAATATCCCCTGGCATTTCCGGATTCACCTTTGATTTCCGATCTGCTTGTACCCAGCCTCAAGCTGGATTCAAACGGTCGGATCGAAGTGCCGAAGCCCTGCCTGGGTTTCACGCTGAATGAAGACCTTGTCAAGCGACACCGGGTGGCGCCCTCTTGATGAGCTTACCTCAAGGTGGGAGGCGGTCTCCGATTAGCGCCGAACTATTTAATTGCTCTGTAACCAAGTGACAACTCAAATCACCACTGTGCTTTGTCGGCGATACTCACTCTCAACGCTCCGCGTCGGAGAGGACTTGCAGGTAATCCTCTCTTGGGCGGGTTTGGGGGCGGAGTTCTCGATCCAAAGCCTTATCGGATGGCTGGTGGCCATCCTTCTCTCATGGGTTCCGCTGATGGCGCAGGCGGCCCCAGAAAGTAAAGTCGTCCACCATCTGCCTAAACTCTCTTCAGTCTTTCCCCAAGGCAGCGAACCCGGCCAAACCTTGCGGCTGGAGGTCCTGGGGGAATTCTTAGATCGCGCGTCAGCCGTGGTTTTCCTGGATACTTCAATTCAAGGCCGCATATTGGAAAGTCATCCGACGCGCGCCGAACTGGAATTCCAAATCGACCTCACTGCAGCTTTTGGCCCGCACTACTTTCGCCTCGTCACCCCTCGTGGCGCTTCCAATCTTTTGCTGTTCCGCGTGGGCGATCAGCCTCACCGGAATGAACACGAGCCCAATGGCTCTTTCGAACAAGCTGAGGGCGTTCCAGTTCCTGTTACCCTGAATGGGCAGCTCAATTTCTACGAAGACTTCGATTTTTACAGGTTCCAGGTTAAGAAAGGGGAAACCTGGATCTTTGACTTGCGTGCCGCGCGCAACGGTAATCTCTTCGATGCGGCCTTGATTTTGCTCGATTCAAACCGTCGCAAGCTGGGTCATTCTGAAGACTATTTTGACTGGGACCCATTCCTGACCTATACCTTCTCAGAAACTGGCACTTACTATTTGGTCGTTCAACCTTGCCACGAGCTGGCCTTCGATAAATTTCTAGATCCTAACTTTGCCTATCAGTTGGATATTCGTCAAGCTCCGCACCTGCAGACGGTTTCACCCCTCAGCCTGACCCCAGGATCGATCTCAGAAGTTACTCTGTTTGGTGAAGGCCTGTTGTCCACGGAGGCCAAAGTGTGGTTCGACGAATCGGGTTTTAAGGGAGAAGTGCTGGAAATGTGTGGCTTCTTTGCTCACGTCAGGATTGAAATACCGGAGCAGGTTCGAAAGGGACAGCATCACCTGGCTCTGCTGACGCCCGCTGGCCGTTCTACCGCAGCCACATTCTTAGTGGATGCGACCCCCACGCATCCAGGCGGTGCTTGGCTTGAACCGCCCGTATCAATTACTGGAATTGCGCGCTATCGGCAGCCAGAGCGTTTCTTCTTCTGGGCCAAGACCAACCAATCGCTGCTTGCCGGTCGACTCCCTGCTACGCCTTGTCAACGAAAAGGGCGAGGAGATTGCCAAAAACGACGATGGCGAGTTTCCCGGTGTGCCAACCAATAAGGACTCTTTTATCTCCCACACGTTCATTCCGGCTGGGAATTACGAGCTGCAAATGCGCAATCTGTGGGCCGTCGAAGGCAAGAATTATCCCTACCAATTATTGGTGAGACCGCTTCAACCGGGAGCTGAACTGATGCTGGACACTGACCAGCCTTACGTTCCAGCAGCCGGAATCGGCAAACTCAAGGTGAAGGCAGCTCGCCAGGGCGGATTTGAAGAGTCTATTCCGTTGAATGTCAGCGGCCTTCCCAAGGGTGTGGTGGCGGAACCTGCCGAGATTCCAGCAGGGAAAACAGAGGCTGTGATTTCTTTTCGGGCAGGCGATCTCAAGGCAGGGTCGTATAGCCAAATCAGGATAACTTCGCCAAAAGTCGAGGAGCCTGGCTGGAAAACGATTAGCCTGCCACGAAATGGGTCCAACGAATCAGCCTTCGCGAGGACAAACCAAGCCACGCTCGTGGTGGTAGAAAGACCCCGGTTTTCGCTGGAGGCAGCACTTTACAGTGTGACCCTGGTTCGAGGGCGGTCCTTCGAACTGCCGGTGCAAATCCAGCGAGAGGGTGATTTTCAGGACAAGATTCGTCTGGAATGCGTGAATCTACCCCGGGGCGTGACTGCCGATCCAGTCTTTGCGACGCCCGGCTCCAAAGAGGTCAAAATTCTTCTGCGGGCCAATTCTGAAACTCCGCTGCAGCGAACGAGAAATCTCCTAATTCTCGGGACTGCACCGGACGGAGAGGTTCAGGAAGCCCCACAGATTACCCTGACGGTGGAGTAAGAGGTATGGTAGCAGGCCTGCTGCGGGTTGGCCGCTTCCCATTCGTCATTGACCCTACCCGAGGCCTAGATTATGATAGTATTCTATCTTACGCACTCAGCTATCAGCCAGGAGCCATGAGAAAACTGAGAGTCTTGTGTATCCTCTTGTTGTTCTCTCTAATCTCTTCTGCCGCGTCGGCTTCACGTCGGACGGTGAAACTTTCGGTCGAGCCCTCCAACCCTTTCCTCTTTGGTAAGGGGGCGCGCCAACCGCTGGTGGCGGTGGTCCATTATTCGGACGGGACCGAAGAGGAGGTCACATTACCCTTGCGTTTTGTCTCGGAAAAAACCGCTGTCGCCACCGTGGACTCCAATGGAATAGTGCACGCTGAGGGGAATGGTGTGGCTCGGATTCGAGTGAATTATCGTGACCTTCAAGCCTGGACGACCGCGCTGGTGCAGCGCGCAGAGAATCCGCTGCCACCCAGCTTCGGGGCTGACGTCTTGCCGGTGCTCACCAAGATCGGCTGTAACAGCGGGGCTTGCCATGGCGCCCTTAATGGGCAAAACGGTTTCAAGCTCTCCTTGTTTGGCTATGAGCCGGCCGCCGATTACGAAATGATCGTCCAGAAACACGAGGGTCGGCGGCTTAACTTGTCCGAACCAGAAAAGAGCCTGCTCCTATTGAAGCCGACTTTTCAGGTCATGCATGGGGGTGGTCAACTGCTGATGCCAGGATCGGCAGAATACAATACGCTGGTGAACTGGATCCGCTCAGGGGCCAAGCGGGTGCCGGGGCAAGAGCGACAGATGGTTTCTCTACGGGTGTTTCCAGCCAGCAGCGTGCTTTACGGCAGAAACGCCAGCCGGCACTTGCTGGTGACGGCCCGCTATTCTGATGGAACGGAGGGCGA
>QHZQ01000088.1:8755-11502 GCA_003224725.1 Acidobacteriota bacterium | reverse complement strand
GGATGGCGTGATCAAGAAACTACTGGCTTATTCCAAGAAAGAAGCCGCAGCAGCTACGTCGCTTTCGGTGCGTAGCATCGATTATTTGATTGAGAAAGGTCAGCTCCGCGCCGTTAAAGTCGGGAGGCGCGTCTTGATTCCCTCCCGGGAGCTGGAAAGACTTATCGAAAAAGGCACCACCCGTGTCTTTCAAGAAGCGGGAGAAGACGAACAGTTCCAAGGCTCTGTTCACGTTCAGGTTGAGAAACCTTAGGACCTCTGCGTCGTTCGGAAGAGCCTGTAACCGTGGCACTTTTCCCGTCAACTACGAAGTGCGCTTGACGACCATGTACTCGGGTGCCTGGAATCACCTTGAACTTCAAGCGATGGAAGTTCATGATCTGATGCTCGGCAAAATCGAACGCAACTCTGCCCGAGATCGCTATGATGTCATGTCTTTGGCTCAAGCGGTCTGCTCGACAACTAGATTTTGCGTCGTCGCTATTGGGAGGAGCTCGTGATCTTACATTACATCTGTGGACCGAACTTTGCGACGAAGAATAGCGATCTCCATCTCTGATGAAATGGCCAGTAGTGCAGTGTGCAAAGGCGGGTGCTCCACGAAGGGAAACCGCAAGGAAGGAGGAATGAAACGGGCAAAAAACAGGGAGCGGTCTCTGAGAGCCCTTCAGGGTCAGGTTCAAGAGGCAACTCAGGCAGGCAAGGTAGCGACGGCCAAGGGAGTGTCTGATACCTGATGATCGGGGTCACCGGAATACACGGTCTCCTAGAACACCAGGGAAGCCTATTGGCTGAAGCATAACAACTAAAGAAAGGAGCAAGCAAGGATGGCAAGAATAGTTAAGAAGAAACGCGGGATCTTTGAGCGTCCCAAGGGGAGCGGCGTTTGGTGGATCTGTTACTATGATCAGTTTGGGACGAAGCATCGGGAGAAGGTGGGGCTTCGGTCTGCTGCTGTCAACCAGTACCAGAGACGCAAGGTAGAGGTTACACAGAAGAAATTTGACCCCGACGAGATCGATGGCAAGCACCACAATGCCACCGTTAGTCAAATCATCGAAGACTACTTGAAATCTTCCGAGTCAGCAGGACGACGGGCCATGAAAGACATTCGAATTCGCGCCCTCTACTGGAAAGGTCTTTGGCCCGATAAGGCAGCACGGTCAATCGTGCCAAGTGATATTGAGAACGCTCGGTTGGAACTGGCAGGAGTCAAGCTCAAGTCCAACAAGCATAAGACCGATCCTGTTAGCGGGCGTAGCGTGGCAACTGTGAACCGATACTTGGCCACGCTGAAGGCAGCTTTCTCGCTGGCTTTAAGGAATGGCAAGGTTGAACGGAACCCGGTTAGCATGGTCAAACTGCCAAAAGAAAACAACAAGCGTATTAGATGGCTTACTGACGACGAGGAAAGCCGCCTATTGGCCGGCATGCCCAGGGAGTATCATCCTTTAGTCTTGGTTGCCCTTCACACGGGAATGAGGAAAAGTGAGCAGTTAAGCCTTAAATGGGCTGAGATCGATTTCCAGCGAAGGCTAATCCATATTCCGAAGACAAAGGCTGGTGAAGCCCGCCACATCCCGATGAATGACGTTGTCATTGGAGCCTTGCAATCGATTCCGCGAATGCTCCATAATCCATATGTCTTCTGTGGCCGGAAGACTGGGGAACACCTGAAGAATGGGGTCAAAAACTCAGACTGGAAGACATACCTCAGGGCAACGGGCATTGAGGATTTTCACTGGCATGATTTACGGCATACGTTTGCAAGTCGGTTAGTGATGAAAGGGGTTGACCTTTACACGGTGAGCAAGCTTATGGGTCACTACAGCACACAGGTAACGGAAAGGTATGCTCACCTTGCCAGTGATCATTTGCAGAGAGCTGTTGACAGTCTAACCATTCCTGGTGCACAAGTGACACCAAAACTGACACTAGCCAAGAAAGCACTCGCCTAAGTCGTTGTGGGCCTGTAGCTCAGAAGGATAGAGCAGCGGTTTCCTAAACCGTTGGTCGGGGGTTCGATTCCCTCCAGGCCTACCACCTTTTCAATCACGTACGAGCCTTCCCACCCGACTACTTTTTCTGATGGCTGTTTCGACGGCTGTTCTTCCCGAGGAACCAACATGTTTACTGGCTTCTTGAGATAGTCTGGCGCGAGGTGCGCATAACGCTGAGTCATCTCAAGACTGTGATGTCCTAGTAGCTTGCTGACGGTATACAGGTCTTCTCACTTACCTCCACAGGTGTTCCCAACGCCACTTCCGCATCTGATCGATCCCCCGCCGGTGGACCGACCCGAGCCTAAAAACCCAAATCGACGGCCAGTCTGATCTCCCTGCTTTTCCCGAACTAGCTAGGGTTACTTGGTGGCGAAGGAATTCAAACTTCGGTCAAATTTGTTAAGGTACCGTCCCCTCACCCCCAGCCCCTCTCCCATGGGAGAGGGTGGCCGAAGGCCGGGTGAGGGGTCCGTGTCCGATAGAATCGCACTCCTGGGCGGTCTGAGGTTGCTCGCTACCGGCTAGCATAAGTCGCTCATTCGCACTCAGGAGAACATCGGCATCAAATGCCCGAAGCGTAGCAAGCGCTGACAAAACCGTTCTAGAGGTCGTCCATCAAAGGTATCAGCGGAGAAGATCGCTGCCTGAGGTTGTGGACTTGGTGTTTATTGCCTGCGCACCAACAGGTCGACATTGTCCCGAGTGATAGTAAAAGTACCGGTATTGTAATAGACAGGGATTGGC
>QHZQ01000088.1:0-8689 GCA_003224725.1 Acidobacteriota bacterium | reverse complement strand
AGTTCACGCTTTTGTTTTATGGCTGCAGTGAGGACGCCTTCGCGGATGAGCTGCTGGTGTTTGTCTTCGCTCTCGATGCAGGTCGCGACCAGCTGCCCGGCTTTACCGGCTTCTTTGATAGCTTGTCCGACTCCCGGTCCGGTTTCGGAGTCGAAGCCCGCCATGCCCACCAGGTCCGGTGTGGCTTGAATGATAGCCGCCGCAACCCGGGCCGCCTCCGCTTGGTTGCCCTTGTCTTGTTGAGGTTCCATTACCGTCAAGGCAGCCTTCTCAGCCACCGAGCGGAAGCCAGCAAAAGCCTGCTGATCGATGTATTGCTCGATCAACCCTA
The DNA here is from genome assembly GCA_003224725.1 of Acidobacteriota bacterium. Lineage (GTDB taxonomy): Bacteria > Acidobacteriota > Terriglobia > Versatilivoradales > Versatilivoraceae > QHZQ01. The sequence goes on along the minus strand of QHZQ01000088.1, from coordinate 8,358 downwards.
ACAGGGCCACGCTCCCCCTTCTCCCTTTTAGAGCCCGGATCATGGCCTGCGCCTGACGCACCCCCACGTCGTACCAGTCGGTACCGATGAAGGAGAGACGTTTACTCGCTGGAACATCGCCGTCCACGCAGACCACTGGGACACCGCTCTCGATAGCCTGGTTGATTGCAGGAACCAGGGCGGAGGGTTCCCAACCCACAACCATCATCCCAGCGGGTCTGCGAGCCGTCGTCTGCTCGACTGCGGCGACAAGGGCCGGAATGTCTACTGTGTTGGGTCCCGCAAGGGTAACTTTAACCCCGAGCTCTTTGCCAATCTGAAAGAGTGCTGGGTGGTCGTGGGCCACAAACAACGGCAAGTTGGCATTGGCCGAGATCCAGACATATTCTTCATTGGCAGAAGCGCGGCTGAGCGCCGGTCTTCCTAGCTCTGTCTCTGATGATGAAGTGGTGTGGGATTTCTCGCATCCCGTCAGCGAGGCTAGCGCATGCGCACCGGTGACGGCTCCGGCGGTTTTTAATAGGTTCCGGCGGGACATCGTCTTGGACATTTTGCTGTTTTTCCTTCTCTCACTACGGCCTCAGCCGAGTGACTCCAGGGTCTGGGGTTAATTTACTATTGACGGTTGAGTAACGCGTCCATGGCTACGGCCAGGACTAGAACGATTCCGATAATGATGCTCTGCCAGTAGGTGGATACCGCGGAAATAATCAGTACGTTGTTGATCAGGGCAATGAATGCAACGCCAATGATGGCTCCCCATATCGTTCCCTTGCCCCCCGTCAAACTGGCGCCTCCCAAGATGACGGCCGTAATAACACGTAACTCAGCTCCATCGCCCGCAATCGAAACGCTAGTTGCAATCCGCGAGGCAAAGACAATGCCGCTCAGTCCCGCCAGCAATCCCATGAGTGTGAAGGCCAGCATCTGCATGCGAGGCACGTTGATCCCCGAGAGATAGGCGGCTCTTTGATTGCTGCCAATGTAGTAGTATTGGCGGAAAAAGCGGGTGCGCGCCATTAAATACTGGAAGAGAAGAACTACCAGGGACATCAGCCAAACCGGCGACTGGATTCCGAGAAAGACTGCTTGTCCCAGTCTGGAGAAGGACGGAGGCAGAAAACTGATTCCCGGGCCTCCCAAGAGCACCGAGAGACCGCGGAAGATCCCCATCGTTCCCAGTGTGGCGATCAGGGCATTCACTTTGACTTTCGCGACGATCAGGCCGTTCATCCATCCTCCGAAGGCAGCCACTGCAAGTCCAATCACCACCGCCAAGGGTACCGGCAGACCCGCCTCTTTCATCAGCCATCCAGTGATCACGCCAGCCATGGAGAACATTCCGCCAATGGAGAGGTCAAAGCAACCCCCGATCATCATGAGCATCATGCCGGTCGCCATGATCCCGTCCAGAGCCAGGTTTCGCGCGATGGCCGCAAAATTAGCAAAGGTCGGAAAAGATATCGGGAAAAGGATGGAGAAAACTATTACTTGGAAAACAATGAGAGCCATCAGGGCCATCTCCCGAGAGAAGAAAAGAGATTTGGCCGGTCGTCGTGGTTTGAGTGGCAAGGTCGCACTCTGATCCATAGAGGTTACTGACATAGGGCACCCTCTCTTGTCATAGAGGCGAACCGCATGATTTTCTCTTCCGTAGCTTCCTCATGCTTCAGCTCGCCATTGATGCGACCCTCACGCATGACCAAAATTCGGTCAGCAATGGCCAACACCTCAGGTAATTCTGAAGAGATCACAATGACGGCAGCGCCCCCTCGGGCTAATTGGCGCAGCAAGGTGTGCACTTCAACCTTGGCTCCCACATCGATCCCTTGTGTGGGCTCGTCCACGATCAATACCGTGGGATTCAACAAAAGCCATCTTGACAATAGCACTTTCTGCTGGTTCCCGCCGCTAAGATGCTGCACAGGCTGCCTGAGACTTGGGGTGGCGATGCGCAGCCTCTTGATGCAATCCAAGGCTAAAGCATTTACTTTCTGATCATTGATCCACCAGGATCCAAAATCCCCCAGTCGAGCAGCGGCGATATTGTTGGCAACGCTCATTTCCAGGAATAGTCCGGCTTCCTTTCGGTCCTCAGGGAGGTAGCCCAAACCGGCCGCAATAGCATCCTTGGGAGAGCGGATTGAACGCGATTTCCCGTGAACCCGAATTTCTCCAGCGCCGCGGGACCTCACCCCAAATATGGAGAGCGCCAACTCAGTGCGGCCTGCTCCAGCCAAGCCGGCCAGAGCCAGAATCTCTCCGGCTCCCACCTGAAAGCTGATGTCCTTCAATCCCCAGCGAAATCCCTCGTCAGTGTAACGGTCTGAAAGGTGAAAAACTTCCAAAACGAAGGGGCCACAGTCGGGAACAGGTCCTTGGGGCCTGCCGCCATCTAACAGCTCTCTTCCAACCATTCGAGCCACCAGTGCCTCGGGTGAGGTCTCGGACACAGGAAAAGTTCCCTGCAATTCACCATCTTTGAGCACGCTCACACGGTCGGCAACATGAAAGATTTCCTGGAGCCTGTGCGAAATATAAATGATTCCGACCTGCTGATTCTTCAGCTGATGGATCAGGCCGAAGAGCACGGAGGTTTCCGATTCGGTCAAGGCAGCTGTCGGTTCGTCAAAAATCAATAGCTTGGCATTCAGGGAAAGAGCTTTAGCAATTTCGATCATCTGCTGCCGAGCTGGAGAAAGTTCATGCAGAGGAGTTTTCGGGTCAAGCGCCAGGCCAAGTGAATCGAGTATTCGCTTGGCCTGGGCCAACAGCCTGGAGCGATCAATCACTCCCCAACGATTCACGGGCTGCCTCGCAGCATAAATATTTTCAGCCACACTGAGCGAACTGAATAGGCTTCTCTCTTGATACACAATCGCGATGCCGATCCGTTCAGCCTGCCGTTCATTTTCGATGACAATATCTCGATGCCCATTAAAGGAAACAACTCCGCCGTCAGGCGGGTAAACCCCGGCCAGAATATGCATCAGCGTGCTTTTTCCCGCGCCATTCTCTCCCACCAAAGCATGAACTTCTCCACGGTGCACCTCAAGCTTAACGCCCTTCAAAGCGTGCACACCAGCAAAGTGTTTGTGAATCTCTTTCATTTCCAAGAGAGGGGAAGACGCGGCCTTCCAGTCGTTTTGGTTGGATTCTAGCGTCCGCGAATCAGCACCCGACCATGGCAGAAGTGACCTGAAAAGTTTTACACCAAGCCTCGACCAACTCGCGATATTCGATCTCTTCACAACTATCTCTTACTTGACTCCCGGATCATTGGGAATTCATGTCGATACATGCCACAGAGTAAGGAAGCAACTGTAAATTGAGTTTCCCTGAACGAATCCGGAACACTTCGCCCTCGTGAAAGCGGAACTTTTCAGGTGATAGCATGGCTTCCTGAGCATTCTTCTCATTCAAGTGGCGCAGGCGGACAGAATCTGCCAAATTCCTAACTGTGACTTCCAGGGCCTGAGGATGCAAATTAGCAACAAGTATTCTGATTTTATCGTTCTTAGAGAGAGCCAACCCATTCACTTTCAAAGGCTGGCTGGATTCGGTAGGTACAACGTGCCCTCCTGAGAACTCGCCAACATCGGCCAGCACGTGATAAAGAGGAAACACTGAGCCCGGTAAAGAGCGAAATTTTTCTGGCAAGGGGGAACCACTTGTCCTTTCCATGACACCTCGCCAACCGGTGGTCTCGTAGTAGGTCAGGCTGCAGGCTCCGCTCTCGCTAAGATACTTCAGGCTTCCGACTGTCCACACCGCTCCGAAAAGAGACATCTGCCGGACATCCACCTCCGCCGGGAGTTCTCCAGGTTGGGCTCCCCGTAAGGCGCCTGTCGCGTTGGGATTATATCGTGGCTTCAAGGTGACCGGACTGATCCCGACGGCAAGGTTGCCCAGAATCTGCCGGACATTCGCGACGGTCTCGCCCTGAACCGAAAGGGTCTCTACCAGGGAGCCATTATCAAAGACGTGTTCCTGTGGCTGGATTGAATAGGTAATTAAATCGAGCACGTCCACAGGCGGCCGAAACTCGTGGAGCTGGTAGAAATAGGCGTTGGTGCCAGATCCGAATCGAGCTTCCAGGTTCCATGGCTGCAGAGCTTGGCGCGCCTGGCGGATGCATCGCTCGGTTGTGGCCTTCTCAGCCATGTGAAAGATCAGCCACGTAACAATCCTTGGCTGGAACTGTTTAAGCAGCAAGCCGAGACTTCGCAATTCGGCTTCAGCTGAGTCGGATAGAAATACCGCAACTTCCAAGGGCACGTCCAAAAGCCTGGCCTCTTGAGTCGCCCGGCTGAGGAAAGCACCAGAATCTGGACTGGATAGGTGCAGATCGACCCGCAGGTGCGAAAGATGAAGCGCTTTAAGCCGCGCGATCTCCCAGGCGCTCAAAGGCTGTCCGTGGCTGGCTATTCCAAGACCAATATGAGGAAGAGCGAACCTGGCGCCGTTGCCAAGGGAGAATATCAATTGTTTCTCTCGCGGAGCAGGCCTCGGCGACCTTGGCCGGGTGTCTTTGAGGGTGAGAGCCACAGACTGTGAGATTTGGGTTCCCTTTCTGATTTCTACGGGGTAGGGAAGAGACAGAGGCGTGGAAAAGGTTTTGTAGGTCGCATCGGTCCAGTTTCGTTGGTCTTCCATTTGAAAAAGGTCTCCAGAGAATTCGATTTCGGCGCGAAGGTCCGGACAAACCTCAAAGGCGAGAGCACGCATGCATTCTGTTCCAGGAATCGGCTGTGCGGCAGAAATGTTTGTCGGGAAAAGGCCTTGCACAAGGGTTCCGTCGTCTTTTCGAACGGTAAAGGCCTTCCCCGAGTATTGGCGTGCAGGATGTAACAGACAGAGTCCGATTCGATTGCGAAGAAAGGTGGAGCGGGCTTCGCCATTCATAGAGAACGTCAACAATCCTTCGGCTGTCCCACGGATTTCGGCATGCCAGAAAAAATCGATTTCGTCCTGCTGATGTTCGACAAAGTAAGAGAGTCGAAACGAGTCGGGGCCGGAGCTGGATTCAAAGCTGGAGACTCGGGCTGGTATGGTTTCCCAGTTCCGATCTCTCACGGCCACAAAGATCCGGTGAAGAACCTCATGCTCGCCCCAGTGAATATAGAGGAGCTCCGCTCCTTCGGAAGTGAGGCAAAGAAGACCAGCCTGAAATTCCTTCTGTTCGGGCAAGGGCTCTTCGTTTCCGTAGTAACAGACGTTCAGTGGAAGTGGGTTCATCGTCCTACCGGAACGCTCTTGGATCGCACGTGTCGCCCCCACGACGGGCGAAATGGCAACAGCATGTCTCCTACGACCCGGCACGCTCGACCTTCGGCACCAGCAAACCCTTATGAACCTGTCCGGGGTTCTCGACAATCTGCGCAAAGATGCGGGGGGCCTCAGTCAGGTCAAACTCAGTGGCGATTTTCGGATATCGGACGGCCCCACTGACCAGGAGCTGCAGAGACTCGGGAAAGCAATTGACCGAAGCCCGCGAGCCCAGGATCGTCATCTCTTTGCGTGTGAAGTCGAGGCCTGGGAAGGTCACTCCAATGCCTCTCTTTACCAGTCCGACAATTACAATGCGTCCCCCGGAGGCAACCAGATCAACTGTTTGTTCCATGGCCTTGACGTTGCCGGTCGCGTCGATGACGACAGCAGCGCCTTCACCGTTAGTATGCCCCAGGAGGGTGGGGAGAAGCTGGTCGTCGGCTGGGACAGCCTCTGCGCCAAGTTGTCGAGCAATCGCGAGGCGGGAGGACTGGACGTCAGCAGCAATGACTCGGGCACCTCGATGTCTCGCTACTTCAATCAGTGCCAAGCCAATTGGGCCGCAGCCCAGGACGAGCACATACTCCCCCGCCCTGACGTTTCCTCTCCGACAGGCCTGCACTCCAATGGCTACAGGCTCTGCAAACGACGCATCAGAAAAAGAAAGGCCTTCCGGAATGGGGTGGATGTTGGGTGCAGGGGCGGTAAGGTATTCCGCAAATCCACCAGGGCGGTGAACCCCAATGATCTGCAGTTGAACGCAGCAGTTAGATTTACCAATCCGGCAGGGATAACAGGTGCCGCAGCCGATGAAGGGTTCGACGACTACTGGGGTCCCAGGTGTCACATTGGTGACACCTTCACCTGTTCTCTCCGCGATACCCGCGACCTCATGACCGGCTATCACCGGATAGTGAGCATAAGGATTCTTGCCTTGATAGATATACAGATCCCCGGCGCAAATCCCGGCAGCCCGTACAGAAACCAATACCTCGCCCGGACTAGGTTCGGGAGTCGCCTGGGATTCAAGCAGCATTTGAAAAGGGCCACTAATGACTACGGCTTGCATGATCGATCCCTTCTGATGGTAGTCGCCGGGAGTTGACGTCAGGTCGTTGCCTCAACGGGCCAAAAACCCACCAACCACAATCCCTTCACTCCTCGGCCTGTCCACAATTTCATTCTCTGTCTTGTTTGCATTTCAACAGCTCCGCAGAGGACGACCAACGGTATGAAGCGAAATGCTCTGCTACTTTTGGCAAACCAAAGTTGCTATGACCTATCTTGCGAAGAAGCTTGTACAATAATGTGATTTAGCCTAATTCCCCTCTGCGGAATTTCTCTGCCAGGTGCTCGCTCGTCCTCCAGGCGAGGGTGATGTTTGTCAGAGTCGGGTTCTTTTCCGGATAGCTGGGAAAAAGGGAGGCATCTCCAATAAAGAGGTTCGGAATTTCGTGGATCTGGCAGTGAGTGTTAACTACGGAGGTCTTCGGGTCAATTCCCATCTGTGTTGTCCCGACCCAATGGTTACGGTCAATTCCGAGTTCTTCGGCGGTGACTTTCCCTGGAGCGTAAATGACCTCTCCACCGGCAGCTCGAATGACCTCTTCGCACGTTTCCACCATATCCTGTGCCATAGCAATATCGTTTTCTTCATAGTGAAGATGTATTCGGGGGAGGTTCAGACCGTAACAGTCCTTGCGATAGGGATCAACGTCGATGTATTTCTTTGGCGATCTGAGAAGCGAGCCCTGCATATCCATGGTCACGTGGCCGATGTTCTTCTCTCTCAACTCGCGCTTGAGGCCGCTCCCAAAGCCTGGCACCTCTTTGATCACCAGTCCCGGTCGAAGCCCAGAACCACACTGCACCTGGTAGGTGCCTTCAAAGCTGGAATGGGGCTGATCCCAATAAAGGCCGGTCAAAAGGCTATGAAAGTAATCGGTCCCGTCGTCATTTGAGGCGTCGCGATGGCGCAGTTCTGGGAAGTAACCGATGACATCAAGACCGAAGTGGCTGGTCAGATTCTTGCCAACTTGGCCACTGCCGTTAGCTAGCCTAGCAGATGACGAGCTGTTTCAATGGCGCTGCAGGCTAAAACCAAGACTTTTGCCTCCACTTTTTCAACTCTGCCGCTGGAGGTGCTGTACTCAATTCCTGAAACCCGCCTTCCCGAACGGTCCATCAAGATCCGAGTCATCATGGCCTCGGTCAACAAAGTCAGATTGCCCGTCTTCAAGGCAAGTGGAATGGGCGTGTTGGCAGAGGTGTACTTAGCGTCGACGTCACATCCTTTCATGCAGGCACCACAGTAGTGACAGCGGGGACGTTTCGACCAGTGATCCTCGGTCAAGATGGCTTTGCGCTGAGCCACAAACTCCATCTTCCGTCCCCTGGCCTTCAACCGCTCTACGCCTCGCCTCAGCAACTGCTCGGGACATCGCATTCGAACTGGCTGGAGGAATTCTCCGTCCGGAAGATTATGGAGACCATCCTTGTGGCCATAAACACCCATGAAACGCTCGGCCTGGCTGTAGTAGGGAGCTACCTCTTCATAAGAAATTGGCCATTGCTCAAAATCGATGGGACCAAACCGCAGACTGTGACCCGCCCAGCAAAGGGAGCGGCCACCGAGGGCCTTGAGTAAGCCATGGCCCGGACCGTCGCCGACTGGCGTGAAATGGTTCTCTTCAAGTTTAAGCTGAGGTGGAGAAAGACGATTCCCTGTTTGGCGAAATTTTTCCAAGCGCTCATAGGGCCAGGCATGGGTGTTATAGTCAATGCCCGGTCGAAGGACGCGTCCAGCTTCGACCAAAGCGACCTTGAGTCCAGCTTTGGTTAGGACATAGGTAGCGATCCCACCCCCTGGGCCGCTGCCCACCACACAAACGTCAAATAGTGTATTTGGCATGGGTTGTTACCCTAGACAAGTTCCCTACCCCAACTCTGTACGCCCTTGGACCCTCATTTGGGTGGCACCGTAGGGCTTCTTCAACAATTCCCGGGAGGAAATGATAGCAACCTTCAAGTGACCCGTTATGTCAAAGCAAACCAGATTTGATCGAAGATAAAAATATGATGGACCTG
>QHZQ01000087.1 GCA_003224725.1 Acidobacteriota bacterium | reverse complement strand
GAAAGAGTTGATTGATGCTTTCCTGCGAGTCATAGGTTCTACCGGCAACCTTCTGATGGTCTCTCTCCCTTATTCGTCTTCGACCTATGAATATTTGCAAAACTTGAAATGCTTTGATGTGAGAAAGACGGTCTCTCACATGGGCCTGATTTCGGAATCCTTTCGCCGGCGGAAAGAAGTTCTTAGGAGTTTTCATCCCACTCATCCGGTCTTAGCCTATGGGCCTAAAGCAGAATGGATTGTCGCAGAACATGATAAATGTTTGTATCCCTGCGGTCCGGGATCTCCTTTCGAGAAATTGTCCTTGCTGGGTGGGAAAGTAGTCTTCTTTAATGTCCCTTTTACAACCATTACCTTCTTTCACTATCTGGAGCATCTCGTTCAGGACAGGCTGACGTTTCCGCTCTATTTTGACGAAGTTTTCGAGGTGCCCGGAATTGACTGGAATGGGAAGAAGGCAATCGTCAAGACTTATATCTTTTCTCTGGAGGCCATCCGCAGAAGACGGCCCGGAGTTCTTATCAATGAACTGGAGAAGGGGCATTTGATCAGAAAGACAAAGGTCGGTAACACTCGCCTGATGTCAGTGGATGCTAACCATACCATTGCCTGCACTAAAGAGATGGCCCAGCGAGGCGTTTTCTTTTATGATCTGTCTTTGATATGAGAGAAAAGTTTGCCATGCCAAGCTCAAATGAGGTTTAAATCTGAAAGAGACCTTACGGTGCTCGCTGTAGAAGGATGGGGCGTGACCTGCAAGATGATTAGGAGCTAACGCAAACGCCTGATCGCTTTGTTCTAACTCAGAAATCGTGTAGGTACGGAGTGAATGGTAAATCCTTAAACCGCTCGATGAAAGGGCATTGGGAGTTCTGCCTTTTATGCCCGAGATGCTCGAAAACTGTGGTACGTATTGAAGCGTGCCGACAGGACCTGCGGCACATTCGGCGGGGGATCAAGTTTGGAGCGGCAAACCTGACCAGAGCCTGGGAATCCCATGACACCTGCCGAAACGCAAGTCAGTAATGAGGCTCTTGACCATACAGATTCAAAAAAGGTATATCGACCCGTTTTCTTGCGAGGACTGACCATGCGAATTCATTACATTGGGCATGCCACCTTGTCGATTGAAACCGGAAATTGCAACATTGTGACTGACCCGTGGACGAACGGGCCGGCTTTCTGCAAAACGTGGTATATCTTTCCGAAGCCCGCGAAGGACGCCCTTCCCAAGCGCATCGACTGCATCCTCATTTCGCACGGCCATGAGGACCATTTGCACGAGCCGACCCTCGAGCTGCTCCCGAAAACGGCGACCGTGTTTTACCCGTACTTTTGGTATTCGAACTCGAAGAAACACTTTTCGTCTCTGGGCTTCGAGCGTTCCTATGAGGCGGTCACCGACAAACGCTACCGGGTGGCCGACGACGTCTACGTCACGTTCATCGGCCACAAGCTCGACAGCATCATAGTAGTCGAGGCCGGAGGGAAAGTCCTCGTCAATTTGAATGATGCGCTCCACTCCTACGAACTGCCGGCCATCGAATACTTCACGAGCCACATCAAGCGGAAATGGAGCAAGATCGACTACGTCTTCTGTGGCTTCGGCGGCGCGGGCAACTTCCCGAACACGATCCATCTTTCCGGAAAGAACGACGTCGAAATCGCCGAGGCGCGTGAGCTCCTGTTCGTAAGGAATTTCTGTGAGATCGTCAGCCGGCTCGAGCCCAAGATCGGCGTTCCGTTCGCGGCGGATTTCGTTCTCCTCGCCCCGGAGCACCGCTGGATAAATAACGTGCGGGTGCCGCGAGGGAAGATCGCCGAGATATATCAGAAGGAGTACAAGCGGACAGGATCGGATACGGTCGTCTATGACATGTATAGCGGCGACTTCATCGATGGCTATCGCTTCGAGCCAGCCTCGCCGTATCGAGCGCAGATGATGGGTGGGCGCTTAAATCACCTGATCGAGACGCAGTACGCCGACGAGCTCCGAGAGCACGATACAGTCGAGCCCATTGACGAGTCCGATGCCGAGCGACTGGGGTGTGAGATCTTGGACAATGTAAAGAACCGCGTGAAGTACGTGCCGAGCCAAAAGCTAGACCGGGTGAAGTTCGCGATCAAAGTCAAGGACGTCGTGTCCAGGCCGTATTACCACGTCGACGTGCGGACAGGTGAACCGACTGTCGTCCGGTCCGACCGGTCCGACCCCGACTGTATCCTGGAGATCGAGATCCTAAGCGTAACCCTGCGCTACTGCTTCGGCAGCGACTGGGGGGGAGATGTGATCTTCGGCTACGGGGCGAACACCCACGTGAGCTCCAAGGACATCGTGCTGGAGAACCTTGACATCTGCTGCTTCACCCTTCTTACGAGGCACCCCATCGATGTCGAATACCTGACGCGACCTTCGTGGCGGAGTTTGAAGTTCATTTATCAAAACCTTCTGTACCGGGATTTGGCCGTCAAGAAACTGATGCGGCGCACCGACACTCTCGCATCGAGGTTGTACGGACAAGATAAAACGTACGATCGGGAGCTGTGGCTCACGCGCAACAAGTGTGAGATCTGCCAGGTGTGCTCGCTGACCAAATTCGAAACAGTAACGCCTTCGGATTATTCACTCCTTTCCTCGTGATCCGTGGCGCGATCAAGATTCACACCTTTCCTCGTGATCCGTGGCGCGATCAAGACTGAATAGCCACGCACGGGGGCAGAAACCCGCAGAGTTCGCCGACCCTATCACCACGGAACGCGGGAAAGCCATGTCCCACCCTCGGCAGATTATGGCAGCCTGGCTTACAGCGTGGGATTGAACCAGCTTATGCTTAATGCTCTTACTGTTGACGTGGAAGACTACTTCCACGTTGAAGCCTTTGCTTCATGTATTTCGCCACAGCAGTGGCATCAATATACTCCTAGGGTCCAGACTAATGTGGAGCGAACCTTGGTGCTCTTGGACGGGTATGGGGTTAAGGCCACTTTTTTCATTTTAGGCTGGGTTGCTCAAAAGTTTCCCAGGATTGTCCGACAGATTGCTGAAGCTGGTCACGAGATAGGTTGTCACGGCTTCGCACATCAGCATCTTTGCCGACTAACACCAGAAGAGTTTCGAAGTGATGTCCGGCATGCCCGACATTGCCTGATGGACGAAGTCCAAGAGCCAATTTATTGCTATCGCGCTCCTAGTTTTTCCATCGTTCCAAAAACACTTTGGGCACTTGACATTTTGGTGGAGGAAGGCTTCCTGTTTGATTCTTCGCTGTTCCCAGTTCGACATGATTTGTACGGCGTACCTAACGCTTCGAGATATCCTTATTGGCACTTAACTTCCCAGGGGAACGTCATTTTTGAATTCCCCCCTTCGACCGTTCGCCGATGGAATAACAACTGGGGTGTGGGCGGGGGTGGCTATCTGAGACTTTTTCCCTACGGCCTGACTCACTGGGCGCTCCGCCAGATAAACGAACGCGAAGGACAACCTGCGATGGTGTATTTTCATCCCTGGGAAATTGACCCCGAACAACCCAGAATATCTGCATCATGGCGATCCAGACTGCGACATTACACTAATTTGTCAACCATGGAAAAAAAGATAAGCAAATTGATTCAGGATTTTCGTTTTACTACTTTTTCGGAGGCATGTCAGCAACTGGAAGTATATCGCTCTCAACCGGTTCTGTCATGAATCATCAGATCGAATCTTTAGTTGAATAACTCCTTTTCGATTAAGACCATGCGGATCCTGATGCTCGCTCACCGACTCCCGTATCCCCCGTGGACTGGGGATAGGGTGCGGGCATTTCACATCGCTCGTTACTTATCCAAATACCATCATCTGACGGTGGCCTCCCCGCTGGAGGATCGTGGCGAGTTGGAGGCTGCTCAGAAACTGCAGAAGCTGATCCCTGACCTGGAATACGCACTGCTAAGCAATCTTAGACGGCGTGTCTCTGCTCTTGTCGGGCTTGTTAGGCCCTTGCCTCTCTCAGTCAGTTACTTTGCCTCGCGTCCCCTCGCCAGCCGGATGAGGCAGCGGCTTCGCCAGGAAAATTTTGACCTAATTTATGTATCTTGCTCTTCGATGGCACAGTATGTGACGGGATGCACTGTGCCCACCATGATGGATTTCATTGATGTCGATTCAGACAAGTGGAAGCAATATGCGGGAAAAGCGCTGCCTCCCATGGCTTGGCTCTACTCCCTTGAGGCACGCCGTCTCCGACGTTTTGAGTGCGAGGTCGCGCGCCGTGCTTGTGTGGTGATTTTTGCGACCCAGATTGAGCAGGCGATCTTCCGCGAGATTGCCTCAGATGTCCAAACCGTGGTGATTCCGAATGGCGTGGACACTGAATACTTCTGCCCAAGCCAGGAGCCACGTGATCAAGTGCCAACGGTCATCTTTACTGGCGCTCTCGATTATCCCCCCAATATTGAGGGAATTTGCCACTTCAGTCAGACAATCCTGCCTTTGGTCCGGCGTCGGATCCCAGCGGTACGCTTTCTCATTGTGGGCAGGCACCCATGTCGCCGGGTCCTCCGTCTCAATCGGCTGCCTGGCATCACGGTCGTTGGCGCCGTGCCGGATGTCCGCCCCTATATGCGGAAGGCTCATGTAGCCGTCGTGCCGCTTCGGATCGCGCGCGGTATCCAAAATAAGATCCTTGAGGCAATGGCGATGGAAATGCCTGTTGTCGCTAGCCCGAAGCCAGCCCAAGGGATTACTGCCGAAGTCAATGTCGAGTGGTTCGTAGAGGATAGTCCAGAATCCTTTGCAGACCAAGTTATCCGCCTCCTTCATGACTCTGCTGTACGCTCTCAGGTTGGCCGTCGTGCTCGCGACTTTGTCAAAGAACGGCACTCATGGCAACAAATCCTGCCAGATGTTGCGAGCTTGGTGGAGGATGTTGCCACAGGACGGCGATTTCAGATCCTCGCCTCTTCCAAGAGTCGTTCGTAAATTGGATACCGAGATCTGCCCCTAGCCAGCAAGGATGCGACCAATGGTTTCCGATAAGAACTCTCGGTTAAGGATCGAAGAGTACCAAGGACAGGGAGAGGATTGGAATACATTTGCGTCATCCCATCCCGAGTCTCGGTTTTGCCACCTTTGGCAGTATTGCAAGCTGATCGAAGAGATCTACGGGTATCGTGCCTATGGGTTTGTTGTGAGGGAAGGCGATCAGATCATCGCCACACTTCCTGCGTCATTGTCAATAACTCTACTGTTCGGGAAGAAGCTGGTCTCACAGCCTTTTTCTGAGTATGGCGGGATATTGTCTCAGGGGTTGTCGAGTGCCGATTACGCTGCATTTTTTAGATATTTGGCAGAGTTCTGTTCCGAACAGGGTATTGCTCATGTTGAGATGCATGGAAATCTTGGAGTTTCGGATGAGTACGGGAGAAAATATTTTATTCAGGCTAACCCATATGGATATGCTGTCCTAAAACTGGGATCGGACCCCGAGGTTATACGAAGGGAAGTGTTTGATCATCAGATCAGGAAAGCCTTGAACAAAGCCGAACGGAGTGGAGTCAAAAGCTTTCAGGACAGTAGCCCGGAGATTATTAGGGACAAGTTTTGGCCCCTTTTTCTACAATCAATGAAGCGCATTGGCTCCCCTCCGCACCCCCTTGCATATTTAATCGGCTTAAAACGCCATTTCCCGGCCCTCGTTGCTGCGTTGATGGGTTTTGTCATCGGGCGGAGAATACAGATTACGAACATCGTATCCGATGAAAGCTATTGGGACCTTAGAACCAATGACTTGGTTCACTGGGAGTTTATCAAATGGGGCTGCCAAAACGCATATCTCGAATTCGATTTTGGTTCGGTCCGATACGAGGGCCAATTGAGGTATAAGAAGAAGTGGGGAGCTCAGCTCCGCAATTCCGGATATTACTATTTTACCTCAATGCCTGATAGCATTAGTGCGTTCAGCTCATCCTCAACAATCATGACAGCCTTCAGTAAAGCATGGGGCTGGTGTATCCCGCTTTCTGTGACGCCTATCCTAGGTCCGGCCATAAGGAAGCAGTTGGTAAGATAGCTAGAAATAAAGAAACTAAACTATGAATCACTTTGTAGGGGTCTATGGTCATGGGATCGATATAGCCAATGAGTCGCTTCAGCTCAGCCGCGTTTTTCCAGCTCCATCGGACGAAGTTTGGGAACACTCTCTACCACAACGTTTTTATCTCAGGGCAGGGGGACCGCAGACTTCGTTATGGTTTTCTCAATGGGAAGGAGTGCGCGTCCTATTCAAGGCAGAGATTTATAACAGGGCGGAGCTGGCTCAGGAATCTGGGATCGAAAGCTATGCTCCCGAAGACTGGTTTGCCGCTCTTTACCGCAAAAATGGGTTAGACCTATTGCGTCGATTGAGAGGGAAATTTTGTGGTATTGTCCTGGATGAGAGCAGGGATCATTGTTATCTCCTCACCGACCAGTTTTCCATCATGCAGCTTTATTATTCTATTCGTGGAAGTAAGTGCTACTTCTCTTCGAGCCTCCAGGCATTGTCATCACTAGAAGGCCTGTCATTCAGCATTGATCCCGAAGCTGTGTTCCAATATGTGCAGTCGCAGGTGATACCAGCCCCTTTAACAATGTACAAAGAAGTCCGGAAGCTGAAGCCTGGACACTTCATGGAACTCAGTCGCAGTGCGGCTAAGGAATCCTGCTATTGGGACCTCGTCTATCGTCCAGGTACAGGGAGGAGGGAGTCTGAGTGTGCCAAAGAGCTCCTGGATAGATTGGACGTTGCGGTAACACGGACTCTCAAGTATGACGACCTACCAGTGGGAGCCTTTCTCAGTGGCGGTCTGGATAGCAGTACGGTAGCTGGCTTCCTCAGCAGGAAGAAATATCCATCCAAGGTTTTTTCTATTGGGTTCGCGGAAAATGGATATGACGAGATGGAGTTTGCCACGGCTTCGGCACAGCATTTTGGCAATGAGCACTATTGTTACTATGTCACACCCAGCGACGTGGCTGAGACGGCTCCCCGCGTGGCTGAGGCTTCTGCAGAGCCTTTTGGAAACTCATCCGTGATTCCGACCTATCTTTGTTCTCGCCTAGCGGGCCAGCACGGGGTGACAGTTTTGTTGGCAGGGGATGGAGGCGACGAGCTTTTCGGCGGTAATTCACGCTACACGCTGGAATCCGTGTATCAATTGTACTTAGGCCTGCCCAAGTTGCTGCGGAGGGGAGTTGTAGAACCTCTCGTCTGTCTCATGCCTGAGGAAAATACCTTCTGTAGTAAGGCAAAGAAATTTATCACGCGTGCCTCATGGTCACCCCTGGAGCGTTATCACGCTTACAGCTTGTTCGACGAGGAATTTCGCGGAGAGTGTTTCAGTCCCGGTTTCGACAAGGCAACGCGGGAGCTTCCATTTTTCGAAAATTGGAACAGATATTACCTGGGTGCCGATGCTGCTGATCATATCAATCGGGTCCTATATGCTGACATGAAAATTGTTATTAGTGATAACGACATTAGAAAAGTGCTTTTGGGAAGCTCCATGGCCAATATTGATGTCCGTTTTCCGTTGCTCGATGTCGACCTGGTAGAATTCTCGCTGCGACTTCCTCCAGAGATGAAGGTCGACAGATGGAAGTTAAGGCCTTTTTACCGCAAGGCCATGCAGGGATTTCTTTCCGACAAAACACTGAAGAAAGGCAAGGCCGGCTTTGGATTGCCCTTCAGCCGGTGGATTAAGAAATACAAAAACCTTCGAGGGTTGGTCTACGACGTTTTGTTGGATCCGAGGACAACCGAGAGAGGGTACTTCAGCAAAGGATTCTTTGAAAAGCTAATCAGAAAACATGAGCAGGATGACACTCCCTATTATGGTGACAACATTTGGGTTTATTTCATGCTCGAGATGTGGCACAGAAAGCACTACGATAGTTTGATCCCGTCCGAAACATGAAAATCCTCCAGAATATACTTGCAAGGATCGTAGCTGTCGTTCGTTTGGATTACATCTTAAACGAAATCTTTGATCATTTTATCTACCGAAATCCGCCGCGGGGTAAGTTTGGCCCGTCACCTTTCCGTGCAACAAGGTATGCTCGTCGCTTTCAGATCTTGATCTACCACAAAATATCACCTGACGCGCATCCCTTTTTTAGACCGCTCGATCCGGCTCTCTTTGAAAAACAAATCGCTTTCCTTAGGGACTCCTATAATATCTTGAATCTCCAGGAATTAGTCGAGAGAAGCCAGCACGGAGAGATTCCAGAAAGGGCGGTAGCAATTACTTTTGATGACGGTTATCGTGACAATTACACTTGGGCTCTCCCCGTGCTCAAGAAATATAGCGCCCCCGCAACATTATTCGTCACCACTGGCTCAATAGGAAACCGACAAGTGCTCTGGTATGACAGGATATTCGATGCATTCCGCTACGCCACTACAAAGCGCGCCCACCTCAGGAATTTGAAGGAATTCGAGGTTGATCTTGATTCAGAAGCCTCTGCTAAACGTAGTCTTGAATTGACCATCAGACGAGCCAAACAGTTGGCGGGTGGGGCTCGGCTTAAACTAGTGGAAGAGATTGAGCAGACATTACAACCGGACCTGCGTTCGAACAGCAGAGTGCCGATGCTGTCCTGGGATGAGATCAGGGAAATGCAACAAGCGGGAGTACGTTTTGGATCGCACACTGTCACCCACCCGATCTTATCCCGTGTAGAGAAAGCTCAATTGAAGATGGAACTGACGGAATCGAAGATGGAATTGGAAGCGCATCTTAAAATGCCTGTAGTAGGTTTTGCATATCCCAATGGCCAACCCTCCGACTATAACGAGGACGTGAAGAAACTTCTGTGGGAAGCGGGCTACCTTTATGCGGTGACTACCAATCCTGGCTTCAACACGGTATATCAGGATCCCCTCGAACTTAGGCGGGGTCAACCTTGGCAGAAGGATATGGGACTCTTCCGATTGAAGTTCTTCTTGCAACGTCATAGAAGAGAATTCTGATTTACGTAAGCCTAAACCACGGAGAATCTTCGAGAGATGTGCGGTATTAGCGGCTTCCTATATTTTGAGGATAAACCCGTGGACGGGAAACTCGTGCAGGAAATGTCAGATCTTCAGGCTCATCGGGGCCCTGATGAAGCCGGCCTGCATTTAGGTCGGGGCGTAGCTCTGGGACATCGTCGCCTCAGCATTATCGACCTCAGCTCCGGAAAACAACCGCTCTCAAACGAGGACGGAACTGTCTGGATCACCTTCAACGGGGAGATCTATAACTTTGGCGAACTGAATAGGGAGCTCGCCTTTTCACATACCTTTCGTACTCGCTCTGATACGGAAACTATCGTCCATCTCTACGAATCCCACCCCGACAGCTTTGTCGCTAAATTGCGAGGCATGTTTGCTTTCGCGCTGTGGGACGAGCCGCAGCGAACCCTTATCCTGGCACGCGACCGGGTCGGCAAGAAGCCTCTCTTCTACTATCTGGATGGAGAAAAGCTCATTTTTGCTTCCGAGATAAAGGCAATCCTGCGCCATCCTGGGTTGAAGCTGGACATCGATGACCACGCTGTGAGCGATTATTTGTCGCTGGGTTACATTCCTGCTCCCAAATCCATTTACCGTTTTATTCGCAAGGTGCGCCCAGGACACTACTTGAAAGTGGTAGACCGGCAGGTGAAGGAGGTCCGGTATTGGGACTTGACCTTCTCGGACGACCAGAGTCACTCCGAGGAAGAGTGGCAGGAGATGCTGCTGTCGGAATTCAAAACGGCTGTCGACATTCGGTTAATGAGCGAGGTGCCCTTAGGGGCCTTCCTGTCCGGCGGACTGGATTCCTCGGCCGTTGTGGCCATCATGAGCGAAATCTTGGACCAACCGGTAAAGACCGCAACCATTGGTTTCCAGGAGGACAGCTTTGACGAATCCGAATTCGCCCGTCATGTGTCAAGACATTTAGGTACCGACCATTACGAGCGAGTGATCACGCCGGAAAAGATCAGCACCATTGAAAAACTGGTTTGGCACTATGATGAGCCCTTCGCCGACTCTTCCGCCCTTCCCACTTACTTTGTCAGCCAAGTGGCACGCGAAAAGGTGACGGTTTGCCTGAGTGGCGACGGCGGAGATGAAAACTTCGCCGGCTATCGACGCCACTATTTCGATTTGCAGGAAAATCGTCTCCGACTCATTCTCCCTCTCGCCGTACGAAAGGTGGTTTTCGGTTGCTTGGCGAGGTCTTATCCCAAGCTGGACTGGGCTCCTCGGTTTCTCCGTGCCAAGTCGACTTTCCAAAGCCTTGCTCATGACCCGGTCGAGGGGTACTTCGAGACGATGTCTTATTTCAGGGGCTGTGAAAAACCCTTGCTCCTTTCCGAAGATTTCAAGTCACGATTACGCGGCTATCAAACCGTCGAAGTGTTTCGGGAGCATTACCAGAAGGCCGAGACGGATGACCTACTTTCGCGTATTCAATATCTTGACATCAAGACCTATCTGGCCGATGACATCTTGACAAAGGTAGACCGCGCAAGCATGGCCAACTCTCTGGAGGTACGCTGCCCACTCCTAGATCATAAGGTCATGGAACTGATTGCTTCCATGCCCTCGCATTTGAAATTGCGAGGGAGAACAGGGAAATATATCTTTAAAAAAGCCATGCAGAGATACTTGCCGGAGGAAATCATTCACCGCAATAAGATGGGTTTTGGGGTCCCGTTAGGGAACTGGTTCCGTGGGGGCATTCGCGAATACGCTCGTCAGCATGTTCTCGAAGGGGAGGATCCTTACCTTTGCAGTCGTTTTATCCGAGAAATTTGGGAGCAACACCAGTCCGGAATGCGCGACCGGTCAGCACAATTGTGGAACATTCTGATGTTTCGTCTCTGGCTCCAACGAGTTCATCACGGAACTTAAATGTCTGAATATCGCATTCTGCTCAGTACTCATTTTTTAAGACAAGTGACATATTTTTCTGTAGCAGGACCTTGGCTGTCGCGTCGGGCAGCCAAGAGGGTTTTCCGACCCGTCTCGTGGCGGTCCAACTGAGACTGGACAGGAATGCGGAGATGGCCTCAGTAGCGGATTTGGGCAAGAAGCAGCCGCCGTTAATAGCGCACGTCATTTTCCAGTTTTCCGTGGGCGGCTTGGAGAACGGCCTGGTAAATCTAATCAATCACATGCCGGCCGAGCGTTATCGCCATGCTATTGTGTGCCTGACCGACTACAGTCACTTCCGGAACCGTATTCAGCGGGCAGACGTGGCAGTCATCGCCCTGCATAAACGCGAAGGTTGGGATTTCGGAGTGCATGCACGTCTGTGGCAGGCCTTGCGCAAACTGCGCCCGGCAATTGTGCATACGCGCAACCTTCCGTGTTTGGAGTGTCAGGTTTCTGCGGCTATGGCCCGGGTGCCAGGCAGGGTCCATGGCGAGCATGGCCGCGATGTCTACGATCTAGACGGTTCGAACCTCAAATACAACCTGTTGCGTCGGGTGGTAAGACCGGTGGTTGATCACTATATTGCCGTAAGCAGCGACTTGGCAGATTGGCTGGTCCGAATTGTAGGTGCAAGAGCTGACCGACTGACCCAAATTTATAATGGCGTCGACTCACGCCGCTTCCACCCTCGGGCGGCTCCTCGAAATTCTTTCGGGCACGGCTTTTGCAGCGAAAGGAAATTTGTGATAGGCAGCGTGGGTCGAATGCAGGCAGTTAAGGATCAACTAACTCTGGTGCGGGCCTTCCTCGGCTTGCTTGAGACCGTGCGAGACGCACGGAAGCGATTACGACTGGTGGTCGTCGGTGACGGCCCGCTAAGGGAAGAGTCTCAGAAGCTGTTAAGTGCCGCAGGTGCCGAGCACCTCGCCTGGCTTCCTGGGGAACGCCAGGATATCCCTGAAATGATGCGTGCCTTGGATTTGTTTGTTCTTCCTTCCTTGGCAGAGGGGATTTCTAATACGATCTTGGAAGCCATGGCTAGCGGCCTGCCCGTCGTCGCTACGCGAGTTGGGGGAAATCCAGAACTGGTGGAAGAAGGACTCACCGGGATGCTGGTTCCGCCTGCCGACCCAGTTGCGCTGGCAGGAGCCGTTCGCACCTATCTCGTCGACCAAGGGAAATTGGCCCGGCATGGCCAGGCTGGTCGAAAAAGAGCAGAAACTCGATTCAGTATAGACGCAATGGTCAACGGTTATATGACAGTTTACGACGCCGTGTTGACAAGCAAAAGGCATTAGCCTGGACTCTAGTTGTTTCCCCTTGACCCATTTAGAACAGAGTAAAGACCGGATCAATAATTCCCATGCATTCTTCTCACAGGTCTGAAGGCAGACAATCAGTCCAGAACTGTGTGAAAAGAAGACTGATCTCTCGGGTCGTGGTGTGTGATTAGAGCGAATCCTTCAAAGGAGAGTATTTCAAATTGAAAACAACAAAGATTTCTAACCTGATTTCTCCCTGCGGGGACCAGTTGGCAGACCTGATGGTTCCGTCAGCAGGGTTCGATGAACTGAAGGCATGGGCCAGCCGGCTGCCATCTTTACAATTATCAGAGCGAGCCGTTTGTGACCTGGAGTTGTTGGCAACGGGTGCCTTTTCCCCACTGGACCGTTTCATGGGTCGAGAGGACCATCAGCGCGTGCTGGACGAGATGCGACTGGCCAGTGGCCACGTCTTCCCTATACCCATAACGCTGCCGGTGGATCCGGGTCCTGCGATTCGCGTGGGCCAAGCCGTGGCGTTACGGAACGCCAAAAACGAACTGTTGGCGGTCCTCACCATCGAGGAAATCTACTCCTGGGATCGGGACGAGGTGGCCCAAAAGGTGTTTGGCACGTTGGATCTGCGCCATCCCTTGGTGGCGGAGATGCACCGTTGGGGTTCCCTCAACATTTCCGGTTGCTTGCAAGTCTTGCAACTGCCGGCGCATTACGATTTCCAGGACTTGCGGCTAACACCGGCGCAGACCAGAGACAGGCTGGACGAGTTCGACAATCAAAACGTGGTAGCCTTTCAGACTCGTAACCCGCTGCATCGGGCCCATGAAGAGTTGACCAAGCGAGCAGCTCAGGATGTGAATGGCGTGTTGCTGTTGCACCCGGTCGTCGGCATGACCAAGCCGGGCGACGTGGACCATTACACACGCGTTCGCACCTATAAGGTGCTGGCACGCCGTTACTATGATCCTGGTCGCATTCTGCTGGCATTGCTGCCTCTGGCTATGCGCTTGGCTGGACCTCGCGAGGCACTGTGGCACGCACTGATCCGCCGTAATTATGGGGCCAATTACCTGATTGTGGGTCGAGATCACGCGAGTCCTGGCGTAGACTCATCAGGCAAGCCCTTCTATGGACCCTATGACGCCCAGAAGCTAG
>QHZQ01000086.1 GCA_003224725.1 Acidobacteriota bacterium | reverse complement strand
TGGTTCAATTCCGATAGCTTCCACGAAATGCACGAAGTGGAAAAAACCGCTTTAGTGCTTATCAAGTTTGTTGATATCCAGCCCTTTGATGACGGCAACGGACGAACGCTGCGGCTTTTTGCAAATTTTTTTCTCTTAAGAGCAGATTACCCTCCCGCCATTGTTTCCTCTGAAAGAGCCAGCCAGTATGACATTGCCATCCAGAACTCACTGAGGTTTCATACCCAGCCGTTAATTGATCTCCTGGCGGATTCGGTTTTGCAAAGCTTCCAGTTCTGCCTGGGAGAACCGTCCCCGCCCGCTGGACTTCCAATCTTGCAGTAGGAGCGGCTATGCGAAAACTGAGAGACGCCAGGCCCGTTGAGGGAGGCGATCCATCAGCGACCTCCAGTTCATTACGCGAGACAACCCCGGTGCTGCCTTAAGGTTCTCATAGGTTCCCTCATCGGACAACATCTTGGCTTCGACTTAAACTCGCTGTGAGTACTTACGCCCGCCCCAACTAAAATGGGACTGCCGCGGTATTTTCTATCAACTGAGGTCCGCAACTCACCCAACAATTCCCTTGCTTTTCGACCGCATTAACTGCTCAGGATCGACTTATGTCCGAAGCGCAAGTAGACGGTTGGAACCACCATCATGTTGAGAGCAGTGGAGGAAAGCAGGCCGAACAGAATGACCACAGCCATGGGAGCTTGGATTTCACTGCCGGGCTTGCCGGCGCCTAATGCGAGCGGGATCAGCGCCAAACCGGCCGCCAGCGCAGTCATCAGGATGGGAGATAAGCGTTCGAGGGCGCCTCGGAGCACGGCCTGGTGGAAATCTTGTACGCCCTCTACCTGCATCAAATGTTTGATGTGGGAGACCATCATGATCCCGTTGCGCGTGGCGATGCCAAATAAGGTGATGAAGCCGATCAGTGAGGCCACTGAGAGAATTCCTCCCGAGAGAAAAACTCCAACCACTCCGCCGATGAGAGCCAGTGGCAGATTGACCATGATGATCAAGGCGTCACCGAAGGAGCGCAAGGCGGTGGTGAGAATGACCAGGATTCCAAGGACGACGGCAATGCCCAGCCAGAACAGCAGTCTGGACGCTTCGGCCTCACTCTCGAACTGTCCTCCATACTCCACATGATAGCCTGAAGGCAGAGAGACGGAGGCCTTCACATGACGTTCCACATCGTTCACCACTCCTCGCAAATCCCGCCCGGCTACATTGCACATCACCACAATCTTGCGTTGGACGTTCTCTCGGGTCACGAAATTCGGGCTGCGATCCTCGCGGATCTCCGCCACGCCTGAAAGCGGAACGCGGGCGCCGGAAGGCGTATCGATGAGCGTCTGGCGAATGGAGTCTAGGCGGACACCGGTTTCTACCGGGTAGCGAAGCATCAGTGGAAAGGCGAGTTGCCCTTCAAAGATCTGTCCGACCTCTTTTCCAACCAGTGCTGTTTGTAATGTCTCCGCCGCAGTCCCCGGTTGAAGTCCGTAACGGGCCAGAGCGGCGCGATCAAACCGAACTCTCAACGTCGGGATTTCAGTTTGCTGCTCGGTGGAAAGATCGACAACTCCTGCCACATCTCGCATGGCGGTTTCCACCTTGCGAGCCAGCGAGCGCAGAGTGGCCAGATCGTCGCCAAAGATCTTGACGGCAATATTGGCCCGTGTCCCCGAGAGCATATGGTCGATGCGATGAGAGATCGGCTGACCGATGGTCACATTCATTCCTGGAACGAGCGAGAGGCGCGCCCGCATGTCTTTGAGCATTTCCTGTTTGCTGCGGTCGCGCATCTTCAGTCCGACATCGATCTCAGCCGATTCTACCCCTTGAACATGTTCATCCAGTTCAGCTCGCCCTGTGCGCCTTGCCGTGGCTGCCACTTCTGGAATGCCAACCAGGATCTTTTCAATCATTCCGCCTCGCTTGTCGGACTCTGCCAGGCTCGTACCTGGCAGGGTGACCGCGCTGATCGTCAAGGTGCCTTCGTTGAACTCCGGCAAGAAGGAACGTCCCATCCAGAAAAATCCCATGAGCCCGGCTCCGAGCAGCAGGGCGCAGCCGAGCAGGATCAGCGTGCTGTGATTGAGAGCCCAGGGAAGTTGGCGCGCATACAGACGCTTCAACCAGCCGAGAAAACCAGGCTCTCGTCCTTGGGTGATGGCTCTCGACCGAGGCAACAAGTAAGAGCAGAGCGCAGGAGTTACGGTAAGGGCAACTATGAGAGAGGCAAAGAGTGCTATGACATAGGCGAATCCTAACGGCCGGAGCAGACGCCCTTCCACCCCCCCGAGAAAGAAGAGAGGGAGAAACACCAGCATGATGATTAAGGTGGCAAACACAATCGAGCCTCGGATCTCGCTGCTGGCCTGGTAGATCACCTCCAGAACAGGCTTGCGCGTCTGAGGCGGCAACTGGGCGTTTTCTCGCAAACGTCGAAAGACGTTCTCGACGTCAATAATGGCATCATCGACCAGCGCTCCCACGGCAATGGCCATCCCTCCCAGAGTCATCGTGTTAATGGTTGCTCCGGCAATTTTCATCCCAAGAAGGGCGGCCACCAGTGAGAGGGGAATGGCCACGATAGTGATAGCTGTAGCGCGCAGGTTTGCCAGGAAAATGAGAATGACGACAATCACAAGCAGGCCGCCATCGCGCAGAGCAGCGGTCAGATTGCGAATGGAGAGTTCGATAAAGTCGGCTTGCCGGAAAATGTGCTTGTCGATCTTCATCCCCTCGGGCAGCGACTCCTGGATCTCATCAAGAATGGTATCCAGGGAACGGGTCAATTCCAGGGTATTCGCTCCAGGTTGTTTCTGAATTCCTAAGATCACTGCGGGTTTGCCATTATGCGATCCCTCACCCCGCTTAATGGCCTCCCCGATTCTGACTTCGCCCAGGTCTTTGATCAAAATCGGATGGGCATTGCGTGACAACACGACGGTTTGGCCGATCTCGTCAGTGCTTGAGACCCGTCCAATACCCTGAATGAGATACTCCTGACCACCTGCCACGCGGAATCCCGCCGAGGTGTTGCGGTTTGCCTGGCTCAATGCCTCTTCCACCTGGTTCAGCGAGACGTCATAGGTCCTCAGCTTTTCTGGTGAAATCATCACCTGGTACTGCTTTTCACCGCCGCCAATCTGCGTCACCTGAGAAGCTCCCGGAACAGCCAACAATCGGCGCCGGAGCAGCGTGTCTGCCACAGTTCGGACTTCCAGCGGAGAGTGCTTCTCCGACTCAACGGCAATAAACAAGATCTCGCCCATAATCGATGAAATTGGGGCCAAGATCGGCCGTTGAATCTCTGGAGGCAAAGAGGAGGCGACCAGGTTCAACTTCTCGGTGACAATTTGCCGGGCGCGATAAATATCTTCGCCCCATTCAAACTCCACCCAGATGATGGCGACGCCCACGGCCGTAGCAGACCGCACGCGACGCACGCCAGCGGCCCCATTCAAGGCCGACTCGATGGGAAAAGTCACCAGCGACTCCATTTCTATCGGAACCATTCCACGCCCTTCGACCAGAATGGTGACCGTAGGCGCCGTCAAATCCGGCAAGACATCCACCGGAATGGTGGAGAGCAAATAACCTCCCCAGCCGAGAAAGCCGGCAGCCATCATCAAGACCAGAAGCCGGTTGCGCAGGGACCAACGGATCAATCCATCAATCATGAGCGTCTCCTAGGGTTACTTGGTGGCGACGAAGTTCAAACTTCGGTCAAATTTGCTAAGCTGCTGTCCCCTCACCCCCAGCCCCTCTCCCAATGGGAGAGGGTGGCCGAAGGCCGGGTGAGGGGTCCGTGGCCAATGGAGCCGCACTCCTCGTCTGTCTGAGGTTGCTCGCTACTCCTAGTGAACATGCCCGTGGGCGGGAATTTGTGCGGAAAGGGCGGCCAAGCGAATCAGGTAACCGCCGCGAGTGACGACGCGTTCGCCGGGCTTGATTCCTTCAACTACCTGCAGATAGCTCTCATCCTGGTTTCCGAGGCGAACCGGCCGACGCTCGAAGGACTCTCCTGCCGCCTGCACAAAAACCACGGGCCGGCCGCCGTCATCGATGACGGCAGACGCGGGTATGGCTAGTCCCATCACCTTGGCAGAGGTGTACAAACGAAGGAATATCGCTTGGCCTATAGCAAGGAGACGTGTCGTGTTCTTCACTTCATAGATGACGCTGAGCGTTCGAGACGCCGGGTCTACAATGCGCCCAACGGAAATGGCCCGTCCCAGTTTCCAAGGCTGGTTCAGTCCCGGTACTTCGACCTCACCACCGCTGATCTGGCGCAGCCGCATGGCGTCCGCTTCCGGGATATGGGCCACCACGTGAACCGTGTCGACTGCTACGATCTTGTACAATCTGTCTCCTTCTTCCACACTGGCCCCTGCCGTGGCCTGAGACTCACCGACAATTCCGGAGATGGGAGAGCGCAGCAGGAAGAGAGCATCCCTGGCAGGCTCACTTTCGGCCCGTTGCGTGGTTTCGTATTGAGCCGCACGAAGCTGGGCGGCCTTCAGGCGTGCTGAGGTAGTCGTCTCACTTGCCTTGGCTTCTTCCAATCGCTTCGTTGGTACAGCCCCGGCAGCCAGAAGCCGCTCCACGCGTTCTCGATCTTTCCGAGCCAGCTCCAGTGCAGTGTTTGCTTCGGCTATGGCAAGTTCCAGCGTCGGTCGGTCCACGGGATTGGCAGTCCGGGGAATCAGGGAAGCCAATACCTGGCCTTTTCTCACCAGCGTCCCAATCGCGGCCGCGGCATGATTGGATGACAATCGACCTGCGATGGGTGCGGTCACCTCGGCTTCGCCCCCGGCACGAGGTCGAACCTCGCCCGGAAGTCTTATGCTCTCATGAAGCGTTTTCTCCCGGGCTGGCTCGGTGGCAAATTCCATCGACCACTGCTGTTCCTTGAGAAACGAAACCGTCTCTCCTTTTTCCTCGTGAGACACCGCTGCAGCCTCAGCGGCGTTGGCGTAGACAGTCACCGAACCCAATGCATGCAGATCTTGGATATCCGGAGAATTCAACTGGACGGCCATTGAGTAGTTCCCAGCGGACCTCGTCTGCACATCGACCCCGAAGATCCCGGGCCGGCTTGGCGCCTCGGTCGCAAAAACCTCGGCTGGAGCCCCAGGTTGCGCCAGTTGGACAGCCACCCGTCCAGTGGTCAGCGGCTTGAAAGTGTGCAGATTGGTGAAATGGATGGCAAAACGAGCCTTTTCCCCTGCGATCAACGGTGGATATTCCATGAACAGTTCGGTCTTGTCAGTCCAACGAGTCGCGGAAATGGGTTTAGGCGCTTCGGGGGTCTTGGCTGGCGGTGCTTCCTTCTTACAGCCCTGGAGTAAACAGAATGAGACGAGAATTGAGACAATTTTCTTCACGGAAATACCTCCTCTCCTACAGCCCGTTCCAGGTCGATCTCGGCTTGTTTGGCGGCGGCAACCAGGTCCAATATTCGCAGTTGCGAGCTCAGCGTGACACCGTAGGCGTCCAGTAACTCCAGGATCCTGTGTTCCCCCTCCTGATAAGCGACCTGAGCAATCCGCGTTAACTCGATGTCTTTTTCTCCAACCTTTTGCCTGTATTGCCCGGCCAGCCGACGGCGAAGCTCTGTGGTCACATAGGCCGCCTTCACTTCACTGGCGATCTGTTGTCCTAGTGCCTGTCGCTCAGCTTGGGTCCTCTGGTAGGCTGCCTGAGCCAGTGCAGCCTCGGCTCGGCTGCGATTGAAGGGGGGCAAGGGAACCATCACTGAGATAATGTGCCCTGTGTCTGATATTCCAGGCTCCCGGACTCGTTTCATCCCACCGCTTAACATAGGTTCTGGGATGCGCAGCCGTTCGGCGGCGCGTCGCTCCCAACTGAATTGCTTTAGTTGCTCTTCCTGTGCCCTGTGATCTCCTCGAATCTCCAGGGCACGGGCGATGAGGGTTGCCAAATCGGGAAGCGTCCTGGAGATGTCAAATTCTCCTGCAGCCGCAAGAGAACTTGCTTCCGTGCCAGGGGCAAAGAAGGAAGCCACTTGTGTCCGCACACGAGCTGTCATGGCTTCGGTTGAAGTCAGGTCTGCTTGGATGTTCGCCAGCTCGCGTTCGGCGCGAAGGCGGTCAAAGGTGGAGCCTTCGCCTTCCCGCTCTCGCTCACCGAGGACACGCACCAATTCCTTGAGGTCTGACAGCCCCTTGCGAATGACCGCCTCTCGCTGCTGGGCCAGGAGCAGCTCATAGAAGACCAGGCGCAAATCACTGCGCAATTGGTACAGCGCATAATGAGACTGCTCTTTCTGGACATTGATAGCGGCATCACCGGCCCGGCGCAAAAAGCCCAGCCGGCCATTCATAGGAATCCGTTGTTCTACCAGCAAATAGTCCTCTTTGGTGACGGCATCTTCTCGGCTGTAAGAAATGCCTGGAGTCGGAAGCAATGTCCGAACCCTGCTCTCGGCACGCGCAACCTCGACCCGAGCCCCTAGTGCCCGTGCCCGCTGATTCTCCTCTGCAAACCGCCTGAGGGCTTCCTTTTCCGTGAGCTGCTGCGACGCTACGCGCGGTGGACTTAAGAGAGTGAGGAGAAACAGCGCTCCACACCCGTGTGTGCGAAGGGACATAGCTTTACCTCGTTCGTTGAATTGGAATTTGAACTAGGGAGAGCACACCGGCAGGTGTGCCTAAGGAAGGTTAGGCGGGTGGGGATCTTGGGATGGAGGGATAGGCCCACGGAGGATCATGAATCCGTGGAGTAAGCTCATAAATCGTAAGACCCACAGGAACCAGAGGGGAGAAAAATGCCAGTTGCTCAGCTTGGATGGGGAGGGAAGCAGGGCTTTCTTGCTCAAATAACAAGATGTCCACGGCTTGGACACTGCGGCCAGTGTGTGGCACATCGACCAAGGCATGATCTGAAGAAGTTGAAGACGCTTGGAGGTGTGTATGGAGAATCAAGACGAGGTTATGGTGTCCTGGTTCATGCGGGCCATGATCCCTTCCTCCGTGGAGATGAAAGAAGGGAGCCCGAAGGAGTGCAAAAAGCAAAGCTAAGATGATACTCAGAGCAACCGATCGACGCATGAGGGATATTCTAGGAGACCGTGTTGGGTGTGTCAATGAGGCGATTTTTCTGGGTCATAAGGTGTAAGAAAGTATCTTCCCCCATTGACTTTCAAAACAGACTCTTCAATGGTTTCTCAAACACTTAACTTTCCTTTTTCGTAGTCGGCAAAGACAGAAAGCGGAGTCATCAATCTAATGTCCTCCCGAGCCTCAGCTTGCTCCTCGAAGGGAGTTCTGCCAATAGAACACATAACCTTGAATATAACGCCTCCCGAGTGACTGCGACCCAGATCATTGACGCCGCCAGAGCGGACACCTCGTCTAAGCGAACTAGGTTCATAACAAGCTTCGTAGGCCAAACGACTGTTCGACTCAGAATGGAGAGCAGCCTCCCACCGAGAGCTGAAAAAACATGAAGCGGCGATTGGCGCCCTTTCTCTTGCTCGAAGCCGTTGGTCGCTCAAAAAGCCCAGTATAGGTCAATCCCGCTTTCCCTAAATGCGAAAGCAGGAATTAGGCGTGTCGTGCGG
>QHZQ01000722.1 GCA_003224725.1 Acidobacteriota bacterium | reverse complement strand
GCATGAAGGATTTGACTTCCGTTGTCCATTGCAAGTCGGCAGAGCCCAGACATCTGAGTGGTCCGTCAAAGTCCCTGCCCTCCCTCACGGTCGGGCTACTGAACAGGCCGGGGCACAAGTCAGTAGCCCGCGCGTCAGCAAGGGCCGTGCCTCAAGGCAATTGAGTTACGGGACTTTGACGGAGCGCTCGGTTAGAGCCTGAGGACCCAACTCTACGGATTGCTTGTCCCTGATGAGTCCCTGTTGTATCCTTATTATTCCGAGTCCCGAGCGTCCCTGGTTAACCAGCTTGAACCAATGGAGGGTAGCATGACAAATCTGTCCTTTTCTTTTTTATTGAAACGAGCCCTGGGTGTTTGCCTCGTCACTACTGTCTTCCCCTTCCCTGTCCTGGGGAATGGCGTCAGAATTCAGCTCAGAGATTTTTCTTTGGCCGAACACTCTGCCACACCGCCGGGTTGGCAGACCTGGGCCCAGCGGGAAGAAATCATGCCCCGATGCTATGTGGATGCCACGCAATTCCGCTCAGCGCCCAATGCGCTGGCCATTGCTGGAAACAGCAATGCTGCAGAATACGGCGGGTGGGGATACCGGCTTTCAAATATTCAAGGAGGACGATTTTATCGGCTCACGGCCTACTATCGCACTCAGTGGGTGCAACATGAACAATTACAGGTCGTCGCGCGCTTGGACTGGCGCGACTCCAAGGACGAACGGGTGGGTCAACCCGATTATGCTTACCGTGTTGAGCCAGCCGGGGATTGGAAAAAGATAACTCTACAAGGTCGCGCGCCGGAAAAATCCACCCAGGCCAAATTGGAATTGGCCCTCGGATGGTCTCCCCAAGGAACTGTTTGGTGGGACGACATCACTTTTGAAGAAGTGCCGGCACCCCAAGAACGTATCGTTCGCCTTGGCAGTGTTGCCCTGCGCCCGAGAGACACCGGAAGTAAAGAAGAAAGCGTCAACGCTTTTTGTCGTGCTCTGGATAGAGTGGCGCTGGACAAGCCAGACATCGTCTGCCTGGGAGAAGGTATCACGAAGGTCGGGAATGGGGAAACCTATGTAACCCTGGCGGAGCCCATTCCAGGTCCGACCACCGAAAGGCTTGGCCAGAAGGCTCGCCAGCATAAGATGTACATTGTGGCTGGAATTTTTGAGCGTGAAGGGAATGCTGTCTACAACACGGCGGTGTTGATTGATCGCCAGGGCAAAGTCGCGGGAAAATACCGCAAGGTCTACCTTCCACGCGAGGAGATTGAAGCGGGCTTAACTCCCGGCGTGGCCTACCCGGTTTTTGAGACAGACTTCGGCAAAATCGGAATGATGATCTGCTGGGATGTCGAATACGTTGATCCAGCACGGGCCTTAGCTGCTCAGGGAGCCGAAATCATCCTTATGCCTATCTGGGGAGGCAACTACACACTGATGAAGGCGCGGGCCATCGAGAACCATGTTTTCCTGGTTTCCGCTGGCTATGATGTGGAAACAGCGATCATCAATCCCAATGGCGAAGCCCTCCATGCCACCAAAGCTTCGGGAGTCACTAAAACGATTCCTGTGAATTTGAACGAGCGTTTCCTCGATCCCTGGCTAGGGGACATGCGAGCTCGTTTTCACAAGGAAATTCGCTGGGACGTGCCAATCGTCGGCTTGGTCAAGTAGCGTGTCGGCCGGAAGTTTTTTTTAATCCATTCACCCTATCTATAAGGAAGAATTGAGCCGGGCAGCCCTCCCCGCCGTGGGACTGATAATTCTCCAAGATGCCTACTGGCAAAAGGATTGCGAGAGTTTCACGAGTTTTATCGAGTTCCGGCTTGCCTTGATGGGGGTTCGCATTTCTGCTAGAATAACTTAGGGTGAAGGGAGTTCGCAGAGGAATTTTCCGTGCACTCTTCGCCGGAACCACTACGGGTAAAAATTGAAGCGCGATGGCTTCGGCTGGAGCTTGACGGAACCCGGGTTGGCAGTTCGCTAAAGAATTTCCCCGGATCGCGGGGTTGGTTGAAAACGGTCAGGGTTGCGTAATCTCTTTAATGGGAAAAGGAAATCATGAAGAACACGTTTAAGACTTTTATCTTGCTGGCTGGCATGACCGCGTTGCTTCTGGCAATTGGCGACGCTTTAGGTGGGAGACAGGGCCTGGTGATTGCCCTTGTTTTCGCAGGAGTCATGAACTTCGTGGGTTATTGGTTCAGCGACAAGATCGCCCTGGGCATGAGCGGAGCCCAAGCTGTTTCCGAAGAACAAGCCCCGGACCTTTATCGGATCGTCAGAGAGTTATGTCTCAGGGCCAATCTTCCATTGCCGCGGCTCTATGTCATTCCCAGCCCCACTCCGAACGCCTTTGCCACAGGTCGAAATCCAGAGCATGCGGCCGTGGCCGTGACCTCGGGGATTGTCAATATCTTGAGTCGAGACGAATTGGAAGGCGTTATTGCTCATGAGCTGGCACACGTTAAGAACCGAGATATTTTGATTAGTTCGGTGGCGGCCGTGATTGCTGGAGCCATTAGCCAGCTTGCCTATATGGCGCAGTGGGCCATGATGTTTGGTGGGATGGGCCGTGACCGCGACGACGATGACCGAGGTGGGCTTTTGGCTGGCCTTGCCTTGTTGATCGTCGGGCCCATTGCCGCGATGCTCATTCAAATGGCCATTTCCAGAAGTCGGGAGTTTCAAGCCGATGCAACGGGGGCCCAGATCTGCGGCAGACCTCTCTCTCTTGCCAATGCGCTGATGAAACTGGAAGACGTGAATCACCGTCTCCCCATGCAGGTCAATCCGGCCCAGGCGCAAATGTACATCGTCTACCCGCTCACTGCGGGTGGCATTGCCAGCCTTTTTAGCACCCACCCTCCCATGGCCGAGCGGGTGAAGCGGCTCCAAGAAATAGCTCTTCACGGCAATGTGTAATCAAAGATAGATTTCTTCACAGACACCAAGTAACGCATCCACTTAGTCTCTTTTTAGCCTGGCTTTGGCCAATTGGCGACCGCCTCACGCTCACTTAACTTCGGAAGTGGGGATTATTGTTTCCTTCGCATCCGGGTGGTAGAATCTGTCGGCAACCCAGTCAAGCTTTTAAGTCGCGCGTGCAAAATGGAAAAGTGGAGATAGACCGCGACAACCTTAGTCCAGTCCACGATTTTAGGAATACAGTAATGCATTTGATTTCCCCTCGTGCTCGTACTCTTGCTCCTGCTCTTGCTCGGGGTCAGCGGACTCATCGAGTAAGAACATGCGCAGAGTCACGATGATGTTTTTGTGACCAATCCGCCTTGAAACGGAAGCCATTCGTAGCCAAATTATGCATCGAACAACACCATCGACGCTGAAGACCCTCGCTCCGTCGGCTGCAATCCCCTCACCCGGTCTACGGCCACCCTCTCCCCATGGGAGAGGGAGAAATAACTTACAGTTTACTCTTCCCTCGCCCCCATCGGGGGAGGGGACGGGGGTGACGGGGATCGTCTCAGTGGTGCATAATTTGGGTCGCAAGCGTATTCATGAAATTCTCCGGAACAGCCGCGAACTCTCTATTTAGTGGCGGAAGCCTATCTCAAGCTTGGCCAGGCCGAAGAGGCAAAGAAGATCGCGGCCCGTCTGGATAAGGTGAGCGGCGCCGATTACCGTACGGCACTGGGACTGGGAGTCTTGCTG
>QHZQ01000085.1 GCA_003224725.1 Acidobacteriota bacterium | reverse complement strand
GTCTGCGGCCATCGTTCTCTCCTGTACTTTCTTTCATTCCTGCTTTTCGATAGCCTTATCCCCTGGTTTTTATACCCTCTTCGAGGATCTGTCAAGAATTTCCAGGGCATGGCGTCAACCCAAAAATGGAAATGTCCGCTTCCAGTGCATGGATCCGACGCCCGTCTTGCATCCGTCTTCGACCGCCTCCCAGCCGACCAACAACCCCTGGGTTGCAACGGGATCGTCTGGAAGTCGAAGGAAAACATATGGGATAATGGCTTGACTATTTTATTGGCACATCGACTCGATCGATTTGAGAGCGCGAAGGCGAGTTGCCCAAGCTCAGGTTTTTAAGAGCTCCTTCCAGGCTCCAAGAGGAGAGGGTGCATGGCGGCGTACGATACCATAAGCAATTTTCGACTGGACGGAAGAGTGAGTCTTGTCACCGGTGCAAGTCGCGGCTTGGGAGCGGCGATAGCACAGGCCCTCGCGGGATCAGGTTCAGATGTTGTCGTGACTGGAAGAGACATGAAGACTCTGGCCCCTGTGGCAAATGCAATCCGCGAAAAAACTGGGCGCCGCATTGTACCTATTGAAATGAATATGGGAAACCTAGTCAGCATTCGGGCTACGGTCGAGAGGACGCTGAACGAATTTGGATCCCTGGATATCTTGGTGAACAACGCAGCCATTAATTCCAGAATGCCAGCAACCGAGTATACGGAGGAGGCCTGGGACTCGGTGACCAATGTCAATGCAAAGGGTGCCTTTTTTATGGCACAGGCCTGTGGAAAGACGATGATTGAACAACGGCACGGAAAGATAATTAACATTCTCAGTCTCACCGTGGCCTTGGGCCTACCCACAGTTGTCGCCTATACCGCAGCCAAGGCTGCACTAATGCAACTAACCCGGTTGCTAGCTGTTGAATGGGCCGCTTATAACATCAATGTGAACGGCGTCGCCCCAGGCTTCTTTCGAACGGAATTGACCAACTCAATTCAGACTGATTCTAGGAACCAGTGGATTTTGCATCGCACTCCGTTGGGACGGTGGGGAAACTCCGAGGATATGACTGGGGCTGTTTTGTTTCTGGCCTCTCCCGCCTCCAATTTTGTCACTGGCCAAGTAATCTTTGTAGATGGGGGAATAACGGCTGGCAGTGACTGGAGGACCGGGAACTGAACAAGCCACACTGGGAGGATTACAGGCCACCTTGCTCCTCGGCCGGGGCTTCCCTCAGAACTCTACCTATCCCGGCTTCATCAACTCTGATCTTGAGGCGTCGGCAATGTGGGAGCGTAGCGGAATGGGAAACTCGACAGGGCGACGCCGATCGCGACCTATGCCGTCGCTCCGCGGGCGGGACTCTATACCTTGGCGATTTCTGCTAGGTGAGGAATGCAACCTTTTTCTTGACAAGAAACTTTTCCCCATTATAGAGTGCCTCCTGCTAAATCAGATGCGTGTTGTTCGCTATCGCTGGACCAGGCTCCTAACGATGCAGTAATGAGCGTCTAGCGATCCTCAAGCCAAGGCGTCGACGTACATGCCTATCGCAACGCAAGATTCGTAGAGATCTTCCCCGACCAGGACAGAGATCCGATGTGGTACGAGCCAATGACAAGTCTAGTATCGCGCCAGATCTCTTTTAGACGACTGCCAGAACTGATTCCGACCTAGACCCATGACCAGCGAGTCTGTATTTTTGCTGACAGGTGTTGCCTTGATTTCGCTGGGGGCCTTTGTTGATGGTTCTCTGGGGCTGGCACTCAAACACATCAGGGGATGGCGATGGGAGCATCTTTGGTTGGTCTATTCGGTATTGGCATTTGCGGTGATTCCTTGGATTCTGGGTTTTGGGACCATCAAGAATCTCACCAGCGTTCTCCGGTTGGCCAATCATCGTGATCTATTCCTGGTCTTCATTTTTGGAGTAGGATGGGGCTGCGGTGCTGTCCTGTTTGGCTTGTCGTTAAAGATGGCGGGCATGGCACTGAGTTATGCGATTGCGGTAGGCCTGGGAGCGGCCGTTGGGTCTTTCGCCCCGTTGGTGTTGATGCACCGGCAAGAAATCATGACTGACCGGGGCATTTTAGTCATTGGTGGTGTCATTCTGGTCGTCATCGGCGTGGCACTTTGCTCGTGGGCCGGGCACTTGAAGGATCAACGCTTAGCTCAGCCTACTGCAGACCCCCTTTCAAAGCAAAGACCGGAGAGCGTTGCCCGCTGGAAACAGGACTTGCGAGTCAAGGTGGGCGTGGTTGCCGCGGTCTTGTCCGGATTGCTCAACCCCATGATCAATTTAAGCTTTGCTTATGGAGCTCCGATTGCAAAATTGGCCGAGAGGCAGGGAGCAGAACCGTTTCTTGCGCTGAATGTCATTTGGGCAATCGCTATGTCGGCAGGCGCCTTTGTTAACGCCATGTATTGCAGTTACCTGATCTCGAAGGAGCGCTCCTGGAATCTGATGTCCCGACCATCTTTCGACTACGTTATAGGCTTGCTCATGGGTTTATTGGGGCCCGTTGGCCTCCTCCTCTATGGCGTTGGCAGTTCCAGAATGGGCGAACTGGCTGCGGTGGTGGGCTGGCCCATCCTCTCCTCGATGGGAATTTTGAGTGCCAACTTTTGGGGCGCAATCACTGGTGAATGGTCCGGAACCGGGAGGAGGCCCCTTTGCATCATGGGCATCGCCATCATCGTTTTGATTGTTGCCATGTTTATTTTAGGTTGGAGCAGCACGCTGGGGTAGCTCCCCAGAATTGCTTCGATTGGGTTGGGACAGGTGGGCAGGTCCTGGTAGCCGCAGGATACCTGCGACAAATCGCACGTCCTGCGGGGCAATTCATAAGGAAGATCCAATGGACCGCATCGTTTACATGGCGAGACTGAAGGCCGACAAAGTCGAGGGATACAAGAAGGCTCACGAGGCCGTTTGGCCACAACTCATCAGTGAAGCAACTCTGTCAGGGATCCGAAACCATGGGTGTTTTCTCCGCGGTCAGGATCTGATCATCTACCTCGAGACGGATAGCTACCAAAGAACGTTAGCCGATTTCAACGCAAAACAGGCCGTCATGCGCTGGAACACATACATGTCTGAATTCTTTGATCCTCTCTTCCCTGCCCAGGCAATGGAGCCTTGGGAAGAAGTGTTCCATATGGACTGAGTTCATTTCTAACGCAACGCGGAAAGGGCACAGCCGCTGGGCCTGAGCCAGCTTCTGGCTGGGTAAAATCTTTCGGCTGGCCAGCTGGTATTCCGTGAAGATTTCCTGGACGCAATTTTCAAAATAATCTTGAAACTATCGAAAGCGAGGCAGCATTCATGAAAGTCAAGAGGGTTCAAGCTTTCGCTCTGGCCTACCCTGAACCTCATTACAAAGGTATCGAACGGTACCTCACTTTGGCGCGAGTGGAGGCCGATGACGGGCGAGTGGGATGGGGAGAGTGTATTTCCCAATTGCCCGAAGCATCACTGGCAACCAAGACCATTATCGAACAGGGATTCGCCCCCCTCCTCGTCGGCGATGATGCCCTTGACGTTGAGCGGCTCTGGCATAAGATGCTTTCCCGTATTTGGTGGTATGGCCCGGAGGGTATTGCCGCTTTCGCCGTAAGTGCCGTCGATATGGCGCTCTGGGACCTAAAAGGCAAGATATTGGGCTTGCCGATCTGCCAATTGTTGGGAGGTACACTCCAAGACAAGGTCGTCGCGATGGGTTCCATCATCTTCGACATGGAAGACTTCAATTGGACGATCAACGAGTTCCGCTGGATGCGAGAGCAAGGCTACCGTGTGGTGAAAGCCGGCTGGGGGATGCGTCCGGAAGCTGTTTTTGGTCAGAACCGACAGCGAGATCTTGAAATCGTCCGGCAGGTTCGTGAGGTTATCGGAAGTGAGCTGGAGCTCGTGGTTGACACTCCAGGAGCTCGAGGTCTTTGGGATGTGCCAACGGCTATTCAACGTTTTCGCGATCTCGAACCGTACCGGCTCAAGTGGATTGAGCAGCCACTTCCCCCTCAAGACCTCGAAGGTCATGCCAGGCTTCGCGCAGCGGTGGCCACACCGATTGGGACAGGAGAGGACGAGTGGAACATCGAGAGCTATCGCCGTCTAATCCAGTCCAAGGGAGTAGATGTCATACAGATGGATCCGGGTCGTTGTCACGGCATTACCGGATGCCGGGATGTCATCAAGCTGATCGAAGCGGAGAACTTGCATTTTAGCGCTCACACCTGGAGCAGCGCATTGAACACCGCGGCTAGCGTCCATTTGCTGGCGATATCGACTCATGGAGATTGCATGGATTTTAAACCTCACGAATCCCCGATGCAGCACGAGCTGGTCGCTGATCCGTGGGTTCAAGAGGATGGGTACCTTGCGGTGCGCAGAAGTCCGGGGCTGGGCGTCCAGATCGTTGAGGATACGATACGGAAGTATTTGCTTGCTTGAGGTCCCTGGTGTCGACTCAACCAACAAGGCTTCGTCGACTTGTACATAGGAGGCAGGACGATGACTCAAAGCAAAAAGGCAGGGCCTCGCTGTGCCCTGGTCACGGGTGGAGCAAGTGGATTTGGGTTGGCTATTGCCCGCGCCCTGTTGGACCAGGGGGCGCGGGTTGCCATTGGTGACATCCATGCCGGGCGGCTGCAGGAGGCCGTCAAGACACTGGACAGCGATCGGGTCTTGCCCCTGAAACTCGACGTCACGTCAATCGATTCGGTGCAAACGGCAGTGGCGGCCTGCAGGTCAAGGTTCGGAATCATCGATACCCTGGTTAACTCGGCCGGTGTCATCCAAATTGCTCCGATTGCGGAAATTAGTGAACAGGACTGGGATCGAGTGATCGACGTGGATCTGAAAGGGGTGTTCTTGTGCTGTCAAGCCGCTGCTCCTTTGCTATGCGCCAGTGGGGGACGCATCGTCAATATCGGCTCTGACGCTTCAAAGCTCGGTTGCGGGATGATTGTCTCGTACTGCGCCGCCAAGTTCGGTGTGGTTGGGCTCACTAAGGCATTGGCGGCTGAACTGGCCCCTCATCAGGTCACCGTAAACTGTGTTTGTCCGGTGGGGGTGTCGTCAACTGGCATGGGGCAAGACGTCCTGAGTTGGAAGATACGAAAGGCTGGAGCCAGTCCGCAGGAAATATTGGCGGCTACCGCAGCCGGCATTCCTCTTCAGCGGAATGCAACCACAGAAGACGTCGTCAATGCTGTGATGTTTTTTTTGGCTGACAGCTCGAGTTTCTTGACGGGTGTGGCACTCGATGTGGATGGCGGTCTGCTAAGTACCATGCCCTTGCCGGGCGCTGCGAAATAACACCAAGACACTGAAAACAACGCTCGCGTTGGATGGTTCAACGAGAGTTGGACAAATACTTCAGGGAGGAACACCACATGAATAATCTTACTCTAAAGGCCGGGGTGGCAAGAAGCGACATCACTCCGCCGGTAGGCTTCAGGATGCAGGGCGCCATGCGACGTATTGAGCCGTCGGTGGGGATCGAATCGCCTCTATTGGCTACTGTCTTGATACTTGCCGATGAGAAAACCAAGGTCGTCATTTTTGATTGTGACCTCATTGGCTTTGATCTACCACTTGCCAATGAAATTCGACAGGCAGTCGGCAAGCGTGTGGGAACATCCCCCCGTCATGTGATCGTTGGGTGCACTCACACTCACAACGGTCCCTGCACCGCACGTGGCGTCTTAGGGGGAGTCCATGACGTAGGAGGTAAACCCGAAGATATTGCCGCCTTGGACGCCTACATTTCCAATCTGGTGGGTCAGCTTGCCGGATTGGCCGCTGTGGCAGATGGCCAGCTCCAGCCTGCCCGTGTTGGCGGAGGGGGCGGTGAGGCTGCCGTCGCGATCAATCGCGAGGAACTTAGCGCTGACGGTCGAATCCTGGTAGGTCGAAATCCGGCGGGACTCACTGACCACAGTGTTGCAGTGCTCCGGATCGACAACTTGAATGGAAAACCCATGGCCGTGATTACCAACTACGCGGCTCACCCAGTTGTGATGGGATACCACACTTACCTTCTCAGTGCAGATTACCCCGGCGTGGTGCGCCGTATCGTTGAGGGTGCGACCGGCGCGACCTGCCTTTTCCTCACTGGCGCTGCAGGTAACCAGGCTGCCCTGTCATTTCTCCAGAGTGATTGGGACGAACAAGAACGTATGGGAGGCCAGATCGCGGGAGCGGCCGTACGAGCGTTTTTTGAGATCGAGACGCGGCCCCATCAGGTTATTCGAGAATTCGACACCTCTCTCTCAAATATCGCCCTGTACCACAAGGAGTTTCACGAGGCTCCCACCCATCAGATTTTCAAAGCGGCAAGCCGGCAGGTCAGTATACCGCTGCAGCCGCTGCCGTCTTTGGAGCGAGCCGAAGCCAATCTTGCCGAAGCTAATGCCACGCTGGAAAGGCTCAAGCTGGAAAAGGCTCCCACCACGAAGACCTACCCGGCTTCGCTGGTGAAACGCTGGGCCGAAGGTGTGCTTCAAAAAGTGAAAGCGGGCCTCAAGCAGGAGAGTCTCTCATTCGAAATTGTGGGGATGCGAATCGATGATTGTTTACTGGTGGCAATGCCGGGCGAACCATTTGTTGAAATCGGGCTGGGAGTTAAAAAGCGGTCCAAAGCTCCTCACACCGTGTTTGCGGGTTACTGTAATGGCGTTCTGGCTTACTGGCCCTCAGCCGAGACCGTTAGGAAAGGCGGTATGGCGGTTGAGGCATCGGTTAAGACC
Organism: Acidobacteriota bacterium; assembly: GCA_003224725.1. Classification (GTDB taxonomy): domain Bacteria; phylum Acidobacteriota; class Terriglobia; order Versatilivoradales; family Versatilivoraceae; genus QHZQ01. The sequence goes on along the minus strand of QHZQ01000085.1, from coordinate 1,027 downwards.
TACGACATTTCTGCGCCCCCAGTTGCTGAGACGGTGGATATGCTTGTCGAGGAATTCAGTCGACTGCTGACTGAACTTGAAGCATAGAGATGGAACTATGGTGTAAGTGCCGTCGAGAAAACACAGCTTCTGTTCGTAGAGTTGTCGGAGCTAGGGAAGTTCATAACAATGAATCGAAGCTTGACAACGCAATTGGTTGGCAGTTACTCGAAACCCAACTGGCTGATACGCCACCACCGTGTCACGACGCCATACAATGACACTAGCTTTTGGCGTCCTGACGCGGCCGTTTTGCTTGAAGCCCAGAATGACGCTACCCTGCTTGCTATTGCTGACCAAGAACGCGCGGGCTTGGATATCATCACCGATGGAGAGCAGCGCCGGCAGCGTTTCGATTCCTATTTCTTTCGCTTTAACGGATTGGACACAGTCCGATTGGCGCCTTGGCCTATCAAGAATCGTGACATGAGCTTTATCGATCTGGACTCTGAACTCGCAGGACGTTTGGCCGAAGCTCAGGCCCCGCGTGTTGTGGGACAGCTTACCTGGTCCGGCCCGGTGGTGCTGGATGACTTGCGTTTCCTCAAGCGGCACGCTCGTCGCCCTGTCAAGATGACTGTGATTGGCCCCCTGACCACTGCCTGCCGCGTCGTCAATGAGTACTACCCCAATGAAGAAGCCCTTGGCATGGATGCTGCTTGCGCCATCAATCAGGAGCTGAAAGCGCTGCAATCCGAGGGCGTCGATATCATCCAGCTCGACGAGCCGGAATTTCATTTTCGCCTCGATCAGGCTCGTTGTTGGGGAACCCGAGCACTGGACCGAGCATTGGAGGGAATTCACGTCTTCACAATCGTTCATATTTGTTACGGATATGCCACAGTTGGGGGCAAGCACGTTGATCCCAACTATGGCGAAGCCATAGATGCCATTGCTGCCTCACGCGTCCAAGCCATCAGTCTTGAGTATGAACAACCTGGACATGGTCCGGATCTGCTAAGACATTGCGGTGATAAGGCTGTTGTCT